>NZ_JBWDNV010000008.1:0-420490 GCF_056269375.1 Paenibacillus sp. J22R56
TGGAGGATCGAAGTATGTTCTATAGAGCCATGTAAATTGCTGAAATAATGAGCATGGCTACGTAAATTCGTTATTTGGTCGGAGATACTCCGGATTTAAGGGGTCGAGCCGTGGTATCCAGTGTACGAGCGAGAAATCATGCTGCTGAGCGGATTGATAACCTCAGAAGTTTCTCCACAGCCGGTGCTCCAAATTAGTCATGTTGGCTCCAAATAGGTCCGTGTGCGAGGATCAATTTCAAGCCCTCTTGCGTGAATTTCTTTCATGCTCATACCGTGAATTCGTCCCTTCCCTAGATGTCCTGTTCAATCCATTCTAACTGGACTATACGCCGTGTCTTAACGAAGACACAATAGACTTTTTTTTGCCGGGTTATTTGATTTCCGAATGAAAGAGCCCGGCTTTCCATCAGGAAGTCCGGGCTTATCTATTATTCATACCAGTCTTTTGGGATCCTCTCTTGTTCCTGCTCTAGCAGCTCCTTAATAATCATATCTGCATCATGGATGGAATTCACAAGCGGGTCGGTCATCATCGCCCTGCGCAGCTTGATGAAGCTCCGTTCCACAACCGCCTCAGCTGTCAGTTCATGCGTGTCGAGTACAAGCTCCTGCATGCCTCGAATACCACGCGGCATTTCTCCCACATGAAGCGGCTTGATGCCGTCCATGCTGACCTCGCTTAACAGCTCCAGGAACGAATCATCGTTCATGTTCGTTACAGCGCCGCTGTTGAGTGTATTTATGAAGAATCTTTTGCCCAGGTTCCCCACCATATTCTCAATAATATCCGTCGCATGATCGGGACCAAAGCTTCCCATATAGCTGTTAATAGGGAGCTTCCCGGAAATAAAGTCATCGACCTGCTGCCACATTTCCTCATGACGCTTGTAGCGATCCTCTGTCTCCCAGATCGATAATGGCGGAATCGCATCCTTCGTCACGCCAAGCCCCTGCCAGTATCTGACGTATTCTTTGGTGTGCGCTGTACAGGTCGGAATAATGCCAAAAATATCATAAAGCTCGTAGCTAATGGCATCGTTATGAAGCGCCTTGGCACCTGTATCTCCGCCATTGTTTTCCGTTCCTGCTGATTTCTTAAGCGAAGCGGCGATCGTGGGCATGAAGTCCTTCCCGTCATATTCCGCCTTCAGCAGCCAAGTGAAATGATTAACCCCGGCTATACGGAAGTCGAATTTACGGTCGATCTCCTCTGTAAACTCACTTGGGTCTTGAATAATGCCCGCTCGAACCGCGTAGTAGGCTTTTTTATGAGGCATATGATGGCTGTCGCAAAGCGCAAACGTCTTCAGGTTTGGCGCATAACGACTCAGAGCCATCCCATGAACAGTAGAAGGATTAATATAATTGATCACCCAGGCATCCGGACATAGCTCTTCGATATCTTTTGCACATTCCATAATAACCGGTAATTCTCTCATTGCTCGGAAAATCCCGCCAGGACCAATCGTATCACCTGAGCACATGCGAATGCTGTATTTCAAGGAAATCTCACAATCGATGCCGCGATACTTCACTGTATCTTCCGCAAAGCTGAGAACAACAAAGTCCGCCCCCTTCAGCACATCTCTTCGATTCGTTGACCCTTCTATCTTCAGAGGCACCTGATTCTCACGCGCTACCATTTCGGCGAGTTTGACCAATTTAGCCAGCTTTTCTTCGTTTGTATCCACTAGAGTTAAAGTCCCGTTGTTCAAATAAGGGGAATGAACCATCTGCCAAATCGACTGACGGCCGAAAAACAAACTGCCTGCTCCGATAACTACTACTTTTGGCTGCAACACTTTCGAATCGCTCACATTAAGCCCTCCTATTTCGGATATACCCTCATTATAGAGAAGCCTATAAAAAGCAGAATATGTGATAGTTCCACAAACATGTCAAATAGTAAGAAGATTGATGGGCTTCAAACCCGTTGATATAATGAACGAAAACAAATGATGTCTGATAGTGGAGGTTCAATGACATGCCGGACATAGATATGGAGCTATTTAACGAGCTGTCTGAATTTATTACGCTGCGCATGAAATCATGCCGAGGGGAAGAGCATAGCGGGGATTGGATCGAGCATAAGGCACATACCGATTATGATATTTGGTTTATTCAATCCGGCACGGCCAAGATTCAGATCGCAGGGATTGAACATACGGCGAGACAGGGAGATGTCATCTTCTTTTACCCCCATATCCCATATATAGCCTCCTCCGAAAAGGGATGCCATCTGGTCTATGTTCATTTCGATTATGGCATTGGCGCGCAGCAGCGGATCTTAAATGACTATCCGTTGTCTGGAATTATTCCTTACGGACTCATATCCGAGGAAGCAAATCTGTTCAACAAATCATTTGCTCAAATGGAGAAGCAGCACTCGGGGAACCGCTTATATCTGAAGGCCAGCCTATTAGCCGTAATTGCCAAAATCATTGAACTCCACGGGCATGGCCAATATACCGGCTCTTTCCTGAACGGGAGAAAGCTGAGGAAGTCTGAAGGATCTCTCGATGTTCTGCAGCCCATCTTCCAATACATCTATGACCATTTGAATAAATCAATCAAGATGAGTGAGCTTGCTGCACTTGCAGGGATCTCGGAGAAATATTTTATCTCGTATTTCAAAAAAGCCCTCGGCATCACGCCGGGGCAATATATCTATCAGATCAAGATGAACCAAGCCCGCGATTATCTCTACCAAAAGAAATACACCGTCCAGCAAATCGCAGGCTTTCTTGGTTATCCTGATCCATTCACGTTCTCAAAAGCTTTCAAAAAATACTATAACGTGCCGCCGTCCAAGTTCGATTGAGCTGAACTCATAAGATGCTCCGCTGCAATAGCTCCTGCTTGCGGAAATCAAGCGGGCTTTTTCCGGTTGTTCTTTTGAAGGTGCTGCTGAAATAAGCAATGTCACTGTACCCTAGCCTCTCCGCAATTTCCGAAATACGGAGCGAGGTGCGGGCGACAAGCATCTTCGCCTCTTCCATCCGAAGGCCGGCAACGTAATCGGTAAAGTTCCGTCCGGTATGCTGCTTAAAATATTGGCTTAAATAACTGGCATTCATATGAACTTGACTTGCAAGTTCAGCCAGGCTGACATGTCCAGGACGCTCATGAATCAGCTGAAGTACCCGCTCCATAATTTCGCTTTGGCCTTCTTCCATGCTTACGGCGCTTGTTCCCTGTAAAGTCTCCTGCTTCCGTTCCTGCTCCTCCATCCATTTGCCAAGCGTCTTCGCCATCTCTTCAACCTCGACCGGCTTCATCAAATAATCGATCACTCCGCAGCGAAGCGCCTTACGTGCGGCATGAAAATCATCATAACCGCTTATGAAAACAACAGGAGGTCTATTCTTTAAATCGGCAAGCCGTTCGATAAAGGAGACGCCATCCATAACAGGCATCTTAACATCAGCCAGTACCATATCGACCGTATGTCCCTGCAGCCAGTCGAGAGCCTCCAGGCCATTGGTACATTCCTGTACAATTTGAAAGGGCAGCTCTGTCTCGCGGAGCACCTCCCGCAAGACAACTCTTACCCAACGTTCATCCTCGACCACCAATACTTTATACGGAGATTGCGTCATGGCTACATGCCTCCTTCAGCGGCAAAGTGATCGTAACGGTAGTCCCTGTCCCCGCTTGGCTTGCAAGGCGTAATCCGTACCGTTCCCCAAATAAATGCATCATGCGGCGGTGGACGTTAATAATGCCGATATGTGCCCCGTCGGTCGACAGCTCCTTCTCCCCTAAGTCCCGCTCGATAAGCTTTAAGTGATCAGGCTTTATACCTGATCCCGTATCAGCCACCGTAACCTTATAATCAGAACCGTTCAAGACAGCGGATATCGTAATCATCACTCTGGAAGTGCCCGTTTCCGTGCCATGAATGACACAATTCTCAACAAGCGGCTGCAGCGAGAACTTGGGAATGTATTGTTCAAGTGCCTCATCAGGAACATTAATGCAGTAGTGCAGTTTTTCCTCGAAACGGAACTTCTGAATATCCAGATACATGCAGCAAATGGCCAGCTCTTCACGAAGGGTCACAATTGGAGAGGCATGACTCAAGTTGTAGCGGAGCATCTTCGCAAGCGAGGTCACAAGCTTGGAAATATCCGTTATCCCTTGTTCAAGCGCCATCCCACGCACCGTTTCCAGCGCATTGTATAGAAAATGGGGATTCACCTGCGATTGGAGCACCTTCAGCTCCATTTCCTTTTGCCTAAGCGACAGATCTGCTTCCCGCAGCTCGGAGGTGTAGATCTCCTTCATCAGCTGTTCCACCTTCTCGACCATCTGGTTAAAGTCATTGGTTAGAATACCAATCTCGTCCTTTGACTCGACCTTTGCCCGCTCCGCGAAATTACCATCCTTCACGCGCTTCATGAAAAACTGCAGCTTACGGATCGGAGCAACGATACTTGCAGCAAAGGCAGCTGCCAGCAAATAAGCCATAACCAAAGTAATCAGTACAGTAAGCAAAATTGTACGCCCAATATAAGCGACGCCCCGATTAAGCTCCTCATTAGGCATAACCGTTACAAGATGCCAATTCAAATAGGAGGAGCGGTTAAATGTATAAAACGGCCCTTTCCCGCTTTGGAAATAACCATCATCCTGCTGCAGCATCCAATCCGCGTAACGAAAATCTGCCTTACTGCCAATCATGGACGGATCCGGGTGATAAATGTACTTCCCGTTCTCGTCTACAATTGCCATATAGCCCGAACGGCCAACGGTGACGTTATAGGCGATTTCCTGAATCCGTTTGAAGTTGATATCCATAATTAACATGCCGACCGGCTCCAGCGTCCTTGAATCAATAATGCGCTTTACGATCGAAATAACCGGCTCTGCAGCACTATCACCTCGGCTGGACAGACGACTGATCAGCTTAATATCACCATTCATCGGAACGGTATCATACCAAGGCTCCTGCCCCAGCTTGGCAGCAAGCTGCATATCCATATCGTTCCCGGTATCAAAGACTGCTCTATTCTCTATCAGCAATGTAATTCGGGAAATATCCGGGCGCGAATAAGCAATATCCTTGAAATGCTGCATAATGGACGGACGAAAGGTTTGAAGCTTATCCGTGCTGTCTGCCAAAAGCATCATCTTCATCTCAGGCTGATTGAGCAGCTTAATGGAATCAATCTCGAAATCACGGATGTAATATTCAATATGCGATTTCACCTGCTCAATAATTTGCCAGCTGCTGCGGCTGGCAGCATCCTTTAGACCCGCAGAGGAGTTGCTATAAGAGATCAGCCCCACAACCGTCAAAGGCACAACAACAAGCAAGGCCAAGAATACAAGCAGCTTGACCGCAAGCGGCCGGTCTTTCAAAAACAGCAGTTTATGCAGTGTCTGCCCTAATCGGTAAGCTTGTTACAGGCGCATACCCGGTCCCCCTGAATTGACGCGTCGCCAAATCCAACCTATCAGAAGGAAACCGGGAGTCAGCCTCTCTTCCTTATTTACTCGGCTTTCTCGATCGCGTCCAGAATATCGCTATAATCGGCACGGTACTTCTCAATGACCGGCTTCACCGCTTCTTGCCAAGGTGCAAAATCAGTTATCTCGGTAATAGTGACACCAGCTGCCTTAATTTTCTCTTCCGACTGCTTTTCGAATCGATCCCACTCCGCGCGTTGTGTCGCTACTGACTCCTGCGCGGCTTCGCTCATAATCTTTTTATCCGCATCGGAAAGTTTATCCCAAGTAATCTTGCTGACAAGCAGCACTTCCGGTACACGCTGATGCTCATCCAGAATCAAGTTTTTGGCCTGCTGATAGTGGTTGGACGTATCATAGCTTGGGTAATTGTTTTCTGCAGCATCGATGACACCCGTCTGCAAAGCGCCAAACACCTCACCATAAGCCATTGGTGTTGCATTGGCTCCAAGTGCTTCCATCAGATCGATGTTCACTTTATTCTGAATGACTCGCACCTTAAGACCCTTCATATCATCAATACTGGTAAGAGGCTTCGTCGAGTAGAAATTACGAGCTCCAGAGCTGTAATACGCAAGACCCTTCATGCGGGAAGACTCCAGGCTGCCTAGCAGCTCTTTGCCTTTGTCACTCTCAAGAAACTTCCACAAATGCTCATCACTATTGAAGATATATGGCAAACTGAATACTTCGTATTCCTTGTTAAACCCGCCAAGCGCACCTGTGCTGACACGTGTAAGCTCAATCGCACCAAGCTGAACCTGCTCAATAACCGCTTTCTCTTCACCCAGCTGAGACGAAGGGAATACTTCAACTTTGATTCGGCCTCCAGACTTTTCATTCACCAGCTCGGCAAACTTCCGGTCGCCTACTACTGTCGGATAACCCTCCGGATGTGTATCTGCCAAACGGAACGTATACTTAGGCCCTTCGGCGGCGCTGCCTCCCGAATTCGTGCTATCGATCGTTTCTTTCGTATTAGAACTGCAGCTAGCAAGCATGATAGCAAACATAGAAACGGCTAGAATAGATCCCCATTTTCCTTTGTTCATAACAGGTTCGCTCCTCTATTTTTGAATTATACGATACGGCCTTCCTCTTAGGAAAGCGCATACATTGTTAGAATCATATAAATAGTTCCAATTACATATAGCTATTGGACCATATTGGGCAGCCACATCACAATTCCCGGTATATAGGTCAGGATAAGCAGGACGATACATAATACGTAGAAGAAAGGCATCATCGCTTTGGTTGCTTGTGATATGGAGATGTTGCCGATGGCCGCACCCACAAACAGAACGGTTCCAACCGGAGGGGTCAGCAGCCCAATGCCAAGGTTCAACATAAGGATGATGCCAAAATGAACAGGGTCCATCCCAATCGATGTAACAACCGGAAGCAGGATCGGCGTCATAATCAGGATCAGTGGTGCCATATCCATCGGCGCCCCGAGCAGCAGCAGGACGATATTGATGATAAGCAGAATAATAATCGGATTGTCTGAGATGTTCAGCATCCAATCCGTAATCATGCCCGGCACCTGTAAATAGGCAAGAACCCAGCTGAAGGCAGCAGAGGCAGCGATCAGGAACAGCACCATAGATACCGTTCGGAAAGTTCTCTTCAATATAACGGTCATACGCTTCAGCGGAATATCCCGGTAAATAAAGAAGGTAAGGATAAAAGCATACAGGCAGGCAATCGCACCGCTTTCCGTTGCGGTAAACCAGCCGGTAAATATACCGCCCAAAATAATGACCGCCGTCAACAGGGACATGAAGCCGTCAAACAGGATACGCGGAACATCTTTGCGAGCGACGGGATCGCCTTTCTCATACCCACGCTTCACAGCAAAAACGTAGCTGGTGGCCATAAGCGCGGCACACATCATAATGCCTGGAACAATGCCTGCAAGGAATAAGCTTGTAATCGAGATACCTCCTCCTGCTGCCAGTGAATACAACACCAGGTTATGGCTCGGAGGTACAACGACACCCTGAATGGCCGACGATACCGTCACACCAACTGAATAATCCGTATCGTAACCCTTCTTCTTCATGGACGGAATCATAACCGAACCAATGGAGGACACGTCCGCGATGGCCGAACCGGATATATTGCCGAAAAACATACAAGCCACGCAGTTCACCATAGCAAGCCCGCCGCGAATGCCGCCTACTATAAGCTGAGCCAGATTGATGAGGCGCAGAGCCATTTTCCCCTCACTCATGATCTGCCCCGCCAATATAAAGAATGGAATCGTAAGCAGCGAATACGAATTCATGCCTTGAATCATAGTCTGGCCGATTGTTGCGAGCGGTACCTTCAGATACAGCAGGGTTAGGATTGAAGAACCCGCCAGCCCAAGCGCAATCGGGAACCGAAGCAGGACGAACAGGATAAAACTCACCGCAAGTATACATGTGGCAATTGCCGTGCTGTCCATTATTCATGCCCTCCTAATTGCCGATGCCTTCTCGTATCGATCCCGATTAATTGCAGAAATGCGTAGATGCAGACTAACACGCCCGTAATCGGCATAACGAGGTACAGCAGGCTGTTAGGCCAGCCGGTTGCCGGGAGTTCAGATTCACTCATTAGCTTCGTAAAGTCCCAGCCGTAATAAATGAGATACACGCCAAAGGCAAAGATGGTGATACCGATGATTTTATCAAGTACCAGATTAACGACCTTTGGCAGCTTTGCTGTAAAAGAATCAATCCCCATATGCAAATACTCTCGAAAGCCAAAAGCGATGCCGAGGAAAGAAAACCAGACCATAAGCAGCATCGTAATTTCTTCCGAGCTGTGAAACACAAAGTTAAATACTTTGCGGGTAAACACTTGCACGGTAACGATGATAATCATCGTTAGAAGACCAATAAGCGTAATGGATTCCAGCACAGTGTCTATAGCCAGCGCAATTTTTTTAAGCGTTTTCATTTATCCTCCTCCTACAATTTGTAAGGCACATGGCCTGCATGTTTATTGTAGCGGCGAGGTCCCTAAAGCCGTATTTGAGTAATCTTATAATTTTTTGTAGTTTTTTTAGTTTCTTCCCATTGGCACTGCCCGAACAGGGCAAACTGCGCTACACTGCACGTATAAGCACTAGTGAAAATTTTTGGCTAAGGAGAGTGATTTGCGATGAGCAACATAGGAATGTGGGAAAAGGCGGAGCCCGGTGTTACCCGCTGTATCAAGCAGGCTGGCGACAGCCTGATGATGATGGAGGTACATTTTGAACCAGGAGCTGAAGGTTATGAGCATAGTCATCCGCATGAGCAGATGAGCTACTGTATGAAAGGAAAGATAGCGTTCCGGATTAATGACGTGGAAACTGTACTCGCAGAGGGCGATACGATCTGCATCCCAAGTGGAGCTAAGCATGGTGTAACAGCCCTTGAAGCATCCATCCTGCTGGATGTGTTCACGCCGGTGCGTGAGGATTTGCTGAAGCGCTAATTAGGCAGAAGAATAGGGTGCCCCCTGTCTGGGACACCCTATTCCCCTATCCTTTTTCGTACTCACTGCGTTTAATTGAGGAATACTTGAAGAGCTAGTCTCTTACAGAAATCTAACGTACTCTTGCCAGCAGTTATGCGACTTCTTAATTGTTAACGTTCTTGTTGTTCTTTAGCCTGATGACCGGACAGAGCTCAACGCTCGTCTAACTTTTCTGGCGAAATCTAATGGTCTAGCAACCGTTTCAATATTAATATAAATCAAGCGGGGATGCTCGAAAAGCCATTCATTGCGAATAGATGTCACTTTTATCCCTTGTTTGCGAATAGCCGTAATGAAAGGATTGACTTCTTTCTCTAGTAATGCGGCTCTCCCTAAACAAAGCGCTCTGCCCGTTTTTTCGCTTAAGGATTCATATGAAAAAGAAGTCGTAACTCTAAATTTTTTTCCCAAGATTGTTGCACGTATTTTATTTCGATTTATCGTGGAAACGCATTTTCCGCCAGCAAAGCCAGGCAGCCCTCCGATAATCCTTGAAAACTTCTCGCAACGTGTACCATTATTGGGCATCCGTCTTCCCCTCCATGTTTTTATCCTCCGTTAGACTGCGGTTGGGAAATACCTATCAAGATATTTCTATATAGGATTACGTTAAACTTAAGCCGATGGACTGTGCATCTGCCCTTGGGCAGAATCACCATCTTTGGTTATTATCTAATTGATGGCACACTGTTTCTAGGCAAAGAACCCCCGCTGCCGCGGAGTGCTGAATGTATTCACACCGGTACGCGTGGATTCTCTAAGGCATTATATAGAAGAGGTTTCCTCTCCTAGCGGCACCCTCTTCTATTAAAACAGCACAAAATAGAGCGAGAATCTCGACGGAAAATGCGCTAAGCTTGGGAGAGATTGCGGCAATTATTGAACGACAAGTACAGGGGGATATGATAATCGATGAAGCTAGATACGATTAAACTTGAGCACAGTAACGGGGCAACATTGACGCTTTATTTGCACGACATTGTGGAATTGAGGGAAAAAGCACGCCCTATTATTTTGATCACTCCCGGAGGTGCGTACCGATTCGTATCCGAACGGGAAGCCGAGCCGGTTGCGATTGCGTTCTATAAGGCGGGTTATCATGCAGCTGTCCTCCGCTACTCCTGTCAGGAGGATGCCAGAAATATGCAGCCAATGATCGAAGCTTTAGAGTCGATCCTGATTCTGAAAGAGAATGCTGAAGAATGGCGTATTGCAGCGGACAAAATCGCGGTTTGCGGGTTTTCTGCTGGAGGACACCTGGCAGCGGCATGCGGTACGATGTGGAATGAACCTGCCCTTATGGAACGACTGGGTTACACAGGAAATGCATTGAAGCCAAATGCTATGATTTTGGGGTATCCCGTTATTACCTCAGGCGAATTCGCCCATCGGGAATCCTTCTACAACCTGAGCGGCTCATGGGAAGACGATCAGATATCCGGCTTCTATTCCATTGAGAAACGTGTGAACAGCGAAACGCCTCCAACATTCATCTGGCATACGGAGGATGATCAGGCCGTGACGATCGAGAATGCGCTGCTCATGATCAGTGCTTTGCGTAAAGCCAAAGTATCATTCGAATGCCATATCTTTAATAATGGACAACATGGCCTGTCCATGTGCAATCAGGAAGTACATACGCCACACCCGCATGCAGCTCATTGGTTTGAACTATGTGTGGAGTGGCTGGACACGATTGGGTTTGGTTTGGAGTGAGGGACGGTATAGCGCCGGTCGACCGACCAACTGAACAACCTTCCCCAGCCCATCAGCCCGCCAAAGTGTAACGAATCGTAGTAACACTGTTTCGGCAAAATACTTATTAGACTGGGCATGTAAGGGCAAATAAGAATATGTCGATTCGTTAGAACATACGAATGGGGTTGTCCATAAGCCACTCGGCTTTGAGGACAACCCCTCTTTATTTGTAGTATTTTCCCATTGCCACAAAACCGTCAAACTCTTCCCATTGTGCATCTTTGCCCAATGGGCAATAATATAAGATATAGAGATATTTATTCGAAAAGAGGTGAAGGCGCACTGCCGAATAACCATGAACAAGCAAAACTTACGTGATGTCAAAAGAGAGGCGACGGCAAATGCGCTGGCCGAAGCCGCGTTTGATCTCGCGATGGAACTTGGAATGGATGGCTTTGTTGTTGAGGATGTTGTGCAACGCGCAGGATACTCGAGAAGAACGTTCGCAAACCATTTCTCCTGTAAGGAGGAGGCGATTGTGATGGGTGCCTCCGCCTTCAACAATGTGGATGAGGTTCAGCAGTTGCTCGAGAATCTGCCGGAAAACTCCACTCCGCTTGAAGTATTGGAGCAACTGGTCAGAATGGAGCTTACCGCCGGCTTGTTCAAAAAAACGCGCGAGCTCGTCAAACTATCCAAGCAGCATCCTACGTTAGAGCCCTATATTCTTAGTGCTCTCCATCATCATCAAGGTGATGCGCAGGAATTACTTATTGATTTATTCGAAGACAAATATGCGACTGGCTATATCCAACTGCTAGTTGGAGCTGTATATGGTGCTGCATTACCTATGCTGTATGGAAGCAGCAACATCCAGTTTCCCGGTCAAACGAAGGATGAGTCGTCAGAGTCTATCTTGTTAGATCAATATTTGGATGAGATGTTCAAGTTTTTAAGGAACGGTTTCTAAGTTGTCTTCCTGTACTATCATTCCCTATATAAAAAGGAGAAACATACTGTTATGTCTACTTTTCTGTACAAAATAGGCAAAACCGCTTATAACAAGCCTTGGCATTTTATTATCGCCTGGGTCGCTATTCTTGGCATCGTTGGAGCCCTGATTGGCATTAACGGCATCCACACCAGCTCCGAAATGAAGATTAAAGGTACGGAAGCGCAAAAGGTACTCGATCAACTGGCAAAAGAACTGCCTGAAGCATCCGGCGGTCAAGCAAGCGTTGTATTCACCGCTCCTAAAGGCGAACGTCTGGATACTCCGGAACGTATAACCGCCGTTATGAAAGCGATCAATGATGTGTATGGTATTGAATATGTTATTAATCCTGCTGAAGCAGCTGCGGCACAAGGTGCAGCTGCAACAGATGCTGCTGCTTCCGATAGTACGCAAGGTACAGAAACAGATCAAACAGCTGCGGCTCAGCAAGCCCCATACGGCCCACTGATGGTCGATGGCAATCCTGTTCCTGGGGTCATGATCTCTTCCGATGGGAATGTAGCCTTGTTCCAATTCCAATTCACCGTTCAACAAATGTCACTGCCACAAGAAGTTATCGACTCCGTTGTTGCTGACGTTACAGCTGTTGAACAAGCAAACTTGGGAATTAAAGCATTGCCAAGCGACACGCTTGTAGGCAAACCGGCTATTGGCGCAACCGAAGGAATCGGGATTGTTGTTGCAGCTGTCGTTCTATTCATCACACTTGGCTCTGTTGTTGCAGCCGGCCTTCCGCTTGTAACGGCACTTCTTGGTGTAGGTATTAGTGTAGGCGGCGCATACTCCCTCTCCAAATTTATTCCGATGACGGATATCACTCCTGCACTTGCCATGATGGTTGGTTTGGCTGTTGGTATCGACTATTCCTTATTCATCGTGAACCGTCAGCGCCGCATGATCCTGGATCAGGGTCTAAGTGCACGTGAAGCTGCGAGCAGAGCGGTTGGTACTGCCGGCAGTGCTGTATTCTTCGCAGGACTAACCGTTATTATCGCGTTATGCGGCATGATTGTTATGAATATTGATTTCCTTTCTGCAATGGCGCTTGTCGCAGCAGCGAGCGTATTCATCAATGTCCTGGTAGCTTTAACTCTACTTCCTGCACTGCTTGGTCTTGTAGGAGAGCGAATCGTCTCCGAGAAAGCACGGAAGAAGAACAAGGAACAAGCGAAAGTATCCCGTCAAGGCACAGCACACCGCTGGGCGAATGGGGTTGTAAAACGCCGCTGGCTCGTTATTCTTGGTGTAATCGTTGTTCTTGGCGCAGCCGCCATTCCAGCTGCCGAAATGAAATTAGGCATGCCTTCTGGGGATACAGCAAACCTTGATACGGCAGCAAGACAAAGTTACGATGCTATCTCTGCCGGATTTGGAGAAGGTTTCAACTCTCCGTTGCTTCTCGTAGCTGAGCCCGCAAGCTCTTCTGACAAAGTCACTCCTGAGTTGTTAGGCAAGCTTGTTCAGGATATTCAACAGCATGATGATGTCGCAATCGTTTCTCCAATGGGTATTAACGAGACAGGTGACATCGGTATTATCAGTGTCATTCCAAAATCAGGTCCAACAGACGAATCAACTAACAAACTTGTTCAAGAGCTTCGTGATCATAACTCAAGTATCTCGCAAAATAACAAAGTGACACTTGGCGTGACCGGCTTTACCGCGATCAACATTGATATGTCCGCGAAGCTGGCTGAGGTGTTCCCGATCTATATCGGTATCATTCTTATCCTGTCACTTATCATTTTGCTGCTCGTATTCCGTTCCATCATCGTTCCGATTAAAGCAACAATCGGCTTCTTGCTTAGTATCCTGGCTACCTTCGGTATTACAACCGCTGTGTTCCAATGGGGCTGGCTGCATAACCTATTTGGCTTTGATACCGGCGGCCCGCTTCTCAGCTTTATGCCGATTATGGTATCCGGTATTCTCTACGGGCTTGCGATGGACTATCAAGTATTCCTTGTCAGCTCCATGCGTGAGGCTTATGTCCATGGTCACAAAGGAACCTCAAGTGTGGTTGATGGCTATCAACAGGCTAGCCGTGTTGTAGTCGCAGCGGCTGTCATCATGGTATCCGTCTTCGCCGGATTCATTCTAACCGAAGACATTATGCTCAAACAGATCGGTTTTGCCCTCACCATCGGCATTCTGATTGATGCTTTCTTCGTTCGTATGGCGCTTGTTCCCGCTATTATGGCTGTCTTTGGTGACAAAGCGTGGAGCATGCCAAAATGGCTTGATCGCATTCTTCCGAACCTTGACGTGGAAGGCGATAAGCTGATTGCAGAGCTTAACAAATCGGAGAATCAAAAAGATAATAAAGAGATGAAGAAGGCTAAACCAAGCCGGGCACATTAACTGTAAATCAAGAAAGGACCACTGACGACAGTGGTCCTTTCTTTTTTATGGCTTCAATGGGAAAGCTTCACTCTTGCTCACATGAATCATCTCTGAAGGGAAGAACGAGCGGAAATACGTCTCTACCCTGGAGTGAATATCGCTTCTATACCAATCCGTCAGATCATGGTCATCAAACAGCTGAGGCATGCCTAGCCGCTTCGATCGTTTCCCCAACGAACCGTCCCCGATGTTTAAGGTATCGATCCAGATTCGATCGGCTATTCCTTCTAGTGTCTTCGGAAAATCAGGCGTAAACGGCAGCACAGGTGAAATCGCAGCTTGCGTCATAATCCCTGCAGCATGAACCTCTCTTAATGCCTTCATACGAAGCTTGATGCCCGGCGCATAGGGAGCAAACAGCTGCTTCATATCTTCACGATCCGTCTCTACCGTCATCGATACTAGAACCTCGCATTTGTCCTTCAACTGCACAATGAGATCCAAATCCTTCAGAATAAGTGGACTTCGCGTCTGAATTTGGACAAGATCAGGTGGTGACTCCAGCATTTCCTGCAAGATCCGACGGGTTATCCCCGCTTCCCGCTCAATAGGCTGATAAGGATCGGTCGCCGAAGACATAAAGATATTAATCGGCTTGTTTTTCCGGCGAAGCTTAATCACTTCATTCCGGTAAATCTCCGCCGCATTCGACTTGATGTCCACCCATTCTCCCCATGGAGTCTGCTTGAACTTCTGAATCGGCATTTCTCTAACATAGCAATATTTGCAGGCAAACGCACAGCCGCTATAAGGATTAAGGGAGTGGGTAAAGCCAATATCTAAGTAACCCTTAGCTTCACTAAGGATGCTCTTGGACAGGATCTCTTTGATTTCAACAGCCATTTCAATTCCCTCCATTCACAATAAAAAGGAACACTTGTTCTTATATTATACCTAGAGAGAATGAATTATTCAAATAAGAAAAAAGAGAAGCAGACATGCTGCTTCCCTTAAATGATTATTATAAAAGTTTAAAGTGACTCCCAAATCGTTTTCAATTGATTCAAGCCCTGCTGCGTTGCGAATATACATGGCTCAAGCCCCTCGAACTCAACTGAAATATAGCCGTCATAGCCAGATTTCTTAACGATGCCTAACACACGACGCATGTCTATATCTCCATGACCTACGATAGCACCCCGCAAATAATTGCCATGAGAGGAACGGAACCAGCCTTCTGCAAGATTGCTTTCAGGATGACGTACATAAAAGTCCTTCACATGCACCATGGAAGCATAAGCAATGTTATTAGTAACCCCAGAAGCCGGATCCTCATCAACGCAGAGGAAGTTCCCTACGTCCAGCGTCGTTTTGAAGTTACTTCTGTCCGTAGCATGGAGGAGAGTTTGTACACGATCGCTTGCTTGAAGGAAGTAACCGTGATTTTCTACACTAGTCGTAATCCCCTTCGTAGCTGCATAGTCAGCAATTCGGCGGCAAGCCTCAGCCAGCTTGGGCAGTTCCTTATTAAAGTTCCCGATCGACGTATCCGGTGACGAAGCAACATCATGTCGCATCAGCTTAACACCAAGTGCAGCTGCAATGTCCACTTCCCCCATTACTCTATCAATCTCCTGCTCGTATTCGGTCTCACTCTTGCCAGCAAAGTTCGCACCAACACAATAATTGGAGATATAAATACCGACCTCATCCGCTTTACGGCGAATAGCTTGGATTAATTCTTCAGTCAAATCGAAACCTAGAGGCACAATCTCAACATGCTCTCCGCCAATCTCCGCTATGTTACCTATGACACCAAGTATGTCTAATTCCCCTGACCTTAACGCTTGATAATAGCTGTATGTACTGACTCCAAACTTCATAACTGAATCTCCCTTCCGTGTGGCTGACTCATAAAATAGAAATAAACGTTATGAGAATAATAACATGTTTTGGATACAGCGAATATCTGTTTTTGCATCAATCGCCCAATCTCCATAGAGAATAAACCAAGTGAACACTGGGAAAAACAAACCAATTGGAAATAACTATTCAGATTTGCGGAGGTTAAAATGAATAATCAAAAATTATCAATCATCCCTCTTGGCGGAGTAAACGAGATTGGGAAAAACATGTATATTATTCAAAGCGGAGACGATCTAATTGTCGTAGACTGCGGCTCGAAATTTCCAGATGAAAGTCTGTTAGGAATTGATGTCATTATACCTGATATTTCTTATTTAATTGAAAATCAGGATAAAGTCAGAGGGCTTGTCGTTACACATGGACATGAGGATCATATAGGCGGTATCCCATATATCATCAAACAATTGAACATGCCTATTTATGCTACGAGATTAACACTTGGCTTAATAAAAGGAAAACTGAAGGAGCATGGACTGCTCGGTACAACGATCCTGCATCAGATTGATCCTCACTCCGAGATTACCTTAGGCAACGTTCCTCTCAGCTTCTTCAGTACTAACCATAGTATACCGGATTGTCTGGGCATTGCCTTTCATACCCCACAGGGAACAGTCGTCCACACCGGAGACTTCAAATTCGATTTGACTCCGGTAAATAATCAGTACGCTGATATTCACAAAATGGCTGACATCGGAAAAAACGGCGTATTAGCTCTATTGTCTGAAAGCACCAACGCGGAGCGGCCCGGATTTACCCCCTCGGAACGTTTAGTTGGCGCCAATATTCTCGAAGCCTTCGTTAATGCGGAAGGGATGATATTTATAACGACCTTCGCATCTAATGTGCATCGGCTGCAGCAAATTATCGATGCCGCCATTAAGACGGACCGAAAAATCGCTTTAGCAGGCAGAAGTATGGTCAATGTTGTAGAGATTGCATCAACTTTGGGTTATTTGAATATGCCCTCAAACATGCTGGTTGATCTGGCGGAAGTAAATAAATATAAGCGGGATGAAATCGTAGTAGCTTGTACAGGCAGTCAAGGGGAACCAATGGCTGCGTTAGGACGCATTGCCAGTGGCAATCATCGGCAGATTTCTGTCTCTGCTGGAGATACTGTTATTTTTGCATCCTCGCCTATTCCCGGCAACGAACGGAACGTAGCTCGCATCGTAGATAACCTCTTTGAGAGAAGAGCGAAGGTTATCTATGGCTCAGGATCAAATACCGGAATGCATGTATCCGGTCATGCCAGCCAAGAAGAATTAAAGCTAATGCTTACTTTGATGAAACCGGAATATTTTATTCCCATTCATGGCGAATACCGCATGCTCCATTTGCATCGTCTGTTAGCCGAATCCGTTGGAGTTAAGTCGAGTAATATTTTCATCCTGAACAACGGTGATGTGGTAGATTTCGCAGGATCAGAAGCTTTTCAGGAACGAAGAGTTACCAATGGGGACACTTATGTTGATGGTCTTGGAATCGGTGATGTTGGCAATGTTGTCTTACGAGACCGTAAAGTACTGTCTGCAGATGGGATCTTAATCATCGTCATCACCTTTGGAAAGTCAGACAATAAGATCGTATCTGGTCCTGACATCATTTCCCGGGGCTTTGTATTCGTTAAGGAATCGGAAGGATTAATGGAAGAAGTGCATCGCATTACAATGCAGCAGATGGAGCTTTTGCAGGAAACAAATCTACACAAGCCTTGGAATCTCTACAAGCAGAATATTAAAGAATCGGTCGGAAAGTTTTTATATGCTAAGACCAAGAGAAGACCCATGATTCTCCCTATTATCATTCAGGTATAGCCTTGTCTTTGTCTAATGGAATGGGGAGTTGCTGGATATACTACCTAGGTCGATAAGATCGGCTGCATGATAATGTGAAAGGTGGAGAATCAATTGACGTCTAGCCGCGGCCATCAAGGTGCACATGGAATTGGACAAGTAGAGAAGCAATTGAATCGTCAAGCACAAGCTGCTGAAGAGATTCAAGGCACTAATCATACGGACCAAGAAATAATCGCAGCAAGCCATGAGCAGTCCTCTGTACTGGAAGAAATCGTTGATACAGAGAGCGAATAAGGGATAATTTCTGAGTAAAACAAACAAGCTGATTCCGGTTGTTAAACCGAAGTCAGCTTGTTGTTTTTTCTACTTTATTCTTTTTTACTTAGAAATTCATTTTGCACAGCTTCACCATTAGGATTACTATTCTTAATCTGGCTTAGACGTCCATTATGAAGCTCGCCTCCATGAACGTCATTCTGCCGCTGTCCATTATTATCGGTATGATCATGCTGATTGTGATTATAGTTTTTGTTATTTGCCATTTATCCATACACATCCTTTCCACAGAGAATTAAATCTAGATTGTGAATTTCTGATTAGAATCATACAATCCAAGTATTTCTTAACTTAATCCTTCAATGGATAGATGTATTGTTTGATGGAATGGCTATACTAACAGTTGTTTGTTATTGTCTCTGTGAGTAATATCTACGATTGAGACCAAAATCTTCTCAAATAAAGCATTTATATATCTACAATTGAGACAATGTATATCTACGACTAAGATGTACTGTTCAATTTACACTTACTACTGAGACCTGCTCCGTGGAGATAAGGCTTAAGCTGCCGGCTGCTATAAACATTTTCCTGGACGAGTCTACGAAGCGCTCGAAACAAGCTTATCCTAAGCTTTTCTATTACAACGTGCTGGATAAAGGCGGGCACTTCCCCGCTTGGGAGCAGTCGAGTTATTCACGAATGAACTCCGGTCCGCATTCGGCAAGCTGCGCTGACTCACCGCTTGCAAGATGTAAAAAAAAGAAACTATTCCGAATGCCGTTTCGGAATAGTTGCTCTTACAGCCAGCCGTTATTCATTTATCAAGTTCATCTCAAAATCCTCGTCGCGGTCGCATACGAGAATCCCGTCCTGCACATCGAGCCGTGCTGCTTGAACGGATGACCGGCGCTCTTCGTATCCTTCTTTTGCGCCCTCCTGCATTCCGCTGCGTCCCGGGTGGGTGAAATAAAAGACATACGCCTCGTCCCCGGAAACGACGACATCCGCATGATGGCCGATCCACTCGTCATCCTTACGGACGCCCGGAGTGTCGAGAATCATCCCGTTCCGTTCCCAATTATCCAAATCATCGGAACGGTAAACGCCCTGCCCTCTCCATTCGTCGATAATCATCCAATAGCTGCCCTTGAACAGGAATACATTTGGTCCTTCATGCCCGCGATGCGTAAGTACGGGTCTGGCGCTATGCCAATGGTACAAATCCTCGCTGTCCGCCGCGTAAGTAGCCGATCCATGCTCTTCATCCTTATACCACATCCGAAAACCGCCTCCCGGAAGCTCATGGACGCATACGTCAATCACGCGATTCGAGCTTAGCGAGAGCGGTCCTTCCAACTGCCAGTCGATCAGGTTTTTGCTCGTATAATGAATAATCCGGCGATCTCCCGTCCACTCCACCCGGATGCCTTGAATATAGCTGACGTACATATGATAGATGCCGTCATGCCAATAGATTTCCGGTGCCCAGAACGTATTGCGCCCCCACTCGAAATCAAGCCCTGGCAACGTCCCCCGATAAACCCAGTTCCGTCCGCCATCCGCAGACGTCGCGACTCCAAGATCGGAGCCATGCACCCAAGCGACTCCCGGCCCTTCGGCGGTTGCCCGCCTGCTCGTATACACCATCCACCATTCTTTTGTTTCCCGGTTGAAGATAACCGTAGGATCCGTTGCCCCGTCATAGATCGGATCTCTGAATAAAGGTGCTGTCATAACCACCGTTCCTCTCTGTTTCCAATTAGTATCAACCTTTGACCGAACCTAACAATACGCCTGAAATAAAAAATCTTTGCGCAAACGGGTACATGACAATCATCGGAATCGATGCGATAACCATGGAGGCTAATTCAATGGTATGCGACGTAATTTCGCCTTGTCCCTGCGCCAGAGACAGCAACTCGGATACCGCGGGATTAGAGAGCGATGCCGAGCTTGACAGCTGTTCAACCGCAGAGCTTGTCTGAAGCAGCTTAAGAATCAAATATTGCAGGGTCTGAAGGCCATTGGACTGCGTAAAATAAAGCGTCGTTCCGTAATCATTCCATATGCCGACCGCCGTAAAGATCGATAATGCCGCCAATACCGGCTTGGACAGAGGCAGAACGAGGCGCAGGAAAATCGAGAATTCGCTCGCCCCGTCCAGCTTGGCGGATTCAAACAAAGCATCCGGAATCGCTTTGTAGTTCGCATTCAGGATAATAACGTTCCAGAAGCCGCCAAACAAAGAAGGAATAATGTATACCCAATAATTATCATAGAGATGAAGCCAGTTGATTAATAGAAAAGACGGAATAAGCCCACCGCTGAAATACATGCTCGTAAACCCAATCGCCATATACCATTTTCGCCACTTTAAGTAGGGGCGCGAGAAGGCGTAAGCGAACATTGCCGTATAAAATATCGAGATGATCGTTACGATGGCGGTTCGGGATACGGTAATCCAGGCTGCGCTGAGCAGACCCGGATCCGCCAAAACCGCTCGCCAGCTCGCCCAAGTAAATATGCGTGGCCATAGAAACACCGGTCCGCGCTGCAGATCAATCCCGCTGTTCAGGGAACTAATAATCGCGTACCAAAAAGGATATACGGTCACAATCATGATCACGACCATGATCACTGTATTCGTAACGGAAAATGTACGGTCTCCTAGAGACTTTCCTCCAACCATACCGGGATGCCTCCTTAGAACAGACCTGATTTTGTAATTTTTTTCGAAGCATAATTAGCTCCCACAAGCAAGACAAGCGCAAGCACGGACTTCATTAATCCGATAGCCGTTGCGACATCGAACTGGAAATTCAGCAAGCCCGTCTGATAAACGTACGTATCGATTACTTGGCTGGCTGGCATATTCAAGGAGTTCTGCAAGACATAAATTTGCGTAAAGTTATTGTTCAGCATGCCGCTTACGGCGAAAATGATCATGATCATTAAAGTTGACATGATTCCTGGCAGCGTAATATGGAACATTCGTTTGAACCGTCCCGCTCCGTCTATTGCCGCTGCTTCGTATAACGATTGGTCGACGCCGGCCATCGCGGCCAAGTACAGAATCGCTCCCCATCCGAGATCCTTAAGCAGGTTCGTAACGATTGCCAGACCCCAGAAATAGCTTGGATCGGACAGAAATTGCAGAGGCTCGTTCACCAGATGCAGATGGACCAGCAGATAGTTGATAATCCCTTCCTGCGGATTCAGAAGCGTAATATACAAGCCGCCATAAATAACCCAGGACAAGAAATGCGGCAGGTAGGTAATGGTCTGAATTGCCGATTTGAACCTCGTACTGACGATTTCGTTAAGCAGCAAAGCGAAAATAATCGTGACGGGTATACCAACAAGCGACCCAATCAGATTAATGCCGAGCGTATTTTTGACCATTGGCCAAAATTGAAAGTTATCAAAGATAAGCTTGAAGTTATCGAAATGATTCCATGGGCTTGTGAATATCCCCTTAACTCCGCTAATCGGGTCATAATGCTTGAAGGCCATCAGCAGACCAAACAGCGGCAAAAAGCTGAATACGATAATGGAGATCACGCCTGGCCCAATCATAACCGTCAGCTCGGTCTGCGTTCGCAAGTCGGATTGCAGCGCATAGCCCTTTTGTTTCTTCCTTTTTTTATCCGACGGATTCATCAACTGACTCCCTCCTGCTCAAGGGCGGATCATGCCGTAGCTTTCGGCTTTGACACGATCCCCTTGATCCACTACTTAAGAATTGATCCCTTTAATCGTTGTACCGTAGCTTTCCTGCTGCTTATGGAACTGCTCGTTGATCTTCGCATTGATATCTTCGATTCCCATCTTCTTCACCTGAGCGATCATATCGTCATAGAGTTTATCCCTTGTAACATCGTCTTTAGCCAATACGATTTTGGAGATTTGGGCTTCCAGGTACGTCTTGATTTGCAGCTGATCATTGGCCATCTTGCTGCCGGCTTCAATGAAATTGCTAGGCATAATCAATGCTGAAGAATCGTAAATTTCGGAGTTTTTGCCTATCGTTGTCTGCACCTGCATTGCCATGACGCTGTCCGCCCCTTTATTGGAGGTAGGAGCAACCGTCGCATGGTCATGCCAGGCAATATTGTGGAACGGCCAGAAGGCAAACACGCCGGTTTTGGAATAATCGGCTGCATCTTTCAGACCTTGCTCCGTCTGTACGACAAGTCCATTCGCGTCCAGCGTATAGTCGGTTCCTTCGAAGCCGTAATAGTTAAGCAAGAGCCCTTCGTTGCTGGTCATGAAATCAAGCCATTTGGCAATTATCTCCGGATTAGGCGCATCCTTGGAAATAAACGTATTCATCCAACCTGTTCCCGCCTTCATGGAGCGGCCCGCCACCGGCTTTGTTCCCTCATTCGACAACATTGGTCCTGGCGTAATCCACGTGCCAACCGCGTTCTCGTCCGTAAATCCGGTATTGGCCGTATTGCCGATAAAGCTGAATACGCGGCCTGTCTTGACGGATGCTTTCGTGGATGTATCGTCCACGGTCATCTGGCTTGGATCAAAGGCACCTGCTTTGGCCGCTTTGTACAGGAAATCAAGCGCATGCTTCGTTTCCGGGGCCAGGATCACGTCGCGGTAATTGCCGTCCTTATCGACCGGCATAGCTCCGAACATGGCTTCCAGCGTACCTAGAGTGCCGCCGTGTCCAGTTCCGCCAACCGATAAGCCTTGATAATCTTTCCCGTTAATCATCAGGGGAACAACGGGCGCTCCATCGATTTTCAGCCCCTTCACTTTCTCAAAAGCCGCAAGCACTCCGTCCTCCGTCTTTAACTCATCCTCCGTAATACCCGCTTGCTGCATAATTTCCTGATTGAACATAATAGAGTTATTGTTGCGGTACTTAGCCGCATCGGAGTAATATTCACTCGATGGCGGATAAATCTTGCGGGCATCCTGCGTATCCATATGACTCGGATAGGCATACCAGCCGCCGTCGCGCTCGGTTAAGGCTTGCTTCAGATCTTGCGGAAAGTTCGTCAGCAGCGGAGAGGACGGATTATATTTTTTCAGAAATTCGTCCAGATTCCATACTTTGCCCGCGTCAATCAGCTTCTTCTCCAGCGTGCCGTCCGTCAGCGTCATAATATCCGGCAGCTTATTGGACGAGACAAGCATCAGGCTTAACTTCGTGCCCGCATCCTGAGCCGGAATGTTGAATTCGAACGATAAACCGGTCTTGCTTGTAATCGTCCCTTCTACCGAATTGGGATCCGAATTCCATGGCGACGGCGGATTCCATCCGCTTACGTCAGAGAACCACGTCAGCTTGACCGGAGCTGTATTCTCCGCCGCGCCGCTTGAGGAAGACGGTTCCGCGGAATTGGCTGCCGCGTTATTCGTTCCTTCCTGGCTGTTATTCGGTTGATTCGAACTGCAGGCTGAAAGCGCAATCGAACAAGACAATAGCATGACCGTCCACAAGCTGTAATGCTTTCTCATACCTTTGTTCCCCCTTAAGACTTGTAATGGCTCTTACCCTTCTCATGATAGTTGGATCCAGTCCACAGCCATATGTTTGTAATTTTGCAAATTGGTGCGAATTGTAGATAGCGCTTTCATATTTTTCTGAACTTGCTTGGCGTTAGCCCGACGTGTTTTTTAAACAGCTTGTTGAAATGAAAATAGTCCTTGTAGCCGACACGCTCCACAACCTCGTAAACGGATATGGAGCTTTCCTTGAGCAGCTCTTTTGCAAGCGCGATTCTTTTGCCCGTAATATAGTCCGAATAAGAGGTTCCCGTTTCCTTCTTAATAAGGAAGCTAAGATAGCTAAGGCTCAGATTAAAACGTTTGGCGATTGCCCCCAGCATGATATCCTCCGTAAAGCTTGAATCGATATAGTCCATTACGGCTTTCACCTGCCCGCTTATTACCGGGAGATCGGGCGTTCCTTCCAGCTCGAAGCCGGACTTCAACCTTTCAAATACGGCATCTATAGAAGAATAGGTCCTTGCCAGCTGATCGTAAGTCAGAAATTCCATATCCTGCTGCGGGCTTGCCTGGCTGTAATATTTATGGATAAGCGAGATGATCTGATTGTACACGCTAGTGAATTGATCCAGCTGCATGCCGCGACATTGCTCCATAAGGCGCTGAAGGCATTCCTGCATACCGGTTAATTTTCGTTCTTTCATGCTCAGCTCCAGCTGCAGCATAGTTCCCGAGATTCCGGCGGCCGTTGCCTCATGCTCTTTATAACGGACGATGCGCTGATCCGGATAAAAGCATGAAGTGAATAACGCGATATCTGCCGCTTGAAACATCTTTGAGAGCGGATAAGACAAATCCGCCGGCATATTGATTCCGATATGGCTCGCATCATTAAGACTGCCGGTTATAAAATCCAGCAGTTCCTTGGCGTGCACTGCTTCATCATATTGCAAAATATAAGACAGCTTGTTAGAGCCTGTTCTAATAACATGGGCATTCATCGCGGACAATTCCGCAACTCTCTCGGAGGAATCCGTCACCGTGGCATACGGAAATAGAGCGTTTATGAGCAGAACATTCGGATGCTCGGGCTTCATTCCCCGGTTGCCTAGATACTGACCAATCGTGGTATGGCCGTCGGCATCAAGCAGCTCAAACAAATCGTTCAGCGGTGCATCGGGGTCGCCGGCTTTCAGCTTTTTTTGCTCCAAATGGCCTCTCAAACGCACGATCGTTTCGAGCAGCTGATCCTTCTCGATTTGCTTAAGCAAATAATCAAATGCGCCAAGCCGCAACGCCTGCTGGGCATATTCAAATTCGGAATACCCGCTCGCAAGAATAACTTCCGTCCCAAGCTTCTGCTTGGCTATTTCATTCAGCAGTTCAATTCCGTTAAGCCCCGGCATCCGGATATCCGAGACAACCGCTTCAGGCTGATGCTCCTCAATAAACCGTAAAGCCGATGAACCGTCGTAAGCTTCGCCAATAACCCGAAACCCTTCCGACTCCCAATCGATAAGCTTCGATATGCCGTAAGCGACCCAAGGCTCATCATCCACGATTAACACGCGATACATGTTTGGTTCCTCCCTCGATGACGTGCGACGGGAAAGAAATCCTGACGCTCGTCCCTTCATTTAACATGCTGTCAACCTCAAGCGTTGCAGCTTCGCCATAGAATAGATGCGTCCGGTTATAGATATTCGAAATCCCGATACCCTTCTGCTTCCCCTGTTCCCCTGACGCGAATTCCTGATCGCCGATAAGGCCTTCCTTTAATTCTTGCAGCTGGCTCTCGCTCATGCCGTAGCCGTTATCTTGAACAAGAACCCCGATCCGATGATCGGCGGATTTATGAATATCGATCACTACTTCACCTTCACCCAGCTTCCGTTCCAGCCCATGAAATACCGCGTTTTCAACAAGCGGCTGCAGAAGCATTTTGAGCATCGTCTCGTTCAATAAATTCTCCTCGCAGCGGATAACGATCTTAAACCGCCCCCTGAATCGAAAATCTATAATTCTCGCATATTCCCTAATGTGGGCCAGCTCCTCCGCGATCGTCACAAAGTTGCTCCCTTTCACCGCATAGCGGAACATGCGCGACAGCGACTCCGAAATATCCGCAATATCGCGGACATCATGGTAAAAGGCCATGGCGCGGATGCTTTCCAGCGTGTTATACAGAAAATGCGGATTAATCTGGTTCCGGAAAGCCGATATTTCCATTTGTTTTTTGGCCAGCTCAATTTCCAGCATCCGGATTTGGGTAGAGCGGACCTCATCGCTTAACTCGCTAATATCGTCGAGCATATTATTCAGCTTTTGGGCAAGCACGCCAATCTCGTTTTTGTGAACGACCTGATAGCGGCTATCCTCTCCGTTTTTCGGATAGGACTTAATGAAATCCATTAACGATTTGATGGGCATGAGAATTCGGGTGAAGAAAATCAGCAGAAACATACACAAAATACCGAACATAATGGCGTAGGTTGTAATATTAATCCGTTTAACCGTTCCCAGCTCGTTAAGCAGCTCGCTCTTCGGAATGATACTGATCAGCTTCCAGCCGGAAGGAGCAAGCGTAATCGACTGGACGATAAACTTCGAGTTTGCTTTCCACTTGCCTACGTTCACCGAGTCGCTGCTGGACACCTTGCCTTCGCTCGTTAAAATATGATCGTTCCGGTCCAATAGCATAACCCGGGAGTTGGCCGTAACTTTTGCGCTTCTCAGAATCGGGCTGAGGTTAGAGACATCCATCACGTAACGACCGGTCCCCCGGTATTCCGTTGCGATATGGTTGCTGTCCAGTCCATAGATTGGAGCCGTAATGATGTAAAAATGCTCCGTCGGACGGTCATCCAGATTAACCAGCCCGGAATAGGACATCGTCTGTACGGGAGCCGTCGTCTCGTCCTGGCCCTCGCCAAGCCTTGTCATCAGCTTCCCGCTTCGGTCATATAGCTGAATCCCCCTTATATTGGATTTCATTGACATCGTGTTGGCGAATACCGACAACACTTCGCGGTTCTTCAGTACCCGGTCCAGCATATCGTCCGTATTGATATAGGTCTGCACGGTAGGGCTGTAAAACAAGAAGGTGGATATTCCTTGCATGTCGCTGTCAAAGCTCGTCATCTTCTCGTTGACCTGTTGCAGGATGGTATTAACGGATGCGGTTACCTTCCGTTCGATAATTTGCTGGGCAATCCGGTTCGTAATGATATAAGTAATAAGCAGCGTGACCAGCATAAGCGCAATCAAGATTAAGATTTGCCTCATCAAGCTGGGCTTCCATATCCGGTTCACCATAACGATCCTCTTTTCGTATAGCGGCTTAATGGTCCTCAAACAGACGAAACAACAAAAAACCGCTTTTTTAAGGCGATATTTTTGAAGACTTACTCTATTTCACTCTGAATACCGTGATGGAATACTGGGGAAAATCGTACGCAAACCGGTTGCCTTGGGCACGAATCCGGCGGCCGGATACTTCCAACTTCAAGGCGTATTCTTTATGATCTTCTACGTTAAAAATGCTGTTGGTGAGGACGGAGCCTCTTCCATTAATATTTGAGGCAATAATCGAATCCTGATTCTGCCAGCCGCCAAACTCCCAAATCCGTTATTCTTCTCGTCCGTCTGACCAAACTTGAGATTAAAGCCTTTAGGTCCGCTCATTCTTTTGGCTTTCAGGGTTATCGTATAGTTCTCCCGTATGCATGCGGATCGCAGCTCGATATTCTGGTGGACCGAGAACTTCTCTCCACGGAACGGATCCCGCAGGAGTGGAAGCGGATGTTCTACGAGCGTATTTTCGCTCTTCCGGATGCCTTAACTTCCGGCAAGGAAACGATAACCGTCCAATTCATTCCGCGTGAGAGGGATATCGGCATTTACGGCGTGCTTCACTTCATTAGATCGAATCCCGAGTAAGACAAAGCGAACCGGCTAAACGCTATTGTGAAAAGCCTGCAACCGATTGGTCAGTTGCAGGCTTTTCATTGCATGAGCTACTCCGGCTTCAGCCGGCTGATTAATCCCAAATTGGATGATTTATCAAATAATTCTCCGGTCAATATCATGACCATTGTCATCGCCACGCTTTCGGCTTGAGGCACGCTCTTCATTGGAACCTAGCAGCCTAGCCTGTAAGTACAGAACGATTAACGTATCCAATCGTTGAGATACCTTGACAACTTCTTGTGAATACAGCGACAACGATTCCTCGATTAGATTCAGCTCCCTGCGCTTATATTCGATCTCAAGCCGAAGAGCATCCAGGTCCGCTGTATAGATATCCGAAGACGATTTTATGGGAAGTCTCCTTTCCGGGCGATCTTGTTCACGCTGATTGCTGTCATTAAATCCACATTTAAGGGATATATCCATAATGGAGAGTTTCGTCTATCTCAATAGTTTGCAAGCGCGCTCCAATCTGCGTAGCCTACTTCTTGCCGATATCGATCAGCCTGCCTTTAAAGATCAATCTTCCGCCCTAAGATTCAGCTCAAACTCCTTGTCGCGGTCGCAGATCAGCACGCCGTCAACCACTTCCAGCTTGGCAACCTGAATGGATGAGCGACGCAGTTCATAGCCCGAATCTTCATTGTGCCCATGAATACGGCCTGGATGCGTGAAATAGAAGATATACCCCTCATCGCCTTGAACGACCACATCGGCGTGAAGGCCGATCGTTCCGTCATCCTCGCGCCTGCCGGGCTGGTCAAGAATGAGGCCGTTGCGTTCCCACGTCTCAAGATCATTCGAGCGATACACGCCTTGACCGCGCCACTCGTCTACGATCATCCAATAATAGCCGCCCAAGCTGAAAACATTCGGCCCTTCGTGGCCTCTTTCTGCTATCACCGAACCAATCGGCTGCCAATGATACAGATCCTTGCTTTCGGCAGCATAGGTATGATTCCACTGCTTAAACCACATTCGAAACGTGCCGTCCGGCAGTTGGTACACACAGGCATCGATCACGTTCTCCTCACTAAGGCCAAGCGTGGATTGGAACGCCCAACGAATAAGGTCGGTACTTGTGTAATGCCGAATCCGAGCCTTGCCCGTCCAATCTTTCGGTACGCCGTGAACGTATGTGACATACATATGGTACAGCCCGTCATGCCAAATGATTTCAGGCGCCCAGAACGTATTCCTTCCCCAGCCCGTTTCGAGTCCTTCCAGGATTCCGCGGTATAACCAGGTTGATCCGCCATCCGATGAAGAAGCAACACCGAGATCGGTGCCATGCACCCATCCGAATTTCGGACCTTCCTGCGTTGCCCGGCGGTTCGTATAAATCATCCACCACTCCTTGGCCTGCCGGTTCCAGATGACTGTAGGATCCGCCGCACCGTCATAGATGGGGTCTCTAAACAATGGCTCTTTCATACCATATTCCACTCCCTTTATGCATGGTTTGTGACCTCATTACAAAATCAGTCTACATCGATATATCCCTGTTCACGCTCGCAGTTTTAACTGTATATCCCGATTCGATCTCCCCTGTAATTCCCCCATCCTAGCTGGTAGGTATCACCGAATCTCGTGAAATGGCCCCCATCGAAGCTATATGTGAGTTGACTGATCCACTCCAGGTTCCACACAGACCTTAACCAAATCGTGGATTCCGTAATTTCAGAATCCTTCTTCTCTATCGGTTGGCATGCGTATAGACGCAAGTGGCCGGCCGTTCTGTTAACGACCATTTGTCGGCTCTCGGCTGATGGTTCCATTCCCAATACGGCTCTAGCACCGCCCGGTCAAAATCGTCATTCGTAGTAAGAACCGTCGTGGGATGGCCTTTAATAGGCTTCACGCCGCCCCATACCATCTCTCCGACTCCTTCGTCGTCGATATCGTCACCGATCATCGGCCAGCCGTCTTCCCATGTGACGGGCAGCAAGTGAAGCGGTCTCCCTTCGTAATATCCGCCCGTTCCTTGATACGAGATGAAATACCATTCCCCGTTAACGGTATCGACAAGTCCGCCCTGATTCGGCTCCCGGTCTACAAGAGCTATCGTCTCAGCCGGTAGCTGCCTTGTGGATTCGTCTCAAATGTCAGAATTCCTTGCTCATCCGGCTTTATCGCAAATGTGATACCTTCTGATTCCACTCGAAGTGGAACAGAAGAGTATACTCGGCAGATTCCCCCAGAATGAGAGAAAATTTCAGCAGTGTTAACTTCTCCTTCTTTCCATTCTATTGACACTTCGAAATTACCTCTTGCACGTAATCCTTTCACATAACCTTTCGGCCAGGCATCGGGAAGTGCCGGCAGCAGTTCTAACAGTCCTTGATGCGATTGCAATAGAAGCTCGGCGATTCCCGATGTTGCAGCGACATTTCATGTTTGATCGAACCATTCCTTCCCCCATCATCGCCTTCTGCATTCACTGTTGTTGCTTCTACGGATTCCGCATACATTTCCAGATCATTGGTAAAGATCGCCTGCGCCATCGTTCCCATAACCGTAAACTGATGCTGATTCATGAAAAAAGAATGTGCGTTATAAGTGACCGAGCAAAGCTCCATCATATGGATAAAATTCTGAGTGTCGGTTTCTGTCCATTTCAAACCTGCTGTAGGCGTGTCGGAATAACGCAAAATTTCTGCCGCTGCCGCCAGCAAATAAGTCATCGTCGCAAAACGGAAGTTCGTATGAGGAGCAACAGACTGGATGCCGGAATAAGATCTGACGGTATACATCGCACTGGAACGGTACGTCTCATCGCCGGTAATGTACCACATAACGGCTTGTTTAAAAGCGGTTAAGGCATCCGTATTCGCACGCGTTCCCACATAATCGCTTGGGTCAGACCAGTATTTACCATTTGCATCGGTAAAGGCCCACGGACCGCGTATATTAACGAATAGATCATTTCCGACCTCATATAAGATTCTTGGATTCGGTCTGGATTGCCAGTCGGCGGCAAAGGCCTCGAACGCCGTATTCCACGGCTCGTCCCCTGCTCTTACATGGTCGCGCATATTGTCCAGATCGGCCAGCGTCATGGCAATGCCCGGATGATGGATCGTTGCTGATACCGTTGATCCGTTAGCATCCGTGTAGGAAGCATTCACATCGGCGTTTACCGCTTGTGGTTTGTAAGATGCAATGAGCGGCGAAACAGCCGCATTCGCTGTTCCGGCACCTCCAAAACCTGTAAAGGTCATGACTAACGTAAAACAAAAAATAAGGACTAAAAAGAATTGGCGGCGATTGCTTTTTAGGACCAGGTCCATTTCTTATTCCTCCATTCTATTCGGGCTCATCATAGTTTCTTCTGCTGCAGCATGTCGGCGTTTATCCCCTTCTCTATCCGTTTCAAGAAAAAGCCCCCAATTTAACGAAGATTCGATTGGGGGCTTCGATGATTATGTGCAAGTTGACTCGTTTATCAACCTCTTTGCTCCTTGACGGTAATCGTGATCGTTTGGCTAAATGTCTCGCCAGCCTCATTGACTAATACGGCGCGGTACGAGTATACGCCCGGCGCTCTGCCGGAGATGCTCGTTGCCGCCTTTTGGGCCGTAGGCGTCGCTTCACTCAGCGTCTGCGAATCGATCAATGTCCCGTTCTCGTACAAGCGGTACTCGGAACCGTTCGTCCCCCACCACATGTTCATCGTAACAACGTAATCCCCGTCGCCGTCCCAGTTATTATGGGACAAGACCGGTTTGCCCGGCGCGGCGTCGGTGACCACTGCGCCCAACGAATCAGCACAGTCGCCTGCTCGGCAGTGAACACTTTGCCGCTTTGCTTGTTCACGTCTGCGATATACGCCTGCAGCAGAGTTCTAATCAATGAATGCCTGATTGATCATGAGGCACCGTTACGGTTGCCGTTACTAACTTTTTATTGCCCGCTTTATCGGTAACGGTGTACGTGATCGTGTAGATGCTTCCTTTTTCCGCACGCACGCTGAATGAAGTGGCATCTGTGCCGAAATTGGCCTGAATGTCGCCGCCTCTGCCGCTATCCGGCAAATTGCTCGTGATGGAGGTCAACACCACCGATTCGATCCCTGAACCGTCGTCGCTCGAAACTAGAGCGGCATTGATCGGTATCATCCTATGATTCGGCGGCCAAATCATCGTCTTGTCCAACTGGACCGTTAATTCAGGAGCTGTCTTGTCCACTTTAAACGCAATCGTTTTGAGTTGTTCTACATTGCCGGCTCCATCCTTGCTGCGGTAACCGAGCTTATAAACCCCATCGCCAAAGGAAGGAATGGACCCGGTATATACCATCCACTCGCCGTCATTGACCTGATACTCCGTTATTACAGCTCCTCCGGCTGGATCGGCGGATACCAATAAGCTTACGGTAACATCCGCCCAGTACCAGCCGTTCTTGCCGGTAGGCTGAGCAGGGCTTAATGCTGCCGTGGTGACAGGGGCATTCTTCCAAATGTTGCTTACAACAGCACTGGTAACATTCGAAACATTGCCTACAGCGTCCGCTCCTCTTGCATATACCGTAACATTCTCCTGAACAACAAAGGGCTCCGTATATGCTGTCCACAGGCCGCTATCGCCCACTTTATACTCCTTCACCGCCGCATCGTCCGGATAGGCGATCATTACGGTGACACCTTGATTGGTCAAGGCAGTGGTATCTACTGCCAAGATTGCGTCAGCCGGCGGCATACGGTCGATATTGCCAACCTCATATGGAATGACGTTGGAGACATTGCCCGCCGCATCCGTTCCTCTGGCATATACCGTACTGTTGTCAGAGATAACCACAGGAGCGCCGTACGCTGTCCATAAGCCGGCCTCACCAATCTTGTACTCCTTCACAGCAGCATCGACCGGATAAGTGACCGTTACGGTCACATCCTGGTTTGTCGGCGCTGTAATGTCGGCGGACAATACGGCGTCCTCAGGCGGCGTCCTGTCGATATTGCTGACGGTATAGCTGGTCACATTCGAAACATTGCCCACAAAGTCCTTGCTCTGTGCATAGACAATCACATTGTCGGATACGGTGACAGGTGATTCGTACGCTGTCCATGTGCCGTTCTCACCGACTTTGTACTCCTTGACCGTCGCGTTGTCCGGATAGCTGATCGTCAAGGTAACATTGCCGTTGGTCGGGTCTGTAATGTCAGCTGTGAAGACCGCGTCCGAAGGTGCTGTCTTATAGATGTTGCTGACCGTGCAGCTCGCCGCTTCCGAGACGTTGCCTGCGGCATCCGCACTTCTTGCATACACGGTTGTGTTGTCGGAAACCGTTACAGGAGCAGTGTAAACGGTCCATTCACCGTTATCGCCCACTTTGTACTCCTTCACCGCCGCGTCAAGTGGATAGTAGATCGTCACTGTAACATCTTTGTTGGTCGGCACTGTAATATCTGCATACAAGCCGGCCACAACAGGTGGAGTAACATCGTCGATGTTTACTGTAAGCGTGTGATGCTGTTCCTCATTGCCTGCCCAGTCTACGCTCCAATAAGCGATCGTATGCGCTCCATCGGTGGTTAACGTAACCGTGTTCCCGGCTTGCTGCGTGCCGCCGTCAAGGGTGTAATAAGTTGCCGCAACACCTGCGCTGTCATCTGTAGCGTTGAGGTTTATCGTTGTACCTACGACAACCGAACCCTGTGGAGCATCCTCCGTTGTGACCGGAGGCGTCACGTCCGACGCTTTTACTGCCCCATGGAATCTCACTTCATTCATGTTTCCAAACCAAGCGTTTGGATTGACAATTTTGATAAAACGGTATGGTACTTTACTGCTGACCGCCAAGGTCTGCCAATCCCGTGTAGCTACAGCCGGTTTGGTGAGCGTCGTCCAGGTCGTATTATCGTTGGAGCCTTGGATCACTGCGCCGTTGATTCTTGCAAAATATTGATCTTGTCTTGCGAGCAGCTCTACACTCGTAAGCGTGGTTTGATTGCCTTCCTTGAAGTCAAAGATGATGTAGCTTCCGGAGCCGGAGTTGTTGCTTCCAATACGGAAATCGGAACCCGTGCTTGCATTGCTGTCAAACAAATAGTTCACCACCTGCAAGGTTTGCGCAGCACTTCTTCCAGAAGTAGAATCAATTAAATTCGCGATGCTGGTGACATTTTTAATCAGATCCGACTCATCCACAAGGTAAAGAGAAGTGTTGTCTGTTGTTTGAGTAGCCGGATACCCTGCCGTTCCGTCTTTTTCATTGTAATTAATGGTAAATTTTACCGTACCTGCTGCCACGCCTTGATTCAAGGTTGCTGTAGCCGTCCAGTTGATATTGTCTGTGGAGGTTACAGTTGCATCCTGGCCTTGAATCGCGACTTTTACGTCTTTAATGGGCTCTTTGGATACAATCGCCAATTTTACTGTGTTGCCGGGCACGATCCTATTCATGATGCTTTGAGCCGAACTGATCGAAGCCGATTGGATTCTGATCAGATTTTCAACTTTTCCGTGGAATCTCACCTCATTCATATTTCCAAACCAAGCATTGGGATTGACAATTTTGATGTAACGGTAAGGTACTTTACTGCTGACCGCAAGGGTTTGCCAATTTTGTGTTGATACCGCCGCATTGGTGAGAGTCGTCCAGGTCGTATTATCGTTGGAGCCTTGGACCACCGCACCATTGATTCTCCCATAATATTGATCTTGTCTTGCAAGCAGCTCTACACTCGTAAGCGTGGCTTGATTGCCTTCCTTGAAGTCAAAGATGATGTAACTTCCGGAGCCGGAGTTGTTGCTTCCGATACGGATATCGGAACCCGTGCTTGCATTGCTGTCAAATAAATAGTTCACCGCCTGTAAGGTTTGCGCTGCTGTTCTTCCTGAAGTAGAGTCAATTAAATTGGCGATACTAGTCACATTTTTAATTAAATCCGACTCGTCTACAAGGAACAGCGTGGAACCATCGGTTGTGCCATACAAGGTGTCTCCGTTCGTTCCGTCCTGCCCTTGATAATCGATACTAACCTTCACATCGCCGGTTTGATCTTTTCCGGTCAAAATTGCCGTAGCCGTCCAGTTGATATTGTCCGTCGTACTGACGGCGACATCCTGGTCTTGAATTTTAACCCTTACGTCTTGAATCGCTTCTTTGGCCGTGACGGATACTTTAACGGAATTTCCTAGTACAACCCTTCCGTTAAGTGCCTGATCAGAACTCAAGGAAACCGATTGAAGCTTGTTGCCAATTTCATGACGCGTTCCAAATATATCAAAATCTGTAAATTCTAAAATATTGACCACACCATTATGAAGAACATCGGGCAGCGGTTTGATCATTTCCAATTTGATATAACGGTATTTTTCATTTTGGTAGGCAGGATCCACATCAAGGGTTTGATAAGCTTGCGTATACTGGGTGACTCCCGGTGTCAGACGTGTCCAGTTCACCTTATCATTCGATCCATATACCGCGGAGTTGGCAAGACGATCTACGAAAATATTGCTCTTGAACCCAAACTTGGTAGCTGAAACCTTATAATCGGGACCGAAGTCCAACATTTGGTACAAATGCGGCGGTGACCCAAGCCCCCATCCTCCGCCGGTTCCCCAGTCTCCGTCGTCCATAACAGAGGCAAATGAACCCCAAGAGGACCAGGCTATAACCTTGGACCAACGCATACCTCCTAAATTGTTTAAAGGTGTGACTACAGCCAGACCTTCGGTAGCAGCCCTTAGCGCTTGCAACTGCTTATCGAAATCTACATTGGACGCCGTGTTGATCTTACTGATTGTGTCGTTATAAACCATTTGGAAATTGTTGAGTGTTGCTTGCACGTAAACCTGGTTTGCATCGTAGGACGCAGTGATTGCTTGTACTGCAGAAGCGCGATCGCTGCTTACGAAAATATTAACATTTTTGGCTGAAACGGTAGTGCCGTCCGTAGCCGCGAGGACAACGGAATAGTTTCCTGCCTCTGTAGGCTGCCAGGTAAATGCGCCTGTATGGGTATCTAACTGAAGCTCTTTGGAATTATTCTGAAGCTCATACGTAATCACATCCGTGCTGCTTGCATCCGTAGCAGACAAATCCACACTCACGGACGCTCCTACATAGGTATAAATCTTCAAATCCGAGCTTCCTGCTTTGAATACCGGCGGTGTCAGATTCGTACCTGCCGCCGTATCAACGGAGTCAAGATCGACAGTAACACCCGGCGTTCCTTTTACCGTCATATAGAGAAAATCGCTAAACGACCCGGAAAGAGTTACATATCTCCACTCCCCCTTCGTATCCGGAAGGGTAATGGTCGAATCTAGCGCATCCAATGTGCTTACGCCATTGGTACGAATCTTGAATCCAAAGGGTCCCGTACCTGAACCTGCAACACCTCCAAAACTGAGCACAGCAATTTTACTTCCTTCTTGCGTTGCATTAAATCGGATGAAGCGGGTATCGCCCTCTTGCAGAGTAGCCGTATTGTTGTCAAGACTCGTGTAGCGATCCTCGAGATGCAAGGTAGTGCCGCTTGTTTGATCCTGAGGAATAAACTTCGCCGCGTCAGCCTCCGCCTCCGGTGGCAAATAGATCCAGAAATCATTTCCTGCATCCTTATTTTCCCACCCGCCAACAGATGGCATCAGTTTCTTAGTAAAGGCTTCATAATATTTGGGCGCGATCTGGGATACATCCTGATGTTTGACATACGTATAATAGGAATAAAAATCCCAGAAGTTAGCCGTCCCAAATCTTCCCTTATAACCAGTTGAGATACTATTATAGGTATCTCTTATATATCCACCCATACCAATGTTATCAGGGTCGCCACCTGTAATGGCGTATGCCTGCGGTGTCCATGGCGTGTCATAACCAAGCATGAATTGCCAGAAATAGTTGGCCGCCCCTAAAATCCGATTATTCAGAAACTCCATGATATCTACTGCATTATCAGTTGTAGACGGGGTTCCGGCTACCGGGTCTACTTTGGTTCCCTGGGCGTGAATCAACCGGGTAAGTATAGCCGCGTTGGTTAAATCGCCGCCGCCGTGCGCTTGGTCTCTACCCATCTCCATATGTTGAACGTGTGGTTCTACCGGTGTTCCTTGCCCGACGATCGTTCCCGGTTTTTCTTCCTCCGTTACCCACCGGAACAGCGCCTTAATCGATCCGTTGAAGCCTTGGTCATTAGCTGTACGGTTAACGGTAAACCATTCCACAGCCTCGTTGTATCGATCGCGGTTGCCGGTAAAGATGTACCCGGATATGGCTCCAATAAGCGGATAATTATGCTGGTTCATAAAATAGTTTTGACTATGCAAAAGGGTTTCTGTTGCCGGGACAATAAGATTGTTGGTAAACTTCGTAGTATCTTGATCTGTCCAAGCCAGTGCTTCTGTTTGAGTGCTTGTGTACCTCATGATCTCCGCTGCCATGACCATTCGGTTAAGAGGTATTCCTGCGTGAATATGCGCATCTGTATAGTACGCGTATTTTGCAGGATCCATCTGTTCCCAAATACGGATAATCATCATTGCATTGGCACGGTATACGTCATCACCGGTTATATAATACATCAGCGCCTGTGTATATGCCTTCAGGCCGTCTGCAATAAACCTTCCTTCAATACCTTGACTGTCGAAATTATCGTTGAGTACGGTTACACCGTCTCTGCTGTTGCTTGAACCAATCGTTCTTGAAGCCTCGGGTGCTGGGAGCAACATAGAATTAAAATAGTACGTCCAGGGTTGTGCGCCTGCCCTTATCTTCGACCTAACATTGTCAAGAAGCTCCTTGGTCTGTCCTACTCCGGGATGGATAAAACCGGCATCATCGGTAACCTGCGTAATCGTCGGCAAATAATCCGTAAAAATCGATGTTGTCTCTGCCTTGACGGTACCCGGCAGAATGATGAGGACCATCTGTGCCAGCAGCACGATGGTTGTAATCAGGGGCAGCCATCTTTTTCCCTTTTGGTTCATAAGTAATCTCCTTTTCATATCGAAGATAGACTTCTTTTGCAGCAAGGTAACCCTAAATATAAAGCGCTTTCAATATCTTGAGATCGGAACACCTACCGATCTGATTTACCAGAATCGACAAGTGCTCCTCATTCATTGCGATATGGCTTCAAAGCGTTTTACTGCTTTTGGGCAAGGAAGGCATTGATTTGATTTTTCAATTCTTCTTTAATTTTTTCTACACCTGAAGCCTTCAAATCCTTATTCATCTTCGACAAATTATCATTAACGTCGCCGAAACCGGACAATAAGAATGGAAGATACTTATCCATAACAGTACTGCATTTGGCGATTTCATTTTTTACAGGCTCTTGATCGAATGTAAAACCTGCCAATACATTTTTCTTATAGGTATCCGGCTTAAATTGATATTCATAATAGTGCTGAATCTGCTCCGGCAATCCTGCGGGAATTCGATGGAAATTCGGATTCCAAGTCAACTCGAAGGCAGGGAACGCGTAATTTTTAGCCGGATCGACTCCATCCGGAATCTTCCACTGATTATCTCCTACAGGCTCCCAGTTTGTACCTTCTATGCCGTAAGTAAATAAGTCATTGTTCTCCTGACTGGAGAAAATCCAATCCAGGAACTCCATTGCTCTATCAATTTTTTTAGAAGAAGCAGGTATGGCAATGAAATTCCATGCCTTGCCATCCGTAGATTGTGTTCCAGGTGTCATTTCTTGATTGTTCTTGGAAATCGGCCAGAAACCAAGCTCCGCATTCGGATCAATGGCTTTTGCTCCGTCTTCCGTTCCCTTGAAACCATTTAATGTTGCGTATCCCGCAGCGGCAGGCTTTCCTGTTCCAGTCGCAGCAGTCATGGTATCTGCGGGAATAAATTTGTTAAACCGCTTCGCTTGGTTAAACTGGTTCATCAGATAATTCAGACCGTATTGGGGATTAATGTTCGCCCATTCGGATGCCGGATCTCCATAAGCTGCCACACCCGCGACGGATTTCCCATCATCTGCGATTTGAACGTAAACGAAATTTCTCTTCGGATTTGAGCCGCCGATAAATGGAAATACGTTCCCTTCAAGCTGTTGTGCATTGATATCGGTAAATAGTTTGAAGAATGCAGTGTTGCCATAGTTCCCGAACGGAGTCATGTCTATTTCGTTTTCTTTTACTTTTTCAAGGAAGTTATACAAATCATCATAGCTGCTGATATCCTTCATTCCATACTTGGTCAACAAATCTTTCCGATACCAGACACCTTCCATATCCATGAAAGCGTTTGTAAGCGGAATGGCATAGAGTTTGCCATTGATCTTATTATCATTGATATACTCTTCTGAGAAAGCCTTCTGAAGCCCGGGATATTTGGGGTTGTTAAAGTATTCGCTTAAATCCGCCAATGCGCCGTCTCTGGCGAATTTATCCTTTGACCACGGGTTAAAGAGGTCGATGTCCTCTCCCGATGCGATCCATAATTCATGCTTTGGACCATAGTCGGCAGGCGGTGTAAAGGTAAGATTCAAGGTCGTATTAAGCGTATCCTTCGTCCGTTTCTCAAACTCCTTAATGACGGGATCGACATCGCGATACATCCCGTTTTCGGTCCCGAACAGACGAATATTAAGCGTAACCGGATCCTTTGTTGCGGGCGCTGTACTTTCTGCCGTGTTGCTGGTAGGCGCAGTGCTTTCACTCGGCTTGTTTGATGCCTTGCTGCATCCAGCGATTGACGCAGCAAGCATGGTTGCAGCAAGCGGTAATACAACAAACTTTTTGTTCATTTTTCTTCCTCCCTTTTATTATTCAATCCTATATACTAAACCGCTCTCGCGGGTCTAGCCCTTAACAGCTCCAACTACTAATCCCTTAACAAAGTACTTTTGCAGAAATGGATACACAAATATAATGGGACCTACAGTGACTACGGCAGTAGCCATTTTTGCCGTATTGGTTGGAACGACATAATTAGCAACTGTAATTCCCTGCATTTGATTCAATTGATTGGCAAAGTCTACTTCTCTCAATACCTTCATGATCAGATATTGCAAAGAATACAGATCCTTATCGGAAATAAAAAGAGTGGCTGTAAACCATTCGTTCCAGAAACCGAGTCCATAAAACAATCCGATCGTTGCCATTGCAGGTTTTGCTAGCGGAAGGATGATTTTAAATAAAATATAGATGTCATTCGCACCATCTATTTTGGCGGACTCCGCCAGCGAATCCGGTATTTGCTTGAAGAAGTTCCTTAACAGAAACATATTAAACGGGTTAACCAAGGCCGGTAAAATATAAACCAAGATATTATCGCTTAAACCTAAATACTTAGAGATAAGAAGGTAGGTAGGTATCAAACCTCCGTTAAACAGCATCGTAAAATAGACGAAAAAGGCGATTTTGTTTCTGTGAGTAAACGTTTTCACGGAAATGGCATAAGCCATCGCACTGGTAATGATCAGGCAAAGGATCGTACCCGCAACCGTGAAAATGATCGTTGTCTTGTAAGCACTGAATATGGCGTTATCCTGGAATATGACCTCGTAAGCAAATAACGAGAATTGTTTAGGAATAAGAGCAAAGCCGGTCAATCGTACGGATTTTTCGTCTGATATGGAGCTTGATAAAATAAGGATAAAAGGCACAATACAAAATATTGAAAATAAAGCCATGAAAAGATACGAAAATAGATCTAATGCTTTATTCTCCACGCTGCTTTTCATTTTGTGTTTATCTCCTTCCTTTAAAAAATAGCGGAATCCGAATCATATTTCTTGGCAAGATAATTGGTTATATATACGATGATAAAACCTACAAAGGATTGATAAAGTCCGATCGCAGTAGACATGCTCATGTCATTCATTTGTCTAAGCATTCTAAATACATAAGTGTCAATGACATCAGTCGTATCGTACAAAAATGGGTTGTCGCCTACAATCGCATAAATCATTCCAAGATCCCCGTGGAAGATGCCTCCGATGCCAAATAGGGTCAAAAGCACCGCTGTCGTTTTAAGCTGCGGTAAAGTAATCTTCGTAATACACTGCATACGGCTGGCACCGTCAATTTTGGCTGCTTCATAGATTTCCTGGTCAATGCCCGCTATAGCAGCCAGATAGACAACGGAACCGAAGCCTGCGGTTTTCCATATTTTTAGAACAACCAATATTCCGGCCCATAAGCTCGGGTTGGCATAAAAATTGATTTCCTGTCCTTCCTGAATAAAACCCAACGCTTTTAAAACGGAATTAATTAATCCTACATCTGTCGATAGTAAGGCAAAAACAAACATCGAAACTAGTGTCCAGGATATAAAATTCGGCAAGATGACAAGCGATTGCGTCACCTTCTTAAAATACTTGGAGCTGATTTCCGACAGCACAATGGCAATGAGGATCGAAAAAAACAAACCGGTAATAAGAAACAATAGATTTAAATACAACGTGTTCCAGGTTACAACCAGCCAATCCTTTGAAGTGAAGAAATACTCAAAATTTTTCAGACCGACGAATTTACTTTTAAAAAGCCCTTTCACCGTATTAAAGTCTTGAAAAGCTACGATGATCCCTACCATTGGCAAGTACTTGAAAATCACGAAATATAAGACGCCTGGCAAAACTAATAAATACAAATAGAAATTTTGTTTTACATCTGATAGGAAGCTCTTTTTTCTCTTCTTAACAACGCTGTCCGCTTTATTGCTGCTCAAAGCAACATTCATATTGATCATCCCCCCTATATGCTAAATAAATCTCTCGGCTCGCGTAGTGGTAATACGGAAAGCCTTTCCCCTTCTGACTCTAATATCACCTGCATGAGTCTTCAAGTTCTCGTTTTATCAAAAATACCGCTTTGATGGTTTTTAAACCTGTTCGAAAACACGTTGCAGCGTAACCCGATGCTAATTGAACTCAGGCCGTTTACAAGAAAAAGAACCGGCAGCGTGGATGCTGTCGGTTCTTTTTCTGTTCCGCTTTACCATTCGACGTTTGCTTCTGGACTTTCGTTGTTCTGGATACTCAGTCTATAATTTTCCGGGGTTCTGCCAAAGTGTTTTTTAAATACGGTAAAGAAGTGCTTGCTATTCTCTGGATACCCAACCAATTCGGCGACCCTGCTGACAGGATCATTCGTTTCAATGAGAAGCCTCTGTGCTTCTGACATCCTGCATTGCGTAATATAATCCGACAAGGATATACCCGTTATCTCTTTGAAAATAGACCTGACGTAATTAGGAGACAACTCTACATACTTGGCCACTGTATCCGTTGATAGGTTTATACTATTATAATGCTGTCCGACATAATCTCTAATTTTATTCGCAATCACGGTTTTTACATTTTCTTTAGAATCATTGCTTTTGGTCTCTACAACTTTGAAGCAGAGTGAATAGAGATACGTTTTTATTTCTTCCAACGTTTCGCAGGTTTGGATCTCAGACACCAGTACCTTTATGCTGTATTCTCCATTCTCTATACTCGTCTTGGCGATACCGCTTAGCGTCCTTGTAAGCAACACGGCTAACTGCAGCACCGTTATTTGGATGACATCCGCGCTATATAAAGCAAGCCTTTCAAAAAACTCATTAAGGCTTGCCTCAATTTTTCTTAAATGGCTTTCCTTTATGGCTTCGATCATTCTCTTCTCAATATCATAAGGATATTCCTGGAGATCATTATCATTTCGCTGAGCGATTTCGCCATATTCTATTACTGCTTTTCGGCCGAATATAATTCGATAATTCGAAGCTGCCAGCGCATTTTGAAAGGATTTGCCTATTCCTTCAATCCCTTCTACAATGTCCCCTATTCCCGCAGATACCGAGATCTTCAAATATTTTTCTACTTTGTCTTGCATTTCCTTTACCGTATCGAGCAGGTTATCCAAAAGCTCGTCATTTCTATGATTGACATTTAAAATAATACTGACATAGTCATTTCCGTTATCAACGCCCTCTACCTTAAAGCCTTTTTCCCTGAAAAATTCACATGCAATATTAATAATGGCGAATCTAACCAATCTGACGTCTTTCGACCATTTGCCTGAAAGAACCTTTTCAAGAGAATCCATTTTAAGGACAAGGGTCAAAAAGAACGGAGCGTCCAGACTTACCCCGCACTCCATCCTATACTCTTTGTCGAAGATTTTTTCGTCCAGTTCCCCATTAACTATTTTACTTAATAAGGTCTTCTTCTTATCATTCAATAAACGGTTTGAATCCAGTCTATATTTATGAAGCAATTTTCTGAAGGGGTTATAGATGGTTGATGTAAAAAAGACAGCTAATAGGATCCCCGCAAGCATAAAAATAACGGTTAAAAACAATAATGTCTTTTGCATGGAATAGGCCGACGATAATAGCTTGCTATATTCGCCAATGCCTATAAATATTAAGCCTAAATGCTTTGCTTTCACATAGCTGACCAATGATTCCTTACCATTAATCTTCGTTGTAAAACTGCCTTTTTCATTGTTAGACTGCATGATTTGTTTCGCAAAGCTTTCATTGGCAAGATTTTTATTAATCATAGAAGTGTCATCATGGGATAATACATTACCGTTTTTATACATGATCAATACTTGATTGAGATCTCCGGCACTTCCATTGGTAACCATCTGCTGCAGTATTCTTTGATTTAAATTAATGACTAATGACGATTCAACTTCACCCTTATTTGAAGTGTTTGCAAGAACCAGGGTCAAGAAATTTTCGCTTACATTTTTATTACTTATTACATAATCCACTTTTCTTGTAAAATATTCATTCGAAACGTTATGTTCCTTATTCCTCAGAATACGAATTATATCTTGATCCAAAAAATCCGTTGTTGACTGAATCCCTTCTCCTACCTCAGATATACTGAATAATACCCTGTCAGCCTTTGAATTATAAATATAAATGGAGCCGATAAGCGGATTTGACTTCACATATTGCTTTAATTTCTTTAATACATCTTGATCGGCAAATTTATCTGGTTTATCCACATACAAACCGTAATTAAGATCATTATCCATACTATTATTAAATAACTGATAAAAGTTATAATAGACATTTATAAGCATTGTATCTGCAATATAATAAGATTGCGAAATAAAGTTTTCAGAGGTTTGACTGATTTGCTCTATACTTTTATTACTGTAGGTGCGAAATAAGACAAAGGAAAAAACGGATAATAGAACGATAACAATAATGAAATAGGACGATAAGATTTTTATTAATAAAGTATCCCTTCTAAAGAGGCGTGTTAGCCTTTCCCCCACACGTTCTACTTTCATTTGGCTACCCCCTCATTATATCTATTGGGAGAACGACCCGGGAAACCGATCTTGTAATCCAGTCCCCCAGTTCGCCCTGAACCGTCCTTTCGTCACTTTAGAAATTGAATGCCGTACGCGTGCTCATTAATGTCGAAATGCCCCTGCTCCGCATCCAGAATCAACTCGCCGTTAATACGCAAATTGGTGAAGGTGACACCGTCCACGGTCCGCTCCCGGTCAAATCCGTAAATGCGGTTTTTATGTTCATTTTTTCCGTTATAGGTCACATTCCGGAAATGAATATTCTCAATGCGTTTACCGGCAACAGGGTTATATTTCTCATTCCACACGATACGGATGTCCACAAGCTGGCCTAGTTCAAAATCCTCCACACGGATGTTGTCAAAGGTGACGTTCCGCACCTTGTTATTATCGCCAACATTAATGTTCATGGCCCCCCAATAACCGGGCTGGGGCTCGTGGTGCTCCAAAATATCGATATTGCTGAACTGGATATCCTCGATCAAGTCACCGCCCCGGCGATAGTCTCCATGTCCGCCGATATTCATTGCATGTGCAACGTCGGCCCATAAGACGGAGTCTTTGACGCTTACGCAGCGCGAATCCCCTTTATAATCCCAGCGGCTGCCGTATACGGCAATGCAATCGTCGGACGTCCGCAGGAACACATCCTCAATCTCTATATGCGAACTGGACATCATGTCGATGCCGTCGCACCATCCCCGCGTGCTGAAGGATTTGAAATCGCGGATCCGGATATGCTCGGACTTGCCGATGTAAATGCTGTAATGCGGCGGATCGAGCAGCACGATACCCTCCACCGAAATATGGTGCGAGAACATAATCCTAACGCCCCGAAAGGCGGAGAATCGGTGGAAGTCAGATAAATATATCACACCTCTGCCGCGTATGGTGACATCTTGTACATGATCGCAAACAAGGGAACCGACAACTATAGCGCCGCCGGCAATATAGACGGTTTTACCGGATGGAATGCGGAAGATCGTCTCCTCCAGATAATGCATCCCTGGCCCGAAATAAATCACCTCCGGTGCCGCTCCCCCAGGCAGCGGAAGATTCGCCAAACGTTGAATATCCTCCATTCTGTGAATGGCTGGCTTCAGGAACAACACATTCGGGTCATCCGGTTTCGGCGGATTGTCCTCCGGTGCATTTGCGAAAAGATGCAAATTGCTAAATCGGTCCCCGTTCACTTCAATAGACAGCTTGCACGGTTCTTCCAAGCGGAAGGTAACGGCCGCACCTTCCACTTCGAACGGGATCCGCTTCGAGAGCGGCCGGATGACAGCTTGGTGAATAGGCCCCTTCCGGTTCTCGACCCGTACCTCTACCGGTCCACCACCCATGTCCAAATAAGACATGGAAGCCTGTCTAACATTGTGCATATCCACCTTCGCTTCATACACGAAAAGCGGCTCCCAATTCCCTCCAAGGATGCGGACGCTTACCTCAAAATCATCCCGGCCAACCGCCCCTGCGGGCGCATCCCAAATCTTTAAATAGCTCAAGCGTTGTTCTCCTCCTAGCGTAGGCTCATCATACGTTACCATAAATACAAATCGTTCCCTTTCAGCTTGAAAACAGCCTCGATGAAATAATAATCGCCATAAATAATAGGCGTATGTCGATCCGGATTGTGGTACGCTGCAGAACCATTGATAAGGAGATGATCTACCTCCATCCTCCAGTCGCAGCAAGAAGCATCCAACGTCTTTAATAGTTTCAGAGCGGCGCTTAAGTACAAATCCTTTTCAAGCTCTTGAGCAACCTTTGCAATCTCGATTAGTCCGCAGGCAGCGATGGCAGCCGCCGTTGAATCCTCGTAAGCCGGCTCCTTCGGTTGACGGAAGTCGATTGGGATGATACCGTTTTCAGGAATATTAGCGATAAAATAATGCGCGATTCGTTTCGCCGTATCCAAATACTCCTGTTTACCTGTATGCGTGAAGCTCATCATGAAGCCGTACAGTCCCCAGGACTGGCCGCGAGTCCAAGAGGAACCATCCTCGTAGCCTTGACCGCCGTAGGTGCGTAGGACCGAACCCTCGTATGGATCGAACTCGACGATATGATTGACGGAGCCATCTGCCCGAACAAATGCGGACATTGCTGTATCCGCATGACGCATGGCGATATGCTTGTAACGTGGATCCTCAGTTTCTCCAGAGGCCCAATAGAGCAAGGGAATGTTCAACATACAATCGATGATTGCCCAGCCCCGGGTATCCGTCCCCTCCAGATCATTCCATGCGCGGATAAAGCCCCCGGCGAGATTAAAGCGACCGGCGAGCAAGTTCGCCGCGTGCAGCGCCCGCTTCTTCGATTCCGGGTTCTTCGTTACTCTATAGTTGGCCACGCTGGTCGGGAGCCACATAAATCCGACATCATGATGCAAGCCATAAAAGCTATGGAAGCATTCATCAAGAAGCTCTTCCGATCGAAACGCGATGTCCTTATATTTTTCGTTGCCCGTCTCGTGGTGCATCAGCCACATCATGCCGCCCCAGAAACCGTTCGTCCACCAACTGATGCCATCCGCCGGATCGCTGCCCGGTTTCATATCCGGTCGATGGTCATGCGTACCGTTAATTGTTGTGTAGGGAATTTTATATTGCGATCTTTCGCTCACCACGTCCATTTTGGCCGTGATTTTCGCGATAACATCGCTGACCCACTGTCGATCGCTTGCAAGCAACACACTTCTCTCCTCCTCAAAGCCTTTTCCCTTTCACTTTAATATCACTATCTATGAGTGTTCAAGTTCTCGTTTTATCAAAACGCCGATTTGATGGTTTTTGAACCTGTTCAAAAACACGCTGCAGCGTATCCCGCTGCGATTTGAACTCAAATTTGATCAAAAAGAAAAGAGCAAACGCATTCGTTGCTCTTTTCTCCATTCAAGCCTATGTTTAAATTTCAATGGCAAGGCAGTTGACGTATTCCGTCGGCAGTGACTCCGGCAGCGAAACGACGAGCGCGCCGAACGATTGCTGGAAAGGCACTTCTCCGGCACCGAGCATCCGCACGTTTTTCACCTTCTCTTCCGAGCCGAATGTTCGGATTACGGCAAGACGGTCTTTCGGCACACCCATCTGGAACGCATAGACCGTGCTGCCTTTCTGCGTGAACCGGAAATCCGACGCGGTCCACTCCGCCTTGTCTTCCTTAAAGTGATCAATAACGACGCGGGTGCCGCCTTCGCCCGACACGCGGAACGGCCGGGTGCCATATACCCCCTCCCCGCAGGCTTCAATCCACCGTGCCATTTCCCTCAAGATGTACCTGCATTCATCGTCGATCGTGCCATCGGGCTTCTGCGGAATGTTCAACAGCAGATTGCCGTTCTTGGCAATGATATCTACAAACAACTCGATGACGTGCCCCGGCTTCTTGTAGACGGATTTTACATTATAGAACCAGTCGCCCAGGCAGGTGTCCGTCTGCCACGGTTCCGGTTTGATATCCGGCTCTTGGCTGCGCTCGATATCCATCACGCCGATGCTGTAAATCTCTTTCTTGCGGTCCTTCTGGTTATACACCGCCCTGTTTACGCCGCCGTTAAGCGACGCGCTCGTGTTGTACAAGTGCGCGACTGCGTGCAGCCCCGTCCGGTAATCAGGATGATCAGGATTAAAATCCGATTTGTCCCACGTGTTGACGAACGGCACCACGCCGTCAGAGTACAGAAGATCCGGTTGATACAGGTCGATGACTTCCTTTACAATGTCGAACCAGCGCTGATGCCACCATTGATTCGGCGTATACCACGGGTCCAGATCGTACATTTTCTTGCCCGGGTCGTGATGTTCGCGGTTCGGCAGGTACAGATCTTCGTACTCGGGATCATTGCCGTCATAGGGAATGCCTTTGTACGGTCCTTCCTTGTCCTGCCCTTTGTTCCAATGGAACCAACTGAACGTAGCGCCCAGATGTTCGGTCAGGCCGAACGGCAGTCCCCGCTTCACTGCAGCCTGCTTCCATAGCGCGACGATATCCTTTTTCGGTCCCATATTCACGGAATTCCACCGATGGATCTTGGAATCGTAATTGAAAAAGTTGTCGTGATGCATCGCCTGCGCTACGAAGTATTTAGCTCCTGCCGCTGCGTACAAGTCCATCAGCTCTTCGGGATCGAACTTCTCGGCTTTCCACAGCTGCACGATGTCTTTGTAGCCAAATTGCGACGGATGTCCGTAGTGCCGGACATGATAGCGGTACTGTTCCGAGCCTTCGACGTAAAGGTTGCGAGCGTACCAGTCTCCGTACATCGGGACCGATTGAGCGCCCCAGTGCGACCAGATGCCAAGCTTGGCGTCCCGGAACCAATCCGGGCATTCGAACGTCCGCAATGAATCAAAGGTTGGTTCATAGGGACCCTTAGCAATTTCTGTATTCAGCAAATGAAAAACCTCCTAATTGGTTGTCTCGGCATGATCTCCGTTACTTTGCCATTTTGTCGTACGCGTTCTGATAAATTTCCAGATAGCGTTTCAGTTTTAAGCCATCGAAGCCCTTCACGTACGCGTTCCACTCATTGTCCGTAAGCTTTTTCGATCCGGATATGAACTGCGCCATATTCGAGCGGATATAGTCATTGATTTGCGGCTTCAATTGGTTAACTTCCTTGGCGTCCGCCGTTTCCATGAAGATACCGAGCGGGAAGGTCTCTTTCGGCTGCTTGTTCTCGTAGTTGTTCTGCGTCTCGAGGAACAGTCTGTACTCATACCCTTCCTGCGTCATCGGATCCTTCGGAGCAACCCAGGATTCGCGGATATCGCGCGTCCGGCGTGTGATGCCCATTTGATCCCACGTGTCATTATTCGTAGTAGAAGAAACCATATCGAAGTACTCAGGCTTAAGATTATACTTAGCCGGCCTGCCTCGGACATCAACGGTTCCTGAAGGCGCCTTCTCCCAGTACTTCCCTTCCAATCCGTATTCGTTCGTGATCGCATGATCCTCAGACCACATGTAATCCGCCATCTTGATCGCCGCAATCTGTTGTTCTTTCGACGCCTTGTTCGTAATGGCGAATTGCCCGTTGCCATACGATTTGTAGTAAGCCGTATACGCAATGCCGTTCGGACCCGTCAGAGGCGGAATGGATACATAATCTTTGTGGCGTGTTTGGTCGGCCGCAAGGCTGAAGTACAGACTTGGAATGCCGCCGGCGATGACGCCTAGCACGTTATCGCCATCCTGGTTGGCTACCTGCGAAAGCGCGTCACCGTTTTGCGTGAACGATTCCTTGTCGATGAGTCCCTCGCTGTACAGCTTGTTCACATATTCGAGGCCTTGTCTCCATTCCGGCTTATCGGCGGAAAGATCAACCTTTCCGTCCTTCATATTGAAGAAGTCCTCATCATTATCATAAATAAACGCGTTCATGAGGAAGTTTGAAGGAACGCCATGCCATGTTCCAATGGCGCCGGAATAGGGAATCTCGTCGGCTTTGCCGTTGCCGTTCGGGTCCCCCGTCTTGAACGCCTTGAGAACGTTATAGAAGTCGTCCGTCGTTTTTGGCATAGGCAATCCAAGCTTGTCTAACCACGCCTTGTTGATCCATGCTTTCTGGGAGTACCAACAATGGAAGCAATCATTCACATGCGGGAGCGCATAAATGTTGCCGTCCGGCGCCGTAATGGCCGTTTTGAGATCGGGATCGTCATCGAACGCTTTTTTGATCTCACTGCCGTATTGGTCGATCAGATCGTTCAGCGGAAGCAGCACGCCCTGCTGGCCGTAATCGATCTGTTCGGACTGCGTGAAATCGCCGGAAAGGAACACGGAAGGGTAATCGCCGCTTGCCATAATCAATTTCTTCTTATCCCCTGCGCTCGCACTCGGCGCCGCATCGAATTTGAATTTGATATTCAGCTTATTCTCGATATACTTGGTAACGGCATTTGTTTTTATATCCTCAATGCGTGGAGATAATGACAGGAATACATCCAGCGTAACCGGACCTTTGCTATCCGGCGCCTGCTCGCCTTCGGCGTTGGCGGCTCCGCCGCTTCCGCTATTTCCGGTATTGTTGTTGCCGCCGCTGCATGCACTCAGGAGCAGGGCGATTATCAACGCGAGACTGACGGCTATTCCGATTTTTCGTCTCTTTTCCAAGATGACTCCTCCTTTTTATTCCTTTACTCCATTTGAATCGTCATTCTGCTATCTTTCGTTTCGTTTTTCCTGCCCGCTTTCGGCCTCACCACCCTTCCTCGCGATTACTACCGGCTACCCTTTGATAGAGCCGATCATGATCCCTTGGACGAAAAACTTCTGAACGAACGGATAGATACAAAGAATAGGGACCGTCGCAACGACGATAAGCGAAAATTTCAAAAGATCGCGCAACCCCTGTCTCGCAGCCATCTGATTGGCGTCCACGAGAGAAGATGCATCAATGCTATTGAGAATAAGGATGTTGCGCAGAATGATCTGAAGCGGATAAAGTTCGGGTGATTTTAAATAGATCAGCGCGTCGAAATAAGCATTCCAGTTGCCTACCGCATAGAACAATATCAGTACGGCCAGGATGGCCTTCGAGAGCGGTAGAACGACTCGCCACAGAAACCCGATATCCGAGCACCCGTCAAGCTCCGCCGCTTCGCCTAGTTCCTTCGGAATGGTAGACTGGAAAAACGTTCGCGCAACGATGACCTGAAAGACAGCTAGCGCTCCGGGCAAAACCATAGCCCACCTTGTATCCAGAATACCTACCGCCTTGACTGTGAGATACGTCGGAATCAGTCCACCGCTGAACAGGATGGTAAAGACGAGAATCATCATGATCAAATTACGCCCCACGAACGTTGACTTAGACAGCGGATAGGCGATTGCCACAGTCATAACAATGTTTATCATTACGCCAAGCACGGTATAGATGAATGAATTGATATAGCCGGTCAGAATGGCCGGATTAGAGAAGATTACCTTATAACCCATCAGACTTAAGTCAACAGGCCACAGCCAGACCCGTCCGCTGACGACAGCCTGCGGCGAACTGAATGAGGAGCTGAGGATGAAAATGAGCGGATAAATAACCACGGCAAGCACGCAGAAGAGAAAGAAGTAGATAAGCCCAAGGAATATCCTGTCGCGGACCGATTCGCGTATTGCGTTTACACGGTTCATGAATATTGTTCCTCCTTTACCACAGACTACTTTCGGAAATGCGTTTGGCAATCGAATTGACGGTAATGAGTAGAGTCAGGTTGATGACGGAGTTGAATAGGTCGATGGCAGACGAGAAGCTGAAGTTCGCTCCAAGCAGACCCATCTTATACACATAAGTGGATATGACTTCCGAAGTGCTGACGTTAAGCGGATTCTGCATCAGGTAAATCTTCTCGAAGCCGACGTTCATAATCTGGCCGACGCTTAGAATCAGCAGGATGATTGCCGCCGGAGCTATGCCCGGCAAATCGACGTGCCGTATCTTCTGCAATCGTGAAGCGCCGTCTACCTTTGCCGCTTCGTACAGCTCCGGATTGATGCCGGCTAGCGCGGCCAGGTAAATGACGGCACCGTATCCGATTCCCTGCCAGACATTGGAGAAGACATAAATACTCTTGAAATAACCCGGCGAGCCCATGAAGTTGATGGAATCGAAACCAAGCCCGCGAACAATGTAATCCACGAAGCCGAGCCGCGGAGAGAGGAAAATAATGATCATGGAGACCATAACGACGGTCGAGATGAAAAAGGGAGCGAAGGTTACCATCTGAACGGTCTTCTTGAACTTCACGAACTTGATCTCATTAAGGGCCAGCGCCAGAATAATCGGAGCAGGAAAGCCGACGGCCAATGAATACAAGCTAATGCCGAGCGTGTTCTTGATCAGCAGCCAGAAGTTCGGCGATTGAAAGAATGATTGAAAGTGCTTGAGTCCTACAAATTCACTTCCCGTAAATCCCTTAATGACGCTGTAATCCCGAAACGCAATTTGCGCGCCGTACATGGGAATGTACTTAAAGATCACAATATAAGCCATTGGAGCAATAATGAGCAGGTACAGCTGCCAATGCCGCTTGATCCCTTTCCACATCCGCCTGGCGGACGGCAATCCGCTTCTCTTGTACTTGCCGCGCGCATCCATAACACGAGTTGTTTCCATTTACCCGACCACGCCCTTTCCTTGCGGTAGATTCAGCTGACTGGCCTAACGATAGCGAACTCAGGCCGAGACCGTCAACGGACAGAAATCTACTGCCGAGCAAATTTCTTAAAACGCTTACACGCCTGTACATTTAAGGAGCCGCTCATCTTTCGCATACCGGTCAATATTCTTCAAAACAAAAAAAAGCCTTGATCCAGAAGGATTTTCTGAACCAAGGCTTGTACTTATTTTTGTTTAAAGGCATCGTAAGCGTTCTGATGGATCTCCATGTACCGGTCGAGTTTCAACTGCTTCAGTCCGACCACATAATCTTCCCAATCGGCAACCGTATCCTTCACGCCCGTAATGAACTGAACCAGGTTTGTTTGAATATATTCATCGATTGGAACCTTCAGTCGGGCAGCTTCCTCGGCGGCGGAGGTATTCATAAAGATATAGTCCGGATAGACCTCATTCGGTTCCTTGTCCGCATAATTCCGCAGCGTCTCCTCATAAAGCCGATGCTCATAGTCTACGAACGAACCTGGACTCTCCGTCACGGCCCACGACTCCCGCAGGTCCCGATCCCGATAGAGCAGGCCCATCTGAGCCCAGACGTCGTTCTGTGCGGACGAACTGGGAAATTCGGGATCGAGCCAATATTTTGCGGGCCTTCCGTGCTCGTCGTATTCCCCCGGCCGTCCTTTCCGCCACCACTTGTTCTCTGGCCCCCACTCGTTGCGGATAGTCGCCTCTTCCGTCATGAGGAAGTCGGCCAAGCGTAGAGCGGCAGCCGCATCGGCAGCCGTTGCTTTATCGGTGACGGCAAAGGCCGCGCGGTCGAATGAGCTGAAGTATCCGGCAGTCTGATAACCGGAAGGACCGATCAAGGGCGGGACAGCCTCATAATTGCCGCTCCGGTTGCGGGTGTTGCTATCGAATACCATCCGGGCATATCCCGTCGTGACCGCGCCTAGCACATTATCTTTGCGAGATGCCGTCTCCACTAGCCCGTCAAGGGATTGGGTGAACACTTCCGGGTCGATCAATCCCTCGCGGAACAGCTTGTGGATATAGGCAAGCCCTTCCCGCCATTCCGGCTGGATGGCAGCCATTCCGACAGTGCCGTCACGCACAAAGAAGTAATTGGTGTCTGTGTTATAAATAAAGGCGCTCATCAAAAATCCCGTGATTTCCGTATGCCAGCTGTTCATGGCTCCGCTGAGCGGAATCTCGTCCTGGAGCCCGTTTCCATTCGGATCCTTCAACTTGAAGGCGCGAAGCACCTGGTAGAGCTCCTCCGTCGTCCTTGGCATTTCCAGGTTCAGCTTATTCAGCCACGACGTATTGATCCACAGCTTTTGCGCATACCAGCAATGGAAGCATTCATTTACTGACGGAAGCGCGTAAATATTTCCGTCGGGAGTCGTAATCGACTTCTTTAAATCCGGATTTTGGCGGAAAATCTCCTTCAGACGATCGCCATATTGTTCAATTAACCCGTTCAGCGGACGAAGGATCCCCCTTTGTCCATATCGCACCTGTTCATCGGGTGTAAGACTGCCGTCGAGAATGACCGCTGGGTAGTCCCCGCTTGCAAACAACATGTCTTCCGCATTGTCCAGTTCGCTCTCTTTGGCAATGACGAACTGGAGATCTATGCCGAGCTTTTGTTCCACATATTTCGTGAACCAATTATTATTCAATTCCTCTTTCGTAAGGTCGGAGCCCACCAGTACCTCAAGCTTCACGCGCTTGTCGGCGATAGGGAATTCGCCTGGCTTACGGATGACCGTCTCCGTGCCGCGATTCAGGGATCCGCCGGCCGGAAGGCCTCTCTCATAGATGATCCATAACATAAAGCTTATCAGCGCGATCGCAGCGGTAATCGCCAAGGATGATAATACAATCGTTCGACTTCTGATCACTATGTCCACCTCCGGCAATCGAGCTCCTATTCTTGCATTCGACTGCGATAATCCTGCGGCGGCAGTCCCTCCATCTTTCGGAACACGCGGCGGAAGGTCGCTGAATTGGGGTATCCCACTTTCTCGCCCACCTCCTGGATCGGAACCTCGCTGTGGATAAGCAGCTCCTTCGCTTTCCCAATCCTTATGGAAGCCAGGAAGTCCAGGAAATTTTCGCCGAATGTTTCTTTGTATAATCTGCTTAGGTATTTGGAATTGACAGAAAATCGATCACTCAGGAAATCGAGCGACAAATTCGGGTTTGCGTACTCGTTCTCTATGCACTCCTTGATGTCCTGCAATAAGGTATAGTAGGCTCGCGGCGAGCGCAATTCCTGCAGCTGTCTGCTGCATTCGTCCAGCACCGCGAACAGCGTCTGGCTCAGTTCGTTCAGCGTATCGAATGTCTCCATCTTGACGCGAACGTCTTCGAGGGCCTGCCTGACAATCTGGTTTTCCTCCTTGGACCCGTTCGAGTGATGAAGGCCCAAGTAGGCAAACAAATAATCTAATAGTTTGACGATCTCGGCTTTCCTAGGTTTATCCGCGCGAATATTGTTGAAGAGCTTCCAATATAGAGTCTTCCACTGCTCCTCCCCAAGGCGAAAGGCGGACGAGATCTCGTGAATCACGCGAAGATGCTCATGCTCATTCTTCCGCTGCTGGTGCTCGGCGTCCGAGTAGCGGATGATCCGGTTCGTACCAAGCACGGCCTTGAAATGCAGGATCGAGCAAGCTTCTTCATAGGAAGAACGAATATCTTCAATACGGGATGCCGCACGACCGACTCCAATGGTAACGGTGAACTTGAGATTTTTGGCAATCCAGTCGACTATCGATTCATAGACGGAAGTGAGGTCCTTCTGTTCATTCTGGAAAATAAAAGCGGATAAATGGGTAGGAGATGTCCATTCCAGCCAGACGGATGTATCCGGCTGCTGAATCATTTCGTTAACAACACTGCTGACGACGAATTTGAATAGCGAGCGGTCCCGGCCGCTGTATGTAAAGAATGCCTGCTCCGCATTGTCGACCTCGATCACGATCGCCTTCAACGTATGGAATGTCGGCAATTGCAAGTCCTCGAAAGGAGTCTCCGACAGTTCTCCATTCTCGTAATGGCCGTGGATCAGAATGCTGAATGCATGTTTGCGTTTCAGGATGGCCGTCTCGCTGAATTCCCTCTCGACAAGCTTCGACTGTGCAGCAAAATTATTGATAGCGGATTCAATAAAGGCAAACTCATCGAGTGATACGCTGCCTGCTGAGCCGTTTCCGTCGAACAGCGAATGGTTCAGCTTCACCACCAGCTCTTCAAGAGGCTTATAGTTCGCTCGTGTAATATAGATGGTGAGTATAAGGCCGCCGACAAACACAAGTACACCGACTGCAATCCAAACGCTGGAGAATGCAGATGTTGACCGGGCCAGTAGTCCGCTGTTCATCCCGCTTTCTACAGTCCAGCCGGTGTAATCGGACGTTAAGCTGGCCATTACTTTGCGGTCCGGTTCCAAATTACCGATATAAATCGGTTGCCGGTTCCGGCCAAAAATATTCACGTAAGTGTTAGATTCGTCGTAAAGAGAGGATACGGTTGTCCGGATAGAAGAAGTATCGATATTCACCACGATAATCCCTTTCGAACCGGAGCTAACTGGAACCTCATGAACGAGGCTGACGACACGCTTTGTGTTCTGGAAAGAGAGTTCGCGATACTCCCGTACATCGGTCCAAAGAGGTCCGTTATGGAAACCGGAAACGGACCGAGCGAACGCCCGGTCTTCGAATATATCGATATTTTTCCGCATATTTCCCGAAAGAATGGTTCCGTCGCTGTATCGGTACAAATAGAAGGAATCGATCAACGGCACTTCCCGCTTCAATTCGTTGAGACGCTCCAGAACCTCATAGTTTAAATAAACGCTGCCGGTTCCGCTGTCTTCGAAATAACTGGCCAGCACTTTGCTGTTCAGAAGCTCGCGGATCACCATATGATCCACCGTTTTCAAGGAAACATTGACCGACTGCAGCAGTTGGGCTGTGAATACCTCGCTGGACTCTTTCGCATTCTTTCGGTTCTGGTCCACGATTACCCGAAGAAAAACGAAAAGCAAAAAGGAAAAAACGATCAGAAAGAGCGGGATGTATGACCAGATCATCTTTCGAAGCCAAATCTTACTCATTAGCCTCCTCCTCTAACAAGCTCGGTCTATCCCGTTAATCGGATAATGTAAATTCGACGGTAACGTCTATACCGGAATTCAGCGATAGGTGAAGATGTTTGCCAGATCCCCCTTCAAGAGCCGCTGCTTCTCTTCCGTTGACTGTGGCTTTTGTCCAAGGGATGCCCAATTTTAATTTGATTTCATTGGAATTAACAATGGAATTCAAGGTAACGCTCACCGTTTGGGATAAGAGATCCCATGTTAAAGCGCGGACCTCCACCCGGGTTCTTGCCATCAATCCATAAATGGAACCCGAATGCCATTCGGAGGGCAGTGCCGGAAGAACCTCAATTTCACCGGTGTTGGAGAATAGCAGCGCTTCATTAACGGCTCCCATAGTACCGAATAAGGTATCTGTGCAATAAGTATCGCATCTTCTGTTTGTATCATGGTCCGTCATCAGCGATGCGTAATAACCGGAATCCGTCATCATCGGCAGAAGGGCAGCGGATACTTCGTTGCCGTCCTTTAATCTCGCAGAGACCAGCGCCTTGTGCATCCAGCCGTGCCCCGCCGTGGCATCCGACGTATTGTATTTGTTTCTGTTCTCCACCGCGGTAATGGCGGCTTTCGTGAGCTCCGCATCGTTCTGCGTCTCGTATGCTGGCCATGCCGGGTAGAGATGGCTCAAATGGCGGTGGTTGTTGTTCTCGGTATATTCATTCATCGCCCATTCGCGCAAAGCGCCGTCCTTGTCCACCTTGTAGTCCGGCAGCAGTCCCAGCAAAGACTCCCATCGTTCGACCGCTGCTTCGTATCCTTCGCGCATGACCGCTCGTTCCACGGTTATGACCATATGCAGTCCGTCCCTCGCTGCCGAAATATCCATGGTGGCATTGGCCGTAAGCGTGCTGTTGTAACCAATCGGGTTATTCTCCGGCGAATAGGTAGGGATGAGCAAATATTTCTCGCCTGGATTTAGCACCGATTTGCCTTGCTCATAGCACGCTTTGCCGTTTACATCGGTATAGTACTCCGGCGTACATAACTGCTCCCAGAAATTAGCCTGCTTGGTCAACAGCGGAAGCAAAATATCTTTTTCCAAATCCAGATATCCATTTTCGAGCAGCTTTTCGAATTCTCCATCCGTCAGCCCCCCGTCTTTTACGCTGAGAATAGGCTTCAGTTCATGGATTCTCATGTAATCGTTGATCGGGATCTGTTGATTTCCATAGCACTGCCAATATTCGAAGATGGGAAGCAGACACCAGCTTGCTCCCGCATTCCAATATTGAAACGGGTAGTCATTGTCGTATTCCACGTGCATCCCACGGTCGATGTCCGAGTTGACCGACACCTGAAGCGCATCATGCATCCCGTAGGCCATTCGCGCATTGTATTCAAAATCGGGCGTATTTCGCAAAAAGAAAGTGATATATCCAAGCTGGGCATGCGTCATATGGCCTGTAATCATGGGAGAGACCTGCAAATTCACGTTGGCGTCGAGGGTATAAATAGCGCGCCAGCCCGGATTCCACTCTCCGGTCCACATGCCATACAATCGCGGCGCGCTTGAGCCGCTGCAGCAAATCAAGGCATATCGCCCCTGGTTGTACACCTGTTCCATAAAAGCATGATTGATCCTCGATTTGGATGCCTTCTGCGCGTTGATCAGCGTTACATTGTCTGCGAGCTTGCCGTCATCGTCGCCTGCCAAAGAAAAACGTACGGCGTTAAATTCCGCGGCATGCTTTAGCGCATGAGGCGCAAGGGCCGCATTGTAATCAAATTTGCCGGAAACGTCCTTATATTTTTCAGCGACGGCATTCGTATTCTTAAGCAGACCGTCAACGATCGGGTATCGCGTCAAGCTTTCAAAATCATCGATTTTGCCCATATCAAATGTTCGGTTCGATTGCGTGATTAAATAGACGGCTTCGGCATCGATCACTTGAATCGCCGGATTCCGTTCCTCTCCGACATTCATCGGTTCATTCGTGTCCGCGAGCAGCACTCTCTTCTGAGTTCCGTTAACGACCACAACCCGGGTCAGGCCCGCGTATCCTCCATCGATCAACTCGCTGCCCGGGTAGGACGGATAATGGGCAACCTGCGCGATATAGTTCGCATTCGGGTCAACCAGCTTCTTGTATTGGAGCGCCGTCAGCTCGGACACCCCGTCCCGCGCTTTGTACATGCCCGAAATGTCATCGATGGAAATGATCATGTTGATTTTGGCACCGGCGGAAGATTGCGCGATCTTCGTAATCGATACGTTGTCTTCCCTGGACGTAAAGGAGGTTCGGATCCACTCGCCGCATTCATCGGAATAACGGACGCCGGTCTCCGCCGTCTCATAGTTCGTCCATCTTTCATAGCCGGACACGGTTCCCTTGTTCTTGGCGTTTAATCTGAGCTGGTGTCCCGGATGATAGCTGTACAAAAAGGTTCTTTTCCTGGTTGACCCGTCCGGAAAAGTAATCTTCCATTGATCGTTAAGATGAAAAACATTCCTCCTGGCCTCGGCTAGCTGTCCCGTCAGTTCTTCCGGAATCGCTCTCGGATCGCCGGACGGATAGTTGAACCACATATATTGAAAAATAAAGGTATCCTCATACGGCGATCCCGACGTGACGTACCCGTTCTCGCCGTTTCCGCTAACCATCCCGTCTCGCCACGCCCGACCGGGATTGGAAGCTGGAATCTCGGTATAGGCGCCGGCGTAATTTCCTTTGTCGTACAGGCGTACAGAGTTCGAATCTTTCTTCATGCTATTACTCTCCTTCACCTCGTTTGACCTTTATTATAACGACCGCCTCATATAAAGCGGCATTCACTAGAACGACAGATCCTCGCTCTAAATGTCGCAAATTCACAGATCTGTTATAATGGGAACATAATTGATCTGAGGAGCGAATGGAACATGAATTTACCGCCGATCCACTTGGAAAATACGAATCTGAAGATCACAGTCGGCGGGCTTGCACTGAATGTGCTCTATATCAAGTTGGGCATTTTTTATCGTTCTTTTCCGGAACACCTCCATAGCAAACGAAGCTATGAAATGCATTTTATTCCTCTCGGGCAAGGAACGTTGATTGCAAACGGCCACAGTTATCCGATCATCCCCGGCACCTTGTTTATGACAGGCCCTGATGTCGTCCATGAGCAGATCACGAATCTATCGGATCCTATGTCGGAATACTGTATTTGCTTCGAGCTGCTGGATCACGAGCCTACTCGGGATCGGGAACTTGATATCATGACCGAAACATTCGCGCAAACTCCATTCTGGTTCGGCCAAGATTCGCAAAACTTGATGGCGCTGTTCGAACAGCTTTCATTCGAAACGACTTCCAAGTCCATCGGATATCACCGGTATGTGGGCACCATTCTCGAACAGATTGTCATCAAGCTCATACGGAATTATATGGGGGACCAGACGGCCGTCTCCGTCTCGCCGACACCGCTGCAAACGCCGGACGACAATCGACTGGCCACCATCGAACACGGCTTTCTGTCTCAATATCGCTTCATTACCGTACAAGCGCTTGCGAGCACATTGGGCTTAAGCGTTAGACAAACGGAAAGAACGATCAAACAATTTTACGGCATGACGTTTACCCAAAAGCGTAACATGGCCAGGTTAAGCGCAGCTGCCCATTTTCTTACCACGACGACCATGACAATCAGCCATATCGCAGAAACGGTCGGATATTCGTCTCTAGAGCAATTTTGCTCGGCTTTCAAAATAAACTATGGAATGCCGGCAAGCCGGTATCGCCTATCGCGTTCTGCTCAAATTCCCAAAACGGCTGACTAAAGCGAACATTTTATCTCTTGGAGAAGGCACAGCATCGATTTTTTAACGTTTTTACGTTTTATTCTTTCTTGTAAGCCGAACTGCCGTCTATCGCATTAGAAAAACGACCATGCTGCATTGCTTGCCCCGTCCAATCCCTATAAACCGTGTATTCTTCTTCCTCTACTCGATACAGCGGAATGAATTTCATCTCCCGATGCCCTTCTACGGAAAAAGCCAAATCCACCGTTGGAAGCTCAATGAATTTCTCGAGGAGGTTAGAGTCGGTGATATCCTCTTGTAGTCGTTGATGGCCAACCTGAGCAAGTAGAATATTGCCGTACATTACTGCCGAAATATCTTCGGAGCCCTGAAGTGGAACCAGTTTCAGGGCTGCATGGATATCAATATCGATGAAATCGCGATTATTATAGGTATGCTCTACGATGATATAACCGTTGTCCTCCATTACATCGATAGGCGTGCCATTGATTTTAATCCCTTTAATGGCTTGTCTTTTCAGCAACAGTTTAAATGACGTAGGTTCCGTAACTTCGATGACGAGCCTAGAAGTTAGATTGTTAGGAAATTCGCTAGTTTGTGAGATAACCGCTTTCTGCTCTCTCCAAATAACCGTAGAAGAAATAAAAGCATTAAGCAAGATCGTGCCTTCGTTTTTAAACCAGATGTTTTTTTGAAGTTCGCTCATCGCATCAATTCCGGACGCGGTACAACACCAGAAAGAATCATATGGCTCACTAAATTTCTTAATCGCACAATTGCCAAGAGGCTGATGGTACTGTGAGAGGCCCGTTTTCGCACTTGCACTGTTCAAGACGGAATTATATTTCAGCGTCTCCAGATGATCCAGATATTCAACCGCCCCGGACCATTCAAGCAATCGCTCCAAAATTTTCTCCGTATTATGAGCACAGCAACTTTCGCTTTCGCCGCCAGTTAAAGCATCCCCAAGCTTACCGAAGCCTCCCCAATGCTCTGATTTCTCAGAGACACTACCTTGAATATAAGCAGTAGCCTTGGAGCTGCTATTACCGTTGGCGAAGGTCCTTCCTTGCAAAAATTGATAAAAATTTATGGCCATTTCTTTGTATTTCGTTTCACCACTGATCGAAAACCGATGCATAGCTGCAATGACCATGGGAAGATGCGTATTGGCGTGAAGATCTTCAAGGATGTCGTGTCCGGCTTCAAGCCTATCAACAAAGTACATCCTGTCGAACTTGTTAGCCAGCTCGAACAGCCGATCATCCCCTGTCAAATCATATAAAGTATAGATCGTATCTCCTATCCCCCCGAATTCATTCACCGGATTCAATTTTGTACAGCGGAGAATTCCATCGATTTTCCAATAAGAGAGCTTCTCGAATCGCTGATAAACATAAAGGGCTAAGTTAACAGCAAGATGCAATGACTTGGTGTTACCCAAATAGTAATAACAGTCGACTAAACCCTGCATTATTTTGTGTAGGGTATAATAAGGCGCCCATACATTTCTATTTTCCTCAAACTCTAAGATATCCAGCTTTTCTTCTTCGAACGCGCTCAGATATCCGCTTGGTTTGGCGCATAATTCCATCATGTCAACTATCGCGGATGCCTTGCTTTTTAACAGTCCGTCCTGATCGGCAAAAGCTAATTTTGCACAAGCTGAGAGGAAATGTCCCACAAAATGACCTCTCAGACCGCACTCGCCGTCTTCCCAGCCACCTAAGGGTTCAGCATTCGACGGGATAGCCGCATTGATCTTAAAATTATGCATAAGGCGATCCACGTTAAATTCAGATATATACGTTTTTACGAGTGCTCTTCGATAAGCAAATGTTTGGTCAGTAAGCTTGACTTCATCAAGTTTAAAATTGACGAACATCATTGATTCCCCCTCTTTTTCGCGATTGTCTATACTTCTTGCACCCCCCTATTTTAAAGGGGAAAGTCCACGCTTTGAATTCCCTCCATTTGGATTACATATATTATATTTGGGTTTAACAAAGTTATAGACAAAGTACGAGGGGCATCTTACAATTAGCGATACCGCATCAAAATGAAGGGGATTTTTCATGTGCACGAAGTTATTTTACGCTTTGATCAGATACTTAAAATCAAAGAATTTGGATTTCACACGACAAATAACCTGTACACACACCCGAGTCGAATGCTCGACTTTGATGTTTTTCTCTTTGTCGCCGAGGGCCAGATGGAAGTATGGGAAGAAGGGTTGGAGTATATCATTAAAAAAGGGCAGTTCCTCTTTTTAAAAAGTGGAATGTCTCACTGGGGGGAGCCAAAAACGCCTGCAGGCACATCCTGGTATTGGATTCATTTTTTCGGTCATTTAAATTGGGATTGGGATACGTTGCATGATTTGAATAGTAATAAGCTGTTTGCCTCCCCTACCGTCATGGATGTGCAAGAAGATTATCGAAAGTTCATTGCGCTGCCCAAACATGGAGCGCTATCTCAAACTAAAATATTGGAAAATAAACTGGATGCTCTTATTCAATTATTTCATTCCTCCGATCCCTTTCGGGCACTTTCCCTGAGCTTGCAAACCATGGAGCTGTATTTAAAGCTATATCAAGAATCTATGAAAGAACACCCGCCAACCAAATCCGACCGTACGGTTCTGCGAATTATCGATTATCTGGGGAACAAGAATAATTATGAGATCAACTCCAAGGAACTTGCGGCTAGTCTCGATATGAATTACAGCTATCTGTGCGAAATCTTCAAACTGAAAACAGGATCTACAATTCACGGGTACAACGCCCGACTATTCATGAACAAAGCAATCGGACTTATGAAAGATTCCGAGCGCAATGTTTCGGAAATCAGTGATTTGCTTGGATTTAAAAACCCATTTTATTTCAGTAGAGTGTTTCGTAAGATCATGGGTTGCTCGCCATCGGAATACATGAGCCGGATCTATAGAAAATAAACATTCGGTGAAGGTATTTACTTAAAGAGATCCCAATTCCCTTAGCCTTCGTATTTATGGTGTCAAACAACATTATTTCTTCGTCTTCATCTAGGTAATGAAATGCCAAGAATGGTTTGATCACGAATCTAACGTTATATACGTTGTAAGTAAAATAAAAACCCAGCAGGACCAAAGACTGATCCAACTGGGAAATATATTTTCTGTCTCATTTGTTTGTATAAATGTCTCAAAGGGTAATATAATCGGTCTCAATCGTAGATATTACTCATCTCTTAGTAGTTTCAACCGTTTTTGCTTTTAAACTTTATAAGCCCGCATCGCTTTTCTCAATTCTTTCCAGCTCGGCCGTTTACCGTACAGAAGTACGCCGGTCCGGTAGATCTTCGCCGACAGCCAGCCTGCTGCGTATATACTTACAACCAGGATTGCAATCGATACGAGCACCTGCCAGATTGGCGGGCTTGTGAGTCCCACTCGCAGCAGCATAACGAATGGCGAGAAGAACGGGATAAACGAGGTTACCTTTACTAGCATCGTATCCGGAGTTGAAATACTGAACGTCGTGATATAAAAGCCGGCAAGCGACAGCAATGTGATCGGCATAACCGCCTGCCCCAAATCCTCGGTGCGGCTGACGATCGAGCCTACTGCAGCGAATAAGCATGCGTAGACCAAGAAGCCCAATACATAGAATAACAAGCCATATACGAGCAGAGTCGGATCTACTTTCGACAAGTCGATGTCATATTGTTGGAATGCCGAGTTATTATGCGGCAAGTTGATGTTAATGATTACGACAACAACATAAGCCAGGATTTGTGTCAGCCCTACGACGAATATGCCGAATATTTTACCAAACATCTGCTTAAGCGGCGATACACTTGTTACGATGATCTCCATGACACGCGAACTTTTCTCAGCTGTAATTTCGGAGGCGATCATTTGTCCCGAAATCATAATTCCGAAGAACAATAACATCAACAAGAAGGTTACAAAACCGATATCGACCCCTTTCTGGGCTTCGGTCTTGCCTGTACTTGCACCATCTGCCGTAATTTGCAGAGCATTAATAACAACCGGGCTGAGCAGCATTGTCTTCTGTTCTTCGGTTAACCCGCTGTCTTTGAGCACCATCTCTGTCTTCACGACTTGAATGCCTTGTTCAAGAGACTGTCTGGTCTTATCACTCAGTTCTTTCTCGGATTTATAAGTAAGGTCAGGCAGACCAGACTCGTTAACTGAACTGAACACGAGGTAGCCTTTTATGCTCTTATCTGCGACTGCTTCTCTCAAAACTTTCTCATTTTGCTCGGTCGAGCCTGCGTCCGGGAATTCGATCAACTTAATAGCCGGTTTCTCCTGACCTGCATAGGTTTCTCTAAGCTGCTCCGCAATCTTCGTTCCTTCTATTGCTCTAGCATCTATCGCATAACCGATATTTGTCGCTTTACCGCTGCTTTTATCAAACAACGAAATAATATAAGGCAAGTTAGCACCAATGGATAAGATAACAACAAAGATTAAAGTCGTAATTAAAAAAGACTTCCCTTTAAACTTGTTCTTCATTGTAAAGCCAGCTACTGTCCAGAAACTATTCATGCAAATCACCACCTACCGCTTTAATAAAGATTTCGTTTAACGTTGGCTCCATAATTTCGAACTTATTAACAATCGTCTGTTCAAGCGTATGACGTAAAATATTCGCTGCAGCTGCTTCATCCACAATGCCTACTTCATAGCCGTATTCATGCTTTTTTACACCTGTAACTCCGCTGATTCCTTCAAGGCCTGTTACTTCATCTTCCGTTCGCAGGATGACTTTTTCCCGAGGATAACGTTTCTTAATCTCTCTTATACTGCCTTGCAGAACTGGATTCGAGTGATGAAGAATTGTAATGTTCCGGCACAGCTCTTCCACATGCTCCATACGGTGAGTCGAGAACAGCATCGATGTTCCGGAATTCCGAAGCTCCTTAACCGTGGACTTGAGCAATTCAACATTCACCGGATCAAGACCGCTGAAGGCTTCATCCAAAATAACGATTCGAGGACGATGAATAACAGAAGCGATAAACTGGATCTTCTGCTGATTGCCTTTGGACAGCTCCTCGATTCTTTTTCCGTAATATTCCGGCACTTCGAATCGATCAAGCCATTGCTTCAGATTAGCGTCAGCATCATGTTTCGACATCCCGCGCAGCTGCGCAAGGTAGATCAATTGGTCGCTCACCTTCACCCGTGGGTATAACCCGCGCTCTTCCGGCAAATAACCAAGCATGCGGAGCTGCTCTTTCGTATATGGTTTTCCATTGTACAAAATCTTACCTTCGTCCGGATAAATCAGTCCCAGTACCATCCGCATCGTGGTTGTTTTGCCGGCACCATTCGCTCCCAGCAATCCATAAATTTCTCCTTCTTCAACCTGAAAACTAATTCCATTGACCGCTTTTTTATCTCCATACTGTTTATGCACCTGGTCTACTACTAATGGCTTCATCTTTTCTATTCCTCCTAAAAAGAATTATCACACAAACAGCTAAGACTAGCTGTTTGTGATGATTCTTACTTCGAAAGCTTTAGCAAGACTATGATCGGAGCCTCGTCCGTTCCTGCTCTACCAATACAGCTAAAATATCATCTAGTTGCAGCGCCTGCCGATGTGAGATTGTAATGGCTTCCCTCTCGCACCACGCTTCTGCCTCTGGCGCCTGCCGCGTAATTACTCGCAGCATGCCGCCACCCGCTTGCTCAATTCCACATTGTCCCGGCATCGTTTCTGCAATTTTACGATCACCTTGCATATAGAAAGCATGCCAGCTGCCGAACAACTCATCCTTCTCGTATACACCAAGCACCCGCCCATGAATCATAAATACGATATAATCGGCGAGCCGCTTAACTTCTTCAATAATATGAGAAGCCATCAAGATCGTACGGTCACCTGGCTCCATATAGCGGTGCAGCACATCGATCATCGTGCGCCACGCCAGCGGATCAAGCCCAGAGGACGGCTCATCAAGAAGCAGCAGTTCAGGATGATGAGACAATACTAAGGCCAATTCGTATTTGCGCCGCATTCCTTTAGACATCCTGCCCAGCTTGATACCGTCATCTACCTCAAACAGCCTAAGCAGCTCCTGATACCGATTCACATCCCAGTTCGGGTACCACTTCTTCACAAAATCTGTTTTAAAGGAAGCTTTAACTTTATCATCATGCTGGGAGAACATCTCCGGCAAATAACCAACCTTCCCCTTCGTTTGCCAATCCTCCTCACTTGCGATGCTCTCACCGAGCAGCATAATGTCCCCATTATCAGGTTTTAATAGATCGAGGATCAGCCGGAACGTCGAGCTTTTGCCCGAACCATTTGGTCCTACAATGGCGGTCACATAACCTCTCGGTACTTCAAGGTGAATAGGTCCCAGTTGAAAATGCTGGCGTCTGAGCTCCACATCCGTCAAACTTATCGCATGGTCCGTCATCTTCTACCCCCTATATTTTCGCTCAAGTATCTCTTGGAATAGCTGCATCAGCTCTTCCTTCGTACATTGCACAAGCTTACCAGCATCAATAGCTGACTCTATTCCTTCAATAACAGAATCCAGCCGGAAGCGGTCCATCGCATTTTGTTCGATACGGGCTACATAAGTTCCGGTTCCTTGTTTTGTTCGAAGCAGTCCTTCGTTCTCAAGATCCTGATAGACACGCCGTACGGTAATGACACTGCATTTGAGCAGCTGCGCAAGCTCCCGTATAGAGGGTAATAAAGTTCCTTCTTCCAGCTGCCCGCTTACGATCAGTGCTCTTAGTTGCACTTCAATCTGGTAATAGAGCGGTTCCGCACTTTGTTCGTTAATATGAATTGGCAGCCACACAGCTTCACCCTCTTCCAATCAAGAGCTCATCGATATTTTCTTATTTATATAATGACGATGCTTAAGCCGCCTTTTGATAATCTTAAATCCTGTAAACAAAGTGATGATGCAAACAAGGAAAGCTGCTGCCGTATACCACCAATGCCCCTCTTCAAGCTCATTAAGAAGACCTAGCACAATGTTAACTTTTGCAATTCCAATCACCAGACAGATCAATGCAAACACCACAACACTGATATAACAGAACAACGCGTATGCTTTTCCCGTATGTCCAATTTCCCAATATACATAAGTAACTGCCATCGATAACGCATAGAAGTACCAAAATAAAACGAATAAGAGATACGCACCAATGGAAATTTGATCATGCAGACGGTCAACGAGTACATATTGAATGGTGAAAAATACCGTAAGCACCACAGTCAGCACAATAACCAGCTGCATCAATCTGCCTATTACCAGATGAGAGAGTGGAATTGGCAGTGTCCTCCACTCCGCCAGCTTACCTGTGAAGGTGTCTTCCTTCCAGAACTTCATCGTTGTTCGATTCATAACAAATCCGAGACTTGGAAACGTTACGATGAAGACAGTATCCAGTATCCATGGCAGTGCTTTCGCACCATCCTCATCGTTGTATACTGCAGTAGTGATCAAAGAGAGATATAAGCAAAATAAAACGGTAAACACGATTCCAATCCAATCTCTGCTTAGCTCATGTTTCGCAATATGCCAGGCTCCTTGCCGAGTATTCAAATGCCCCTCTCCTTCCGAAGCACAGTCATTATACTGTGTATATCCATAAGCACAGTATACTTACAGAAAGGTTAAGAGTCAACAGAAATTACCAAAACTACATCTAACGATTTTAAAAAAGAATGCCCATCTCTCACATTGAGAGACAGGCATTCTTTTTTTAGCTTTCTCTTAACCAAAAATCGCATCAATCATCGGTTTGGTATGACCGCCTGGATACATCATATAAAGCAAGATGTACACGGCAACACCAGTTATTGCGGTAAAGAACCAAATCACCGAAGTGACTCTTCCCCATTTCCTGTGCTTCGCAAACTTGCTGTTAAAACCTAGCACAAGTGTTGTTATACCGAACCCAGCCGCAACCGTAGCAAGGACGATGTGGAAGATCAGGAAGGTTAAGTAATAGGGCTTCAGATTATCCGGTCCACCCCATTCGGTATTACCGACAATAATCGTCCGAGATGAATAGATAATGAAGAATATAATCGCAGCAATAGCCGCTGCAATCATCACCTTCTTATGTTGATCGAGCTTCCGTTTAATTGCCAGATTCCAGCCGATCGCGACCAGAATCGCGCTTATGACGATAAAGCTCGTACTGATCGTAGGAAAAAGTGTGTACTTGTCCAATGGTTATCCCACCTAAAAAGAATTATCACACGAAAGTCTAGGACTAGACTATTCGTGATGATTCTTACATCGAAAGCATACGCTTAAAGAATTATCACACGAAAGTCTAGGACTAGACTATTCGTGATGATTCTTACATCGAAAGCATACGCTTAAAGAATTATCACATCTGCTATGCTCTATTATACCGTGCCTTTGTTCAAGTTGGGTAACTCAATTGGCGCTTCATTTGTCACATTTGTTACATCGTCATCCTTATGCTCACGTTTGAACCAATGGAAGAAGATATAGGCCAAAATAACGCCGTACATGAACTCTTGCAACAGCTTCATAACGATACCGCCAAGCTGTTGATCCTCTTGTGGAGTTGTAAGAAGATTAAAGAACTGTGGACCAGCAAACTTGTCAAGCAGCACGGATGGATCACCGGTTACGCAATACCCCATCGCCTTCACCCAAGTATCGGGATCACTATACACCGCATACATCGGAGTGCTGGCGAAAATAATAAAGGCACATGCAGGTGTGAGTAATACACCGTTCGCAAATACGTAAGCCATCTTCTTCAGATCAGTCAGTCTATTCCATGCAGGAACAGGGTTCGCAATCTGAGCCCACATTAGCATGGCAGCAACTAATAAGATGAGATAAACAAGTCTGTGAAGCCAAAAATGCGTCATCACATAGTCATTGATAAGCGGTACATGGTACATCGAGAACAGCATATTAAAAGTCAGAATAGAAGCGATTGGATGCATCATAAAACTGAGCTTCTTCCAGCTTTGAGCAGCAAACATTCGCTGCCAGATGTAGCTGGGAATCGAGAGAAGCAGCATAGGCGGCACAATCAAATAAGAGACAGACATATCAATCATATGAAACGTAAACATCATGTGACCCATCAAGTTGAAAGGTCCTCCTTGAACAAGGTAGAACATGATTGCTGCAGCTACGAACATGATCTTTTGCCACATCGTTGCCTTATCTTCCTGTGGTGCATGCTTCTCTCGCCATGGTCCGATCAGATAGAAGTAGAGAATTACAACGGCGATCATGAAGAACATAAACCATGGGGTCCACAACTCTTCAAAGCTGAAATACTGTAAGCCTAGCATTGATGACAGCTCCTTTCAAATATCTGCAAAAGAGGAGGGACCCGAAAACTGGGAACCCTCCTCTTTTCAATTATGCGTTAATGTTACCACCAAGCCCAATACTCGGCCATGATAACACAAGTGAATACGACGAATACGCCGAACAAAATACCGATTATCGCGAAAGTGTGACCGCGATCCTTCATATGCATCCAGAACGCCATCTGTACAAAGACTTGCAAGATTGCGCAGCCGATAAGAATGATGTAGATGAAGTCTTTGTTAATCTCACCGCCGGCAACTGCCGCAAAAGCGATCAGTGTCAGCAGGATTGAGAAGATAAAGGAAATGATGTGTTTCTTAGGTCCTTCGACCTTATGGCGTACCGGACGTTCTTCCTCCGTGGTGTTGGAGAGATTGCTTGCCATGGATTAGCCCACCTTTCCCATCAGGTAAACGACGGTGAAGATAAATACCCAGACAACGTCGATAAAGTGCCAGTAAATGCCGGCCACGTAAGCTTTTGGAGCAGTCGTAACCGTTAGGCCTTTCTTCAACAATTGCCCGATAATAAGCGAGATCCACACGATACCAAACGCTACGTGAGCGCCGTGGAAGCCAACCAGCGTGTAGAACGAGGAACTGAATGCACTCGTTGTAAAGCCATGGCCTTCGTGTACATAGTTCGAGAACTCATAAATCTCAAGACCAAGGAAACCAAGACCAAGAATTACGGTAATGATCAGCCAGCCGATCATCGCTTTAACCTTTTGCATGTGCAGTGCTTGTGTAGCGAATACGCTCGTCAAGCTGGATGTTAAGAGCAAGCCTGTTGCAAGCGCAACGAGCGGAAGCTCGAACAGCTCTTGCGATGTTGGTCCATCCAGCACTTGATCGCGAAGTGCCAGGAACGCTGAGAACAGCGTTCCGAACAATACCGTTTCCGCACCAAGGAATAACCAGAAACCAAGAATCTTATTGCGACCCTCGAGGGTTGCTTTTTCAGGCTCATGAGGCAATTGGCCTTCAGTATGGGAATGTGCACTCATGCTTTTACCCCCTTATCTTGCAGTTCTTCTGGTTCGATATGGAAGCCATGATCGTCGATCAGCGAGCGGATAATCATACATGCGAATGTAATGATCAAACCAATACCGCCTACTACAAATCCTGCTTCAATACCAGCAATTTTACCCCATTCGCCATGGGAGTACATAAGACCAAGACCTGTAATAAACAAGCCAATCGCCATGAACAAAGGCAGAATAGATGGGGATGGCATATGGATTGAACCAATCGGCTCAGCCGGCGTCATTTCCGTATGACCGTCCATTTTTTCTTTCCAGTATGCATCATAACCGCGAACAAGCGGAGTTTGCTTGAAGTTGTATTCTGGAGCTGGCGAAGGAATCGTCCATTCCAAAGTACGTCCATCTTCCCAAGGATCGTTTGCTGCGTTCTTAGGTTTGAATGCAGTAATAACGACGTTCAGAAGGAAGAAAATTGTACCAAGACCCATCAGCATTGCGCCAACTGTACTAATCATGTTCATTTCGTTGAAGCCAAGTCCGTCCAGATAAGTCCAGATCCGGCGAGGCATACCCATCAGACCAAGGAAATGCTGGATGAAGAACGTTAAGTGGAAGCCGATAAAGAATGTCCAGAACGTCAGCTTTGCAAGACCTTCATTCAACATGCGGCCAAACATCTTAGGCCACCAGTAGTGCAAGCCTGAGAATAGACCAAGTACAAGTCCGCCTACGATAACGTAGTGGAAATGCGCAACTACGAAGTATGAATCATGGTACTGGAAGTCCGCAGGAGCAGCAGCCAGCATAACGCCGGTTACACCACCCATTACGAATGTTGGGATAAAGCCAACAGCGAACAGGTTCGCTGCTGTGAATTTAATCGAGCCGCCCCAAAGGGTGAACAGCCAGTTAAAGATCTTGATACCAGTAGGTACAGCGATCAGCATTGTTGCAATGGAGAACAAGCCGTTCGCAACTGGTCCAAGACCTGTTGTGAACATGTGATGCGCCCATACCATGAAGCCAAGGAAGCCGATCAGGATGGTTGCGAATACCATCGAGCTGTAACCGAACAACCGTTTACGTGAGAATGTGCTGACAACCTCGGAAATAACACCGAAGGCCGGCAGGATGAGGATATAAACCTCAGGATGCCCGAAGATCCAGAAAATATGCTCCCAGAGGACTGCGTTACCGCCGCCTGAAGGATCAAAGAAGTTTGCATCAAATACGCGGTCGAACATGAGAGCCGCAAGGCCAACTGTAAGAGCTGGGAATGCGAACAAGATCAGTGCCGAAGTAATGAATACCGACCATGTAAACATCGGCATACGCATGAAGGTCATTCCTGGAGCACGCATATTAATAATCGTTACCAAGAAGTTAATACCACCAACAAGTGTACCAATACCGGCGATCTGCAAACCAAGTACGTAATAGTCCATACCGTGGTCGCCGTTGAAAGTAGAGCCCGAGAGCGGAGCATAAGCTGTCCAGCCACCATCTGGTGCTGCGCCAGTAAACCAGCTTACATTCAGAAGTACTGCTCCAAAAAAGAATGTCCAAAAACCAATTGCGTTTACGAATGGGTACGCAACGTCACGTGCGCCAATCTGCAGCGGCACGATCGCATTCATCAAAGCGAAGATGACTGGCATCGCCGCTAGGAAGATCATTGTTGTACCATGCATCGTAAGCAGCTCGTTATATGTATCCGCACTAACGAAATCATTAAGCGGCTTCCATAGTTGAATCCGAATAAGTAGCGCTTCCAAACCGCCGACAAGGAAGAAAAAACCTCCGGCGATTAAATACAAAATACCGATTTTTTTGTGGTCAACCGTTGTCAGCCAGTCCATCAGGCCGGAGTAACGTTTAACCGCATGTCCATGAGCCAAGGTAGGTACCTCCTTTAATCACCGATGATTATTGTTCGTAGTCGAGTTTAAGTTCCGATAAATATTTCGAAATTCCGTCTAGCTCTTGTTGTGTTAAGTCAACCTTAGGCATAAGTGTGCCAGGTTTTACAGCCGACGGATCTTCTATCCAACGATGCAGGTTGTCATACGTCGAACCTTCATTGGAATATTTCGGATCATCAGTGTTAACGAGGATACCGCCGACAGTCTCACGGCTACCAACACCTGTCAGGTTAGGGAATGCAGGACCGCCTTGATCGCCTACAGCGTGGCAAGTCAAACATTTGCTGACAAAGGCTTCTTTAATAGCTGGGTCGCTTGGAAGCGCAGTCGGAGCCTGCAATGCTGCAGTCCAACGGTCGAACGAAGACTCGTCCACCGATTTTACTTTAAAGTCCATAAGGCCATGCGAAGGTCCGCAAAGCTCAGCACATTTACCTAAGTAAACGCCTTCTTTTGGAGCCGAGAAGTACATAATGTTAACGTTTGCTCCTGGGTTAGCATCGATTTTACCGGCAAGAGACGGAATCCAGAACGAGTGAAGAACGTCTGCTGATTTCGCTTCAATGGAAATTGTCTTGCCTTTAGGAATAACCAATTCCTGCGCAGTCTTAATACCGAGTTCAGGATACTCGAATTCCCACCAATATTGGTGAGCCGTAACGACAACCTTAACCGCATCCGGATCTTTTGTGTGATCCTTTGAGAGGTTAAATACCGATTGAATAGTTGGTACACCAAGGATAATCAAGAGGATAATCGGAATAACTGTCCAAATAATCTCCAGCTTATGGTTACCTTCTACTTGCTTCGGAATCGTCTTGTCGCCAGGACGTCTGCGGAAACGAATAATTACATAGAAAGAAATCGCAAACACGACAACAATCACGATTAACATGATCGAGATCGCCAGCTTCATCAGTCCGAATTGCTCTTCCGCTACAGGACCTTGGGGCCTCAGCGTGGACAGGTCACTCCGTCCGCATGCCGACAGCACGAGCACCATCAAGGCCAGAAGCGGCGTAAGCTTTCTAAAAAACTGCCACCGATTCATCAATAATCAACCCCACTTTTGACGTTTTCGCAGATGCTATCATTTAAGGAATAATGCGGCAAACTGCGTGTTTCACAGATGTTATGACAACTACTGGAACTAAATCACTTTATTAAATATAAAGTTGCTGTACTTATTTGTCAATGTTCCACAGAGAGTTCACAAATTGTTCTCAAAGCTGTCAAAAACCCCGTATTTTCATGGCTTCGCGGGTTTGACAAAGCATTTTCTTACACCGTTTCCCTACCCTACATTGTGCACCAAACCCATGGTCAATTATGTATGGAGGTTGAAGCGTATATTTCATCGTTCCCTACAGAACCTATTCCTATAACCGCCCGAATGGAGGCTGATTTGTCTTGAACAAACGAGTGGCCGGATTATTGATTTCTTGTTTACTAATTAGCATGACTGCAGCGTGTGGCTATGAGAAGCAAATCCAAAGCAGTGACCATGATTATGGCAGCCGTAAAGCCGGTGATGCCAAAATGCTTGGCAGCAAGATGTATGGCACCTCTTCCGCAAACAATCCGTATCAGCACGACAACACCTTTTTCGAATACAGCAACACACTTTCTAATGAAGTATCTAAGCTTGGCGGCGTTGGCTCATCAATTGTCATGCTGACCGACAAGAATGCTTATGTTGGCCTTGCGCTTGACTGGACCGCAGTTGGGACCAAAAGTACAGGCCATACTGACGAGCAGAATCGAAGCGGTTCAAGTGAAGGCGTATACAACCATGATACAGGCAGCCAGCGTTGGGATAATCGCCAGCTGGTTAGTCCGTATAACTCCTTATTTACTGTCAATGATCACAGTATGCTGTCCGATGAGCTTAAACAGACCGTAGCCGTAAAAGTAAGGGAGCTTGCACCTGCTGTTCAAGAAGTCCATATCTCCGCAAATATGGATTTTGTAAATGAACTTAATGAATACGCCAAGCAGGCTTGGATGAATCATTCTCTAACTCCATGGCTGCAAGACTTTAACACCTTGGTGAAGTACCAATTTGCTGGAGGCAATATTATGCCGCAGCAAATTAAAGATTACGAAAATATGCGTGCCAAACACCGTGGCGGGCAGTCTATTATCCCGACAAATTAAATCCGCTCAAGCTTAAACGAAAAAAATCTCTTCCTATTAATATAGTGAAAATGAAAAAGGATCAGGTCGCCATTAGGTCGCCCTGGTCCTTTTTTGATTGTTCTGTATAAGTAATCCGCAGCATACCCCAATGAAGGATAAGACTGACATGCATACATAAAGTGCGGGTCCCCCTATCCAATCAAACAGCCAGCCGCCAACTGTAGAAGATATAATACTTGATATGCCAAACAGCAGCATGGCGAGTATCGTTTGTCCGGTTGCTTTCCACTGCTCTGGGATTAAGGTATATAGATATTGAATAGATGCGGCATAGAACAAGACGAATGATAACCCTTGCAGCAGTTGAAGCCACACTATAGCTACCGGATCATCCCACCAGGCCGACAACGCAAACCTAATGACGTAAACACCTGCGGCAACCGAGATGACCTGGAGCTCTCTGCCCGGTTTGATAAACCGGTGGATCAGAGCAAAGAAGACCACCTCAGCCAGCGTCATAATAAACCAGGCCAGCCCCACCATCCCTACTCCTCCGCCAAGGCTTTGAACATACAGGCCAACATAGCTGTCATTCATCCGATGCGGGATCGCAATTAACAAGACGAGCAGTAGAAACTGTACCGTACGCTTGTCCCGGAAAAAGGGCAGCATATCACGCCAAGCAACTGGCTTCCCTCCTGCAGGTGTTTCGGGTAACGAAATACACAATACCAACGTAATGACTCCATAAGCAGCATACAAATACACGAAGCTGTCCATGCCGTACTGGTCACCAACGTAACCAATTATATAGGAAGCAACGGCATAGCCTAGTGCTCCATACATGCGGATTGAGCCGAAGCTTACCCCACTCTTTTCCGCGAGACGAAAATTCATGCTCTCCGTCAAAGGATCGGCAGGCATTAAGAAAAAGTACATAGCAGCAGTCAAAACAAAAGCCGCAGACAGGAGCGAAACCGAGAATAACAAAATTCCTAGACCAATGGATGCGGTCAGCAGGATCAGCAGAACAACTTTTATCGTTTTATATTTATCGCTGATCATTCCCCATAACGGCTGGGAGATTACGCCGATAATGCTGCCCGTCCCTAATATCATTCCGATCTCTGATGCCGAAATGCCTTTCGCCGCGAAGTACAACGGAAGGAAAGACAAGAACATCGCGAACATCGAGAAATAAAAGAAGTTATAACCTCTAAGCAAATACAGCTTCATACGTTCCATACGTTCCATCCCTTCATTGAACCCATCATACCTTATTTAAATGAAGGAATGAAATAATATGATTGACTCTTAACGAAGTGGAGCAAAGCCGTTAATCTCAGACAAAATCGCATCTGCACGCGCAAGAATATCAGACGTTAAAGTGAGATCAACTGCCTTCAAATTTTCCTCGATTTGTGAAGGACGACTCGAACCAATAATAGCCGAGCTCACTCCGGGCTGGCGAAGCACCCAAGCAAGCGCAAATTGCGACAACGTCGCTCCGATTTCTGCTGCGAGCTGCTCCAGCTGCTGCACACAAGTCAGGACATCATCACGCATATAGCTGTTAATAACAAAGTTCGTCTGTTTATTGGCTGCACGGCTATCCGAGGGAGCAGCTTGACCCGGTTTGTATTTCCCCGTCAATACGCCCTGCGCAAGTGGAGAGAACACAACCTGACCTAATCCTTCACGCTCACTTACCGGCAATACTTCCTTCTCGATATAACGCTCAATCATGTTGTAAATAGGCTGGTTAGACACAAGCGGACGAAGGCCAAGCCGTTTGCCAATTCCAACAGCGTCGGTAATTTGAGCGCCTGTCCATTCGCTAATACCCGCATATAGAATTTTGCCAGAAGCAGCAAGATCATCTAAAGCGCGCAGCGTTTCTTCGACAGGTGTTTCCGGATCATAACGATGGCATTGATACAAATCGATGTAATCAGTACCAAGTCTCTTCAGACTTGCATCACATTGCTCGATAATGTGCTTACGGGATAGTCCACGGTCATTGGGCCCTGCATCCATAGGGAAATATACTTTGGTAGCAAGCACGTAGCTGCTGCGACGATAATCCTTTAGCGCATCCCCCATGACCTTCTCAGCTTCTCCACGATTGTAGGCATTAGCCGTATCAAAGAAATTGATACCGCTCTCATAAGCAAGCCGGATACATTGTCCTGCCGTCTCTTTCTCCGTCGCATCTCCGTATGTGAGCCAGCTGCCTAGTCCGATCTCACTTACTTTAAGGCCGCTGTTCCCAAGTCTTCTATATTTCATCGTCTGTTCATCTCCCCGCCTAGTATCTTTCAAGGCTTAGTGTATGACAGTCCGTATCTTTTTTAAAGTAGTGAATGTTTTTTCAATTTATTATTTCTAATATATATACTATACTAAATGTAGTTATATATCCTTATGTAAGGAAGGGGCTTGAATGAACATGCATGCTGATAATTACGTACCAAAGGAACCTGTCACCATTGAATGCAACATTGAGAAAACGCTGGACGTTATCGGAGGAAAATGGGCTTTTCTTGTAATCAGAGAACTGTTCTGCGGCACAAGGAGATTTGGCGAACTGCAGCGTCTGATTCCGGCTGTTAGTCCACGAGCGCTCACTAGTACCCTTCGCCATCTTGAGGAAAAAGGTGTGCTTGAGCGTCACGTATTTGCGACTGTTCCCGTTACAGTAGAATACACCCTAACACCTAAAGGTGAGGATCTCCATCATATCTTGAAGCAAATGAAGCTTTGGGCCGCAAAGTGGACCTAACAATTTTTGTATTTTCCTTGCTTTTTCTGCCTTATAGATATATACTATAAAAGTTGTGTTATATTTAACCCCTGTATATCCCTCCAAAACAGAAAAATTCAAGATTTCCTCGAATAAGATTTTTCTTTTCTGTTAATTCCAAATCCTTACGTACAGTAAGAACTTTGATTCACACTGGCGCGGTCTAGGAGCCGCAAGGACGGAAGAGAGGCAGGGCTTTCGTTGTTTTAGAGTATGCTTACAAGCTGCTTTGTCCGTTACACAAAGCAATCCAAAAGTATGCGCAAGATAATCATCTCACATTAATCTTGTTGCAAATTAACAAGGGATATGAACCTGCGGTCAGTCGATACTGCCGCTGAGGTTAAATATACGTTACACAAACCAACGGCACCCGATTCTCGGGTGCCGTTATCCATGTCTATGTCCTTTTCCCCATTGATTTTACAAACTCCCTCATACTGAAATACACACATACCAGCAGGAAGCAGACGAATAAAATGGCACTGATCAGACCGTAATAACCATGCTGATTGCCAACCGTAGCACCAGCAACAATAACCGCTGCTCCCCCGGCCAGCATCAGCCATACCCCGATCCCCGAGCCGTTTACTTTGAGGTCAGCTGGCTGACTTTTTCTCTTCCTAATCCCTAGACCAATAAATAAGCCCGCAAGGAATATAAACTGAACACAAATCGAGATTGGCGTGATGCCAAACGCGTAAAACTGTGAAACTTCATCCGTGTTATTGAACGTTATTGATGCCAGGATGGTAACCACAATCGCTATCGGCAGATTAATAAAGTCGAACTTTTTTTGTTTCGTATAAGAAGCAATCCCCGTCAAAATAGCGATATACAATGCAGCAAATTTAATGAGGAGGATCGGAACATACAGACTGATTAAAAATAAATCTATTCTATCCAAAAAGTCTGTCACATGAATCTGCTGAACGAGAATCCATCCAATATAGATGAGCCGTGTAGAAAGGATCGGACTGATAACGCTGACAACACAGAATAACCAGATGATAAGCATAAACGCGGAGTAGATAACACCTGTCTTCATCGCCATATAAATATCACGTGGCTTTCTCACATGGTGAAGAAAAGCACCAAACACAATAAGATCCGTAAATGAGCCAATTGCTAAAAACCCTCCCTTTAACGGTTGAATAACACCATTACTAAGGGATGGCTGAAGCTTATTCAAATCAATTTCATTAAGCAGAAATATGGGAGTCAGCGTGTAGAACCCTATGAATAAGGTTATAAACACCACATTCGTCCTGAACAAATGCTCCATGGAACCTCCTGCATAATAGGCTAGCAGCAGCATCGTCATCAGCAGGATGTAAATCTGCGGCGTTCGCAGCAAGATGGAGGAACTGAAGAAGTCACTATAGATGCGAAGCTGTGTGATCAAGTCTATAGATAAATAGGCAATCAAAACCCCGTTCATCAATCCTCCAAACCATTTACCCAAGGATTGCTGCATGATTTCATACATGTTTTTCTCCGGACTAAGACGCACCATTCTCCACATGATATAAGCCATTCCGATCCCATATGGGATCGAAAACAAATAGGCATACCATGCATCCTGTTGGGCTGCCATCGTTAACGCTGTTGGCATGGTAATCATATTAGAAGCAATAAGCAATGATGCGACGAGCAGCGACATCTGCAGTGTGGTTACTTTCATACGATCTTGCATATTAGCTCCCCTATTCTTTCATCAAATCGTACATACCCATCACCATATTCCGCATGACGGACACACTCATGATGGAGTAAGCTTTATGTTTGATGCAGATGATGATCAATATAACAATCAAGCCAACGATGGTGAAAAACATCATCTTGCTGGATGTATTCTTCATGTTTTTCCATTTAACAGCAGCAGTGCCGATCAAGAGAACGATCACTAATACGATAAATCCGATATCCATCCTATTGATCCTTCCTTCCCAGGTTTTCACTGGTCATGCCTAGTCGGAACAAATTCGCTGTCGCTGTCACTTCAAATTCGATCTCTCTGAAAATCGTCGCCCATTCTTTACGATATTCATTTGTCCACAACTGAGGGTAAGCTCGGTACGCATACAGTCCAAACCCTATAGCATCACTATTGGTACGCTGCATGTCCGCAATAGCGAGCTTTATATTATCAACCACCCGTTGCTGAACCATTTGCTCAATCTGCCTGCGCTGCTTGTAATCGTCGTAGTTCCGATCTAAATTACGATCCTCATTAATACTTGCCTTTACCATCGAATGAATTCGGAAAGCCAACTTCCCATTCTTGATAACAGGTTTAATTCTCGCATCAGCCTGATTGATTGCTACTGTAAGGTAATTACCTTCATCATTAAACGTCTCGTCATATTTGCGGAATTGGCGATTCAGAAGTCTTAGCCCGATAGCTGCATTACCTTTAACGATACCTTTCATCTTTCCGTCATGGGTTAAGACAAAACCCTCGATCATCACGTCTTCCGCTTCCTGACCTTTGATTTTCGTCTTCACTTTCTCCACATAAGGGAAAAAGGCATCCTCGCCAATAGCAATAATTTTGCTAATGACATCTTTTAATGAAACTCGGACACTTGCTTCCGATTGAAGAAGCTCCCTCATGGATTCCGCTGAAAAACGCTCAAGACGGGTATCCGCATTAAGAACATCTACCGCTTTCCCTTGGGATATCGCGATAAAAGCAGTTAATCGGTTCTCCGGCATGCGCGTAACCGCATCGATAATCGTAGAGACCCCTTCACTCCTTGCCAGATCTTCACCTACGATAATTACCCGACGATGCCCAAAGAATAAATGCCTTGGCAAACGGTACTGAAGTTTCGATACGGCTTCCCGTATCGTTTTGCCCGTTTCTGTCTTGATCGCAAACGGCTTCTGCCCTCCAGAGCCTCCGCCGCCTCCGGAGCCGGTGCCTCCCATATTCCCGGGCAGCGGAATGAGCACACTAATCCGGATGTTGTCTCCTTCTTTATCAATAGCGCTGGCAAGTACAAATGCCACGTCATTAATCTCACGCCGATCCCAACAGCCCGACAGCAGGAGGAGCATGCCTAGAAGGGCAATACCTATTAAAGACTTGCGCAATATTCTGATTATCTTCATAGATTAGACTCTCCTCCTCTTCTGTTATTGCTGTGGATCTTGGCGTCTGATATTATCTGACCCCAAATATTTCGGCCGTTTTCTCATCTTCCACCATGGAGCACGTACTAGAACATCTTTTAAATCTGAAACATCTACCGGTGTTACTGGAGCAAGATAAGGAACTCCAAATGTTGTAAGCTTCGCCAAATGACCAACTATAACCATGACGCCAATCATAATGCCAAGCAGACCAAAAACAGAGGCAAGCAGCATGATTGGGAAACGCAGCATTCGAATAGAGATGGCCGCATTATAACGGGGAAGGGTAAAGGAAGCGATCCCCGTCATCGATACAACAATAACCATCGCAGCTGACACAATCCCCGCCTGTACCGCGGCTTGACCAACAACCAGCGCTCCCAAAATACTAACTGCTTGACCGACAGTTCGAGGGAGCCGGACGCCCGCTTCCCGTAGGGCTTCGAAGGCAATCTCCATAATGAGTGCCTCTACCACGGCTGGGAAGGGGATCGCTTCACGTGATGCTGCAATACTAAGCAATAGGTTCGTTGGAATCATCTCTGGATGAAAAGTCGAAACCGCGATATATAATGCTGGGGACAGTAAGGCAATAAACAAGCTTGCCATTCTGAGCCACCTCAATAAAGTGGAGACCATGAACCGCTCATAGTAATCCTCACTGGCCTGCAGCCACTGCCAAAAGCCAAAAGGAGCGATTAAGGCAAACGGTGTTCCATCGACCATTATCGCAACTCGTCCCTCTAGTAGACCCGCTGCAACCGTATCAGGTCTTTCTGTTGTCTGTACTTGTGGGAAAGGTGAGTAGCCTTGATCCTGGATAAATTCTTCAATATATCCGCTTTCCAGCACACCGTCGATCTGAATCCTGCTTAAACGCTTCTCCGCTTCTTCGACTAATTTCGGATTCACAATTCCGGCCATATAAGCAAGAATGATGTTGGTATTGGTCTCTGTCCCAATTACAAAAGATTTCATCTTTAGCCGGGGAGACTTGATTTTACTGCGTACTAATGACGTATTTGTCCGAAGATGCTCATTAAAGCCTTCCCGCGGACCACGAACAACCGTCTCTGTCTCCGGCTCAGCAACACTGCGGCGTATACCGCCACGCAATCCTAGGCAAACCGCATTATCCTGTCCGTCTACGAATAGAATGCTGTCGCCTGATAAAAGGTTGGTTAAAAGCTCCTTATAAAACTGGATCTTGGAGGCTTGGGTAACCGGAAGTGTCTGCTCGGTAATCCGGTCAATGGTAAAAGCGTCACCTTCAAATATCATAAGCGCCTGCAATGCAGCATCAACGGCACTCGTCGTTACCATACCATCAACGTAACACAGCATCGCTTTGGGGCCATTTTCGATATCAAATTTACGGAGGACGATATCCGAGCTGTCCTTAAATAGCTCTTCCATGATTTTATTGTTTTCTTCGATGGTTGATCGGATAGGTACGTCCTTGAATTGATCAATGGCGTGATGATCCAATTGGCCCTCTGGCATACTTCTGGCTTTCGGTTTCGTCGGCACTATTGTCACCACCGTTCATTATTACAGGTTATCATTTCCTAATTCGCCTAAATTATGAGGAGCGTTCTCTTCTGCATGATTCGCCGCTCAAAGCGCCAACCTATAGCTTAGGAAGGGAGGTTGTAATCATGACATCGCCAAAAAACCGCAGAGAAAACGCATGGAAGCAACGCAAGCATACGCAGCATCCGACACATGGAAAAGTGAAATCATTCGAGGAATTAAGTAAGGAAGTTGGCCGAAATAATCCTAATAATGTAGAGATTTATTAATGCTTTGTGATTAAGCTGGGCAGCCGCTGCGCGGGCATAACGTCCTTCCGATCGCTGTTGCCCCCGAATTTCTTCGAATTATCCGCTTAGCGGATGAATTCAGGGGCAAAGGCGAACGCTAAAAGCTTTCTGAAAGAAAGCTACTTCGGAAGCATACGCTCCGTTTCTCCAGTACGTTATGCCCGCTCCGCTCCCTCACCAACCTATCACTTACTCGTGTAAGGTCGATATCGGCCTTACACGAACAAAACCATTCAAAAATACCTCAAGAACATAAACCATTTAAAACAGATAAGCCGAAAACAACCTCTATCACGATTAGCGATACCAACTATTTTATTTGAATGCTGAAATACTCATCACTCGATTAGATTCTGCTGTACTAAAAAAGCAATAGCGGTGCAGGAGTTATTCCTACACCGCTATTGCTTTGATTATTTATCCTTCAGGCTTTATAGAAACGGAGCATTTCGAATGATTCTGTAGAAGCGTAGCTTATGCTTACGAAGTAGCTTTCTTACAGAAAGCTTTTAAGCGTTCGCTTTTGCTTGAGGATTCCAACCTTTTCTCGTTATTCAGGGAATCCTCAAGCAATGGCGATCGGAAGAACATTCGAATGCGCAGATTGCGTATAATGCCCGACTATTCCTTTACACTACCCAATTGCATACCAACAACGAAGTACTTTTGAAGGAACGGATACACGACCAGGATGGGTACGGACGCTACAATCGTGATTGCAGCGCGAATGGAGAGTGGTGTAACCATCGCTTTTGCCGCGTTCGGGTCGGCACCGTTCTGGAGAGCCGGGTTGCTGTTCGAGTTCATCGACGAAGAGAGAAGCTTCATGAGCTCGTACTGGAGTGTGCTGAGCTCCTGCTTCGAAGAAGTGAACAAGAAGGTATCAAACCAAGAGTTCCATTGTCCCACCGCTACGAACAAAGCCACGGTTGCAAGCACCGGCTGGCAAAGCGGAAGAATAACTTGCATGAAGATGCGGAAGTCGCCTGCGCCGTCAACTTTTGCCGATTCGATCAAGCTTTCCGACAACGTACCAATATAAGTACGGATAACGATCATATTAAATGCGCTGACAAGACCCGGCACAACGTACACCATGAAGGTATTCAGCATATGAAGATCCTTGATTAAGAAGTAGTACGGGATTAGACCAGCATTAAAGTACATCGTCATAACGATAATAATCGTAATCACCTTACGGAAGGCATATTCCTTCCGGCTGACGGTATATGCCAGCATCGTTGTCAGGAACAAGCTGAGCAGCGTTGCTATTATCGTACGGGCAACCGAAATATAGAAAGCATTAAACACTGTCCCTGTTATAAATACCGCTTTGTAGTTCTGGAGAGTCCATATCCTCGGCCAAACATAAATACCGCCTCGAATCGTATCAAGCCCCGCATTAAAGGATACGGCGAGCGTATTCAAGAAGGGATAGAGTGTGACTACGGCCAGCGCAATCATAATAATCGTGTTGACCGTACCGAATATCGCTGGCTCAAGCTGGACTGTTTTTTTTCTCATCGTTATCCCCCTTTTCTAAAAAGAATTATCATGCAAACAGCCTAGATTAGGCTGTATATGATGATTCTTGCATCGTAAGCGTAATCTCATCAAATAAGTCTCTCTTCGCCGAATCGCTTCGCTATGGTGTTCGCCGCGAAGATTAAGGTAATACTGACAGCCGTCTTGAATATACCTGCCGCTGTTGCCAGTGAATAGTTACTCTGCTTGAGGCCATATTTCAGAACGAAAATATCAATCGTCTCTGACCAGTCGACAACAACGCCGTTGCCAAGTAAATATTGCACCTCAAAGCCGGCTTCGAGAATCCAGCCCAAGTTCATAATGAGCAAAATAATAACGATAGACTTGATGCCCGGCAGCGTTATATACCACATCTTATGGTAACGGTTAGCACCGTCGATCTCCGCTGCCTCATACAGCGATGGATCAATGGACGTAATCGCCGCCAAATAGATGATTGCATTCCAACCAACTTCTTTCCAGACATGCGAGGCGCCAACGATCCCCCAGAAATATTTAGGCTCGCTAAGCCATAGGATCGGCTCATTAATGAAGCCAAGCTTCATGAGCAGAACGTTTACGATACCGCCATCAACGGAAAGGGAACTCGCAACAATCCCCGTAACGATAATCCAAGATAGAAAATGCGGTAAATACGAGATTGTCTGAATTGAACGTTTGAACAGCTTGTGCTTCACTTCGTTTAACAGAATCGCGAAAATAATTGCCGTTACAAACCCCAGCACCATATTAATAGCACTCATGCCAATCGTATTGCGAAGTACGCGCAGGAATCCGTCATCCGTAAACAAGAACTTGAACTGCTTTAATCCTACCCATTCCTGCTGAGCAAATGATTTAGCCGGTTTATAATTCTGAAAGGCCATCGTCCAGCCCCATATCGGGTAATACGAGAAGAGCATGACATAAAGGACAACGGGCAGCGACATCCACATAAGCTGACCCTGGTTTCTGAAAAACCGGTATTTACGAGTTTTCCTCGGCTGGGCAGCAGCCGTCTGCGCTAATGTATCAACGAGTTTTGCCATCTCTCTTCCTCCGCTCCATAGGTAAAGCGGAAGGCATGAGGCAGTCTGCTTCATACCTTCCGCTTTCTGCTGCTTGCTTCTTAATTAGTCGACCAGTTTTGAATACGCCATTGAATCTGCTCGTTGATGCGGTCTTCGTATGCTTTTACATTGATTTTCTTATACTCATCCACATAGTCCTGCCATACTTTATCGAATTGATCTGGTTTGGACATGATCGCTCTAGGCAGGAATTTGAGTGAAGCATCCGTCATTTTCTTGTTAGCGATCGAAGCATCCGAACCATCAATCAGGTCGATCTGCCAAGCCGGGTAGTAGATCGGATTATCTGGTGGTGAGGAGAAGAACTCCGTCCATGTTTTATGGCCGTACGCACTAAGTACCTCTTTGTCGACATCTTTCAAGCTGTCATAGAACTCTTGTGGGTCGCCGCCTGGTGTTGTTGCATTGCCGTCGCTCAAAGTGCCTTCGAGTTTTGGAAGGTAAGTGAAGATCCCGTTGCCAAGGTTAGCAAGCTTCCAAGCCGGGTCGTCATATTGAGTACGTTGCTCAGGGGTACGTGTAAATTTACCGTCTGCGCCAACGGAGTAGTCAACGCCTTCTTCGCCCCAAGTGAACATTTTTTGATACTTCTCATCCATTAGTGCTTCGAGTGCTTGAATAATGCGAGTAGGATCCTTTGCATCGACGGAAATACCAAAGCCGTTGTTCAAGTTGATTGGTGCACGGTCGCGGTAGTAGTCTTTTGTGCTTGTATCATAGACAAGCGGTAAGCCTACATATGTGCGTTCCGATTTGTTTTGTGTATTGAGGGAATCCTCCGCTGTCTGGAAATTCCAGTGCTGATCGAACATACCGAGTACACGGCCGGTTGTCAGCTTAGCGAGGTATTGGTCATAGTTTTGCGTGAAAGCTTCTTTATCCATCAAACCTTCGTTGTACAGATTGTTCAGTTCTTTATAATACGTTTTCGAAATGTCTTTATCTGCGAAGACGCTTGCAACACCGTTGTCGACTACAACGCCGCCATCATTTGGATGTCCAGTCAAATGCTCTGGTGCATTCAGAAGGCCAAATGTCCGCCAGTCGGATGCAAGTGTCGAGAAGCCGATTGTTGGCTGTCCATCGATTTCAGGATATTTCGCTGCATAATCACGAATCAGTTTCATGTATTCATCCAGCGTTTGCAGTTTTGGATAACCAAATTCCTTCAAAACCGCTTTTTGAATATAGAAGGCTGGACCGCTGTACCAGGTTTCATTCACTTCACCTTGGAAGGCACCATAGTTTGGCAGCCAGTAAATATGTCCGTCAGACGGATCTTTCATTTGATTCCAGTATTTCGCGTAGTGCTCTTTCAGCTTTGGAGCATATTGTTCAATAAGATCTTCAAGCGGAATGACCGCGCCCGAAGTTACGAGTTTCGGATTAGCTGTGATCAGGTCAGGGTAGTCGCCACCGGCAATCATAACGCCTAGCTTTTGCTCCAGATCGCCAACCAGGAATTCCTGCTTAAACGTAATGCCTAGTTCATCTTTAATCATTTTGAACAGCTTGTTGTCAGGTGTAGGTGCTTGACCAGGAGCACCTATGAATGCTGAAATCTCAATTGGTTTCAGTGCTTCGTCCGTCGCCACCGGGCTGCTTGTATTATTAGTTGCTGCATTAGATGGTGCTGTCGAAGCATTATTGCTGTTATTCCCACCGTTATTCCCATTACTGCAGGCCGTTGCGGTTAAGGTTAATGCGAGAGCGATTGCCATGGATGTCAATAATGGTTTATTTACTTTAACCCCCATTTGCTTTTCCTCCTATGAGTTGTGATCTTTGCTTCTTCATTATGAAGCAGTTGTATGCGTTTACATCATAATCAGAGTTAAGCATTATCCCCCTACGATTTAAGGTCCATTATTGTTTTTTTGTACTCAGCAAGCTTCATCCCGTATTTCTTCTCAAACTGCTTCAAGAAATGCTGATAGCTGCAATAGCCTAATCGCTCTGCAAGAGCCGCCCCGGACATCTCTTGTGTATGCAGCTGTTCCTTCGCTTCCTCCATCCGTAGACCATGAATAAACTCATGAATGCTGAAGCCGTATTTCCTCGTGAAGGCCTGACCCAAATAGACCGGATTCATGAAAAAGATTTCCGCGATTTCCTTCACCGTAATCGATTGACGGTAATGCTGACGCAAATAGTCCTCCACCTTGGCTATCGTTCCGCCATGCTGCCTGTTGCGAAGTATAGACAGCTCCTCCCTGCACATTAGACAAAAGGACAGCAAGAACGCATGCAGCTTGAGTAAAGAATGCTCATACGCGCCAACAAGCGGAGAGCCCGTACGCTCAATAAGCTGATCAGCATCACCGCCAAGCTCTTTGTAGATCCCGGAGCATTGCACCATAATATGAGTCGAAAAAGCCGAAATTAGAGCCGGCATCGTCATTTGATTTGTAAAATCATCAAAAACTCGCTGCAGCCGCTTTACTATCTGCTGTTCATCATTGGTTTCCACTGCTTCAACAATAACTTCTGCCGCTTCCCATAGATGCGAATCATAGCCAAAAGCCAACTCTTTAATCTCATCGTAAAAGACGGGCTGCTGCCTCCGGTCAAAAAATAAATACATACTGGCCTCCATCGTATGACGGAACGAGGTGCTTAATCCGGCCGGATCCTTCACCGGGCTTCCGACAGCTATACTAAGCCTTCCTCCGATTTTGCCCTGTATCTGCTGGTACAAGAATGCCGCCGCTTCCCGTAATGCCTGTCTGCTGTCATCTTGAAGTGCACATACCAAACCAAAGGAAGCAAGATCCTGCTCCGTCATATAACCGGTCATTCCGCCCTCTTCATCAAGCCCTTCAATCGCTTCAATAGCAGAATCAAGCTCATCTTCTTCTGTCTCCACACGCAGATAGACCCAGCCTCCCACTCCCCTTTTGATCCGTTCCAACGCAGCTTGTTCGGCCTCGGACAATTCCTCACCCCGGATAAGGGCAGATAGTGCTCGGCGCTGCGCATAACGTTCGGTATATAGCAGCGTACGCCGCTTACGCGACTCTTCCTCCATCGTTTTACTTAGGCTCTCAAGCACTTCATCGGCCTCTTCACTCATAATTGGCTTGGTCAAATAATGAGAAACGCCAAGCTGAAGCGCTTTTCTTGCATATTCAAAATCACTGTAGCCGCTCATCACAACAAATTTGGTCTGTTTATTTCCTTCTAATCTCATCTGTGCAATTAGCTCCAAACCATCCATCGAAGGCATTCGAATATCCGTCACAACCAGATCAGGCTTCGACTCACGGATCAACTGCGCCGCTTCTTCGCCATCTCCACAGACGGACTCTACTTCAAATCCATTCTTCTTCCAGTCAATTAATAGTTGAAGCCCTTCAATGGCAAGTGGTTCATCATCAACAAGCAGAACACGGTACATACTGCTCCCCCTTTCGTTTACGAGGCGGCCCCTGGCTTCGCCTGTGCTTGCTCAAGCTGTTGAAGCGGAATCTGGTAACTAACGGACAGCCCGCCTTCCGGGCCATTCAACATCCGAAACTGTACGCATTCATGGTAAAAGAGCTCAAGTCTCCGATACACATTACGTATACCGACATGCCCTTCCATCGCATGCTCAGAACGAACCGCCTGCTGCATTCTTTCCAGCTCCTCTTGCTCCATGCCAATTCCGTTATCCGTTACCGAGACCGTAAGCCCGCGTTCGGAAAGACGGGCTTCAATACGTACAATACCTCCGCCTTTTATCGCTTGCAGACCATGCTTACAGGCATTCTCAGCGAGAGGCTGAATGCTCATGATCGGTACACGCATTTCCATCGCAAGAGGATCTACGTCTACGACATAATCGAACCGGTCGCCAAACCGGAATTTCTCGATCTGCAAATACATAAGCGTAAATTGCAGCTCTTCCTTCAGCATTACAAGATCATCCGCCCGTCTGAGCAGTCTTCTCAAGAGAAGCGACAAGCTCTTTATAATCTCAGTAACATCCTTATAGCCGTTCTTTGTCGCAACAACCAGTAAGGCATTAAGCGTGTTAAACAGAAAATGCGGATTCATCTGGCTCTGGAGCATGTTCATCTCCATCCGCACCCGCTCAACCTCCAGGCTTTTCTGATGAATTTCAAGCTTATACACATCATTAATTAAGGTATTAATCTTCATGGTCATGAGGTTGTAGGCGTTAATTAATCCACCAATCTCGTCTTTCCCTTCCGGCAGCGTGATCTGATCGAAGCGCTCGTTGCGCAAACGATCCATATGACGCGCGAGCTTCTTGATCCGGTAATGGTAAGAACGGAGCATGACGAAAATCAGGAGTGACGGGATCAAGGTACTAATAACCGCCAGCCAAAGGATCGATCGTCTTGCTTCATCCAGCAGACTTGTAATGCGGTCATTATTTGCCCGTCCGACGAGCTTCCAACCCTGCACATAACTAACCGTACCGAGGTTCGACACCAATACATCGTTTGAGCCCCAATCAGAAGCATCTGCTTCATACACTTCCTTGTTGCGATCACCAGTTTCAGCTACAACCTGGTTCTGTTCGTTCACAAGCTCGAGATGCAGAGATTCGCTTTCTCTTGTCAGAATGTCATAAATTTTGTCCACGTTCAGATCGACTCTTAGAAATTTACGGTACTCCGGTCTAACCACACTAAAGCCTTGATCCATATCGCTGATGATGCTGATTTTTTTGGAGAAGCCTGTTGCGCCCGATGTTTCGGTATAAGCCATCACACGGAAGGCATGACCCGGCTGCTTGAGCATCGGTTCAAGCCAAGTGCTCTTCTCCACAGCCTGGTTAATGACAAAATAGTTACTCCCGGTCTGAATGGAGAGATTATACGTATAAATTCGGATTTCGAGTATATTCGGATAGACCGGCATGTAACGCTTCAGCTTATTTCGCAGCACACTGTCATAGCTGTCATAGGAGGAAACAGGGCTGTCGTATGTTTTATCCAATACCTCATTTAGTGAATCATCACCTTCGATCGAATGACTGACCGCCACGCTTTCGTCAATCATGCTGTGAAGTTCTGCAGCCGCACGGTCGATCGATTTGCGTAAGTTCTCTTGTTCACGTATCCGTATATCATTGGAGTTCTGTTGGTAGAAAAACACGTTGATCGTAATAATCGGGATGAGGACACAAAACACGTAGATCATCAGAAACTTCTGATTCAGGGGAATATCATTAATTTTATTAGTAAACAGCCGGTTCATCATCGCGCCAGTCACCTTTTTGATTCGATTTGTAAGCCGAAGGCGATACTTTCGTAAGTGATTTAAAGACAGAGCCGAAGTATTCCGTACTGTGATAGCCTAGCTCACTAGCAATGACCGATACCTTCAAGTCGGTCCGAAGCAAAAGCTTCTTCGCTTCCTTAATCCGCTGGAGATGAACATAATCATTAAAACAGTAGCCGGTAAGCCGCTTGAATTGCTGGCCCAAGTATACCGGATTCAAACGAAATTGCTCCGCCAACTCCTTCAACTGCAATTTATTGCGGAAATGAGTGGTGACAAATGTGACTGCTTCCTGCAGGCGCCCCTCCGGTCGCTTACTGTTCAAATCTTCAATCTGTTCGGCTGCTTGCAGGCAAGCCTTTGCAATTCGTTCACTTAGAGGGGTAACGTCTCCTGCTTGCTGCATGTCATTCCTGCCATACTTGAGCATAAGCCACTCCGGTGGCTGATCAGTGTTGCCGCCTGCTTTGTGATAAGCACGAAGTAATCCACCCTGCAGATAAGACAGGCTTGCAGCCAGACTTCCTGCCGGTTCAACCGCGCCGATAATAAAGACTGCCAACGATTCCGCCGTACCTCGAATCGCAGCCTCATCATTTTGCTCAACCGCGCTTAGCAGTACCGCCGTCCTGCTAGCCGCATCCCCCCAGCGCCAATGTCCTTGTTCGTACAGCCCATCATACCAATAAACACCAAGCTGTCCCTTATACATGCTTCGGCTTCGAAGCTCCAGCAATTGCTTATTCAGCTGTGACAGATGACGCCATCCTTCTGTCCTGCTGCTGATATAAATTAGACATGAAGGCCATTCTCCTGCCAGCCTTGCGGCCATCATCCGAACAGCCGTATCCAGCTCTTGGCTTGAATGAGCTTCCCTCTGATTGGACCAGATCAGTAGAGTCACCAAGCCCGCGGCATCCTGAACACAACCGAAGCCTTCCGGCAAGATAGCTTCTACTTCTGCTTTGCTTGGCGAAGAAGCTCCGCCAGTTCGGTCCACCAGCAGCAGCCTTCCCGCCGCTTCAGCTGGACAATTCATCATCCGCAGCAGGGCTATCCGCGAGTCCTCATCATCCTGCAGCGTTCTTACAAATACGGCCGACAATGACTCAGCCTCACCGGCTAAATGGTCTGCCGCTTGACGCTCATCCAACGTTAGACGGAGGGTGTCCAGCAGTTCATGAATCTCTTCCTCAATTAGCGGCTTGAGCAAATATTGTTCAATCTGATGCCGAATCGCAAACTGTGCAGCATCAAAGCGGGAATATCCACTTACGATAACCGTTGTTGTATCTTTAAGCTCAGGGTTCTGCTTCATCTGCCGAATGAGCTCAAGTCCATCCATAACCGGCATCTGCAGATCGGTAAATACGAGATCGGGAACTTCATGCTCCATCACATCCAATGCTTCCCTGCCATCCGATACGGCCCAGCTTAGCTCGAAGCCATGAGCCTCCCAATTGACCATCGTCTTCCAGCCCTCCAGCATGAACGGTTCATCATCAACTACCAGCACTTTGTACATGGGAGCCCCACCTTTCAGACGTTAATCTTCATCTAAAACAAGTTTCACATAGGGGCAAACCATCAGCAATGTGACAGAACTAAGATTTATTGGATTATTCTACGACGAAATGTAAGCGTTTACGTAATTAAGCAGCTCAAAACCATAACAGCCCTGGAAGAAGAAAACTTCTTCCAGGGCTGTTAGACCTTCGGTTTAAGTGGATGATAACCGGTATTTAGCAGGGCTTACTCCCACCATCATTTTAAACAAACGACTGAAGTAAGCATGATCGGTATATCCCACCTGCTCGCTAACCTGATAGACTTTCATATTCGTCTCCCGCATCAGCCGACTAGCCTGGCGGATTCGAATACTTGTCAAATGATGAGTAAAGGTTGCACCCGTCTGCAAACTGAATTGTCCACTCAAATAATTAGGCGTCACACCAAGACGCTTGGCAAGTGTTGCAAGGGAAAGCTCTTTATTCCCATACTCGGTCTCGATCATCTGCATCGCGGAACGGATAATTCGGCTGACAAACTCATAACGAAGTATGGGTTCATCTGTTGCCTCGGTGTAGCCAAGCTGCCGAAGGCTGTTCTTATATAAGGAGCGAAGTTCCGATACGACAGCGGTAATGCCGCCAAAGCCAAGCCTAATCGGGAAACCAAGGCGCTCCTCGAATTCCCTCTTTTTCTTCAATACGATCTCTTCCATATTCGGAACGGTATGCTTCGAGGTAAGGACAGCGACATTCATAAAGGGTCCATCCTCTATAACGACGATGGTTCCAAGCTCCTTCATATTCTCCGTCAGCTGCTCCTTCATCCAGAAGCGATCGGTAGACTGCCAGAACGATTTCTCTTCAATCTGTAACGTGAATACCCCAGCCCAGCGAAAGGAAGGCAACGTCGCTTCGTCCAGCTGGACATCCCGCATAAAAGGTTCGGAAAATAAGGTCTGTACTTTCTTCTCCAGCGAGATCTGCTCGCGGTGACGTAATAAGGGAACAGAATATTCACCCTGCGGTCTTCCGCTTCGCCCTGGATGCGGCTGCGTTAAGCTTCTTGCCTCCATCGTTAAGATCAACAAGATTTGCATGATCTTCACCCGGATATCAATCCGTCTCACAATATCATTGCCGGGCTCAATAGAGCAGATCTCCATCAGTTCATTAATATGGGGCATCAGCTGCAGCACAATCGTTGAACCTGCTTCGAACAGGTGCTGCTCAATCCGGCCGAGCAGGTAATACAAATCTGGATCATCTACATCAAGATGCAGTGCGAAATAGGACATTGGCTCATCCGCCGCGTTGCGGCTGTAATGCACCTCATCAGGACGAATGAGCAGTAAATCTCCTGCCTGCTGCACATATTCAACACCGGAAACCGTCGTTAGCTGGCGCCCATGCAGCACCAAATTCAGCTCCAATAGCGGATGCTGATGCTCGAAATAGGACCAGCCCTTGTCTACTGTCCGCCAATGCGTACCCACCAGCTGGAACGCTAAACGGAAGTTTTCAAGAGCCATTTCACCTTTCACTTCAGGTATTGCCCCGTCCCGATTCGATTGCCAAGTCACGCGATTCGCCCCCGCTTCCATCGCTTCGCTTTTAGATGGATTATATCATAGCACGGGTAAAATAGGACGAATGCACGATGGACAGCTACTGATCCGGACAGCCGCTGACCAGATGGCCGGACCGGTTGATTTTGGTCTGCAAATATTTCTCGTTATATTCAGACACATCACCCCACAGCGGGATTCGGTCCTCCACATCAAGCCCCGCAGAACGGAGTGCCTCAAGCTTTTTCGGATTGTTCGTAATCAGGGTCACCGGCTTATTCTTTGGCCGCAAGGCACGCAGCACGCGGATCGCATCACTGTAGTTGCGTGAGTCATCAACAAAGCCCAAATTCAAGTTTGCCTCTACCGTATCGTAGCCCTGTTCCTGCAGTAAATAAGCCATCGCTTTGCTGAATAGGCCAATGCCGCGGCCTTCATGATTAGCCAGATAGAATAACGCTCCCGAGCCATGCGATACGATCATCTTCATCGACTGATGCAGCTGATAGCCACAGTCGCAGCGCTTGCTGCCGAAGATATCACCGGTATGGCAGATGCTATGCATCCGGATAAAGGCCTCTTCCGCATGCTCGAAATCGCCATAGACAAGTACGCTGGACTGCTGCATTTCCGCGAGATTAGCGCCTGACAACTTGTGAATAATATCTTCCAGCTTATCCGTCTCTTCCTTGCACAGCAGCCAGCAGTACCAATGGAAAATGACCGTTTCCTCATCAAGATTTACCGGCAGCTTGATCGGACCAACCAAATAAATTTCGCCGTCCTCACTCTCCACATGCCGAATTTTGCCTTCAAGGATCGAGATTATCTTATCGTTCATGATTCACAAACCATCCCTTCACTTCCATTATTGACCTAGGTTGCTCAAGGGTGACTGCTGCTATGCTTATTCCCCAACTTTTAAAGTGAAGGAAACGATGAAGTTATCGCCATGCCGTTGGAATTGGCCCCATACTTTATAGAGACCCGGTGCAGGAAAACTTGTTTCAAATGCTGCCACCGGTCCAGCTGACTGCCCTTCCTTCGGATGAACATGTAAGTACTGCTTGAGGTCAGAGCTTATAATGACGACATGCCCGGCCGCACCAAGATAAGGCTCCATATCCTGTACGGGCTTGCCGGTAACCGCGTCCTTGAATGAGAACGTTAATGATGTTCCTTGTCCTGCACGGAGCGCATCGGTTTGCAAAGTCACCTGCGTTCCCGCTATCGTCTTAACCAATTGTTTGTCAGGTTCCAGCCGCTGTGCAGCAGCCGTCTTACCTCCTACCACAACTTCGGTCTGAGCGACCTGATGCTCGCCACCCTCTAGGATAAAATCAGCAAACAGCTTGTACGTTCCGCTTTTCGGGAATAAAGCCTCAACCATAAAATGACCTGATCCTTCATCCGCCGGATGAAGATGCTGAAACTCACTTAAATCGCTGCTGACAGCAATTAAATGGATCTCCTTCTCATGGTTAAGCGCAAAGCTTTGAACGGGCTGACCATTTCCATCCGCAATAGCAAGTTCAATAAGGGTACTCTCTCCAGCAACTGGCTGCTTCGGCGAGAAGCTCCACTCCACAGCAGTTGCTTGCTTCTGGCCATCTTCATTAGCTTGATTGTGATGTTCTGTATGGTGGTGATGGGATTCGGTCTCTCTATCTGTTGATCGATTGCTGACTTGACCAAAACTTGTTAAAGCTGAGGCATCAGCCTTAGAAGCAGAAGCCGCCCAGCCTGTGTTACCCGTTGTATAGCCAGCGGATAAGAGAACCGCCATAAGTCCTATATGTAATGTGCGATGCCGATTTTTTCGATGTCGTTTCTGTTGCATGTATTTCATTCGCTCCTTCCATCGTCCCTATCAATATACCCACAGCCGGTATTTGATAATCAGCAAAGAAGCCTCCAAACTCGCTTTAATCAGCGGTTTGGAGGCTTCTTAAGAGGTGCTGTTAGACGCTTTCGGAGCTTAAACTACATCGTAGCCTTGTTCTTCAATAGCACCTTTGATCGCTTCAAGGGTTACTTTCTTATCGTCATACTGAACAGTTACTTTGCCCGCTGCCAGATCAACTGAACCACTTGCTCCTGCTCCGGTAACTGCCTTCTCAACTGCACTCACACAGTGTCCACACGACATACCTTCTACCTTCAATGTAACGTTTGCCATAACTTAGATCCCTCCTGATCTTATTTCATTAATTTATTTACTGTCACAAGCAGCTCGTCGATTACTTCACTTTCTCCCGCCTGAATGCGTTCCATCACGCAGCTTTTCAGATGACCTTCCAGCAGAAGCTTCCCAACACTATTGAGTGCCGACTGCGCCGCAGCAATCTGATTAAGCACATCATCACAATACGTATCCTTCTCAATCATCGCCTTTACACCACGAATCTGACCTTCGATTCGATTCAGGCGAGATACAAGATTAGATTTCATTTTATCGGAGTGATGGCTCTTCCGTTCTTGCTCCGGCTGTTCTTGATGGCAATGCTCGGTCTTCTCTTGTTCAATCATCGTAAATACCTCCAGGGGGTATGCCTTAGATCTATCATATCATACCCCCTAGGGGTATGCAATCCGCGATTTTAGCATAAGAATAAATGAAGATTAATACACAGCAAACAAATCCAAAGTAAAGTGGAATTAATTCAATTTTATGATGGTGATGGGAGAGGGAGAACGACTATGACGACATTAATGAATTATGCTCATCGAGGCGCTTCCGGCAACTATCCGGAGAATACAATGATCGCATTCGAGCGGGGGATCGCGCTTGGCGCAACGGGGATTGAGACAGATGTCCAGATGACAAAGGACGGTAAACTTGTGCTCATTCATGATGAGAAGCTGAAGCGGACGACGGGTGTGAACGCGCTTGTCGCTGACGTCCAGTCCGAGGAGCTGCTGCGTCTGGATGCCGGAAGCTGGTTCTCTCCTGCATTCAAGGACGAACGGATTCCAACGCTCGAGCAGCTTCTTACCCTGGCGAAGCGGACTCAAACCTTCGTCAATATTGAGTTAAAAAACGGTATCGTGCAATACCCCGGTTTGGAGCAAAAAGTCATCGATACCGTACGTGCCTTCGGTATGACGGATCAGGTTATACTTTCCAGCTTCAATCACTACTCGCTGATCGAATGCAAACGGCTTGCGCCTGACATTCCAACTGGCATTTTGTATATGGAAGGCTTATACCGCCCGTGGAAATATGCTTTATCGATCGGGGCAGCCGCACTGCATGCCTCACATTACGCAGTACTGCCGGACTGGGTCGCAGAAGCTGCCCAGCAAGGGGTTATTTATAATGTATTTACAGTCAATGAACCGGCCGAGATGATTCGCCTGATACAAGCAGGAGTCGCAGGCATCATTACCGATTACCCGGACCGGCTCACTGCTGTCCTAAGCAAGCTTTAAGCCTCTTAGTGGATACTCTTTTTCGTAAAACCGCCGCCCTGTACGTCTGCCACATTCTCAATCGCGATAAACGCACTTGTATCAATGTCATGTACAATGGCTTTCAGCTTCGCAACTTCCAGACGGCTCACTACGCAATAGACCATTTGTGTCTCTTCGCGGGAATAACCGCCTCTTGCTTGGATATAAGTCGTACTCCGTCCAAGACGTGTCATAATGGTCTCGGCAATTTCTTCATAAGCGCTTGAAATAATCGTAACTGATTTCGATTCCTCAATACCTTCAACAACGATATCCATCACTTTGGTCGCCAAATAATACGTGACCATCGAATACATCGCGGAATTCCATTCAAACACAAATCCAGCGAGAATAAAGATAAATACGTTAACAATCATAATGATCTGCCCGACCGGCATACCAAATTTCTTGGATGCAAGAATCGCAACAATTTCCGTTCCGTCAAGCGAGCCGCCGAAGCGAATAGCAAGACCAACACCGGCACCAAGTATAATACCGCCAAATAGAACGGCAAGCAGCTTTTCTTCCGTAAAAGCATCTACATGGTGAAGCAGCTGAGTCGTAATTGACATAACGGCGATACCGTAAAGGGTAGAAAAGGCAAAGGTTTTGCCGATTTGTTTAAAGCCAATGAACAGGAATGGAATGTTCAAGAGGAATATGAATAGACCAAGGGGTAAGTGGGTCAATTCGGATACCATAATGGAAATACCGGTAATACCACCATCAATTACATCATTAGGTACGAGGAATAATTCCAGTGCTACACCCATTAATACAGAACCAATCGTGATAAAAATGACCCTTTTCAACATCTCTAACGCAGACAATTTTCTATGCTCTTTTGCCATCGTGACCTCCAGCCTTTTCTTTTAAGCCTAACACAATCCTAAGGTCATTTCAAAAAAACGGGCAGAAAAAAAGCAGCTGCGCGTCAGTAAATATGACACTCGGCTGCTATTTTTATCTAATATTCCATTACTTATTCGTATAATACCGCTTTAATTTCTTCGTTATCGATATTGGTTTTATCGTAGTAATAGAAGCCTGTATCGATCGTAGACTCGACCTTCTCGCCGCGAATCGCCTCTACCGCTGCCTTCACCGTTTCGTAGCCGATTCCTACCGGATTTTGGGTGATCGCTCCAGCCATCACACCGCTCTTAATCGCATCGATTTGTGCTTTACCGGAGTCAAAGCCTACTATTGTAATTTGGCCTTCCTTCTTCAGCTCGGTAACCGCGTTAATCACCCCAACTGCAGAGCCTTCATTTGAGCCAAAAAAGCCCTTCAGATTCGGATGCGCCTGCATCATCGCTTTCGCAAGATCCGTCGATTTCAGATGGTCGCCGCCGCCATATTGAATGTCGACAATCTTAATATCGGGATATTTCTCTTTGATTCGGTTCACGAAGCCGTCACGACGGTCAACGCCAGTTACGGATGTCTGATCATGGACGATGACACCAATCTCGCCGGAGCCGCCAATCAGCTCAGCCATTTTGTCAGCCGCAAGCGCTGCAGCAGCTACGTTATCTGTCGAAGCCGTCGTCAGCGGAATGTCGCTGTCTACACCAGAGTCGAAGGCAATGACCGGAATACCTGCGTCCTTCGCTTTTTGCAGGAGAGGAATGGATGCCTGGCTGTCAAGTGCAGCAAAGCCAATCGCGCTAGGCTTCTTGTCGAGAGCAGCTTGCAGCATTTCGATCTGTTTATCGACCTGTGCTTCTGTCTCCGGTCCTTCGAACGTAATTTCGACGTTGAACTCTGTTGCTGCTTTCTCTGCCCCGGATTTGACCGCTTGCCAGAACTGATGCTGGAACCCTTTTGAAATAACCGGAATATAAATTTTGTCCCCGCTTGCCTTAGTCCCTCCATTACCCCCGCTCGACTTGCTGTTCGAATCATTGTTCGAGCCACATGCGCTAAGCAGCAGGATAGCCATTGCCGTAACAAGTACTAATGCCGTAAACTTCTTCACCGAAATCTCCCCTTTGATTTGGATAATTTCATTTATAGAATCTCTGAACGACCAGAGTCTCTAGCGATTCTAAGCTTTCCTGCGGCGCAGAATATCTGCATACACCGCAAGCAAAATGACGATCCCAACAACAACGGTCTGCCATTCCTGCGGCACAGATAAGATACGCAGCCCGTTCGTCAGCACACTCATAATGAGAGCGCCAATGACCGTACCTACGATAGTGCCTTTTCCGCCGCTAAGTGACGTTCCCCCGATGACAACCGCAGCAATTGCTTCAAGTTCATAACCGGAGCCAAGCGCAGGCTGAGCGGAATTGAGGCGGGAAGCAATCAGAATACCTGCCAAACCGGTGAAAATCCCCGTAATGGTGTAGATGACGATTTTCCAATAGTTCACGTTAACACCCGACAGCCTTGTGGCTTCTTCATTGCTGCCGAGGGCAAAGTTATATCGGCCAACAATCGTCTTCGACAAGATTACACTTCCGATAATCGCAGCGATAAAAAAGATAACGACCGCATTTGGAATCGCGAACCCCGGAATAATCTTGTCAAACAACGAGCCTTGCGACACTTCGCTGAACACCGGATCATCATTGAAGTAGATTGGCTTCGTGCCGGAGATAACAAGAGCAAGACCTTTGGCGATCATCATCATCGCAAGGGTTGCGATAAAAGGCGGGATTTTAAGCTTGGCTACCATCACGCCGGACAGCAGGCCGCAGATCGCACCAGTCAAGATGCCCCCAACAATACCAATCGGAACAGGCAGTCCCCAATATGTAATGAACACGCCAGTCATAACCGCGCTTAAGGTCATCACCGTTCCGACAGACAGGTCAATGCCGCCTGTAATGATGACATAAGTAGAGCCTAGCGCCAGAACGCCGGTAACGGCTGTCGAGAGCAGAATGCCAACGATATTCGAGAATTGAAAGAAGTTGCTGGATGCGAATGTAAATACGAGAATAAGGACGATCAGGCTGGCAAAAGCAAGCACCTGCTGCAGGGCGCCCGGCTTCAGAATAAGGCCGGTTTGTTTGCTGCCAACACCAGCTATTTCGGCTTTCGGCTGCATTTTCATCTGTGAATCCTCCTAAAAAGAATTATCACCTTAGATGGCTATATGCCATCTGTGATGATTCTTACTTCGTAAGCATAATCTCTGCCTTAAGCTCTTAAAGTCGCATATCGCATAATTTTCTCCTGCGTCGCTTCCTCGCGATCCAATTCACCGGTGATGCGCCCCTCACACATGACAATAATGCGGTGGCTCATCCGAAGAATCTCCGGAAGCTCGGAAGAGATCATAATAATCGACTTGCCTTTGGCAGCCAGATCATTAAGGAGCTTGTAAATTTCGCTTTTTGCCCCTACATCAATCCCACGCGTTGGTTCATCGAAAATAAGAATATCGCAATCTCGGGTCAGCCATTTGCCAATGACAACCTTCTGCTGGTTGCCGCCTGAGAGGAATTTAACCTCTTGGTCAATATGCGGCGTCTTCACCTTCAGCATGTCGACAATCTGATCGGCCGCTTTCGCAATTCTCGCTCTGTTCACCCAGCCAAAAGGATTGGCATATTGCCTAAGCGAAGCGACAGCGACATTGGTCTTCACATCCATCTCCACAATACAGCCATAACGCTTGCGATCTTCGGACAAGTAGCCGATACCAGCCTGCACCGCGTCAAATGGCTGTCGCAATACAACCTTGCGTCCACGCACAGTAATCTCACCCGCATCTATCGGATCAGCCCCAAAAATCGCCCTTGCTACTTCCGTTCTCCCCGCTCCAATAAGACCAGCGAACCCGATAATTTCCCCTTTGCGAAGCTTGAAGTTAATGTCCCGTAGCGCACCTTTACGGCTGAGGCCCTTAACCTCCAGAACGGTCTCACTCGTACCCTCTATCCGATTCTGCTTTGTGCTGTCATAAATTTCACGTCCGACCATCATCGCGATGATCTGCTCATTTGTCACATCTACCGTTGGAACCGTATCGATATAACGACCGTCCCTCATAACAGTAATGCGGTTGGTAATTCGCTTCAGCTCATCCATTCGGTGCGAAATATAGACAATGCCAACCCCGCTGCTCCTCAGCTGATTAATAATGATGAATAAGTCATCAATCTCTGAATCACTGAGCGCTGCCGTTGGTTCATCCATAATGAGCACCTTGGCATCGTAAGATAAGGCTTTAGCGATCTCGACCATTTGCTGCTTCGCTACGGTCAGATTTGCGACAGATTCATTAGGATCGAGATCCATATTAAGCCGCTCAAATAATCGCTCCACTTTGCGCTTTAGCTCCTGCTCATCAAGGAACAGCCGTAGTCCCCGCCTTGGCTCGCGGCCAATGAATATATTTTGGGCAACGGTCAGATCGGGAGCGAGATTGAGTTCCTGGTGAATAATTGAAATTCCGAGATTCTGCGCGGCCTTCGCATTTGGAACCTCCACCTCGATCCCGTCGTACAAAATCCGGCCCGTATCCTTTTGGTAGACCCCTGTCAGTACCTTCATCAGCGTCGACTTGCCAGCCCCATTTTCTCCAACCAGCGCATGAACCTCGCCCCGCCTTAATTCGAAACGGCAATCCTTCAAAGCCTGAACGCCGGGGAACTGCTTATCGATGTCTTCCATTTGAATGAGCACATCATCCATACCAACACCACTCCATCCCGCTGTTACTATGCTCATTGTAAATCTGCGTCCTCAAAGCCAGAATGGAATAATGTATTTGAATAGTTGAAAAAAATCTGTTTCGGCAAGGTGAAACGGCTTCGCCGACTTTGGCAGCAAGGCGCGTTTCATTCCGGAGAATTCTAAGCCCTAGTTATAGGATGAAACTTATAAATTCTTAGAATTTGAAAAAAAGCTACTCTCCCACAAAGGGGAAGAGCAGCTTCTGATTTTGTTCCGTATACATATTGTCTTCATTGATAATGACCGATTCCGTATCAATCTGCTTCGGAATCTTCTTCCCCCGTACCGCCTCTATTGCGGTCTTCACACTAAGATAGCCCATATTATAAGGCTTCTGCACAATCGTCGCCTGCAGCACGCCGCCCTCGATCAGTTTCACTTCATCCACCGAGCTGTCGAAGCCAACCAGCTTTACTTTGCCGCTAAGACCCAGATCCATGATCGCCTTTCCAGCGCCAACCGTTGAAGGTTCGTTCAGCCCAACAATACCTTTGATGCTTGGATCTTTAGATAAAAGCTCCTTCGTCAGGTTATAAGCTATGTCCAGCTGTCCCTCGCTGTAGTACGTGTTAGCGACTTCAATTTGCGTATTGTTCTTTAGCCATTGACGTACACCCTTCTCCCGCTCCATCTGTGAGGAGGTCCCGTAGACAAAGCTCATAATGGCGATTTTCGATGAATCCGTACTCGGCAGCAGCTTAGCCATTTCCTCCCCGGCCTTCTCCCCTGCTGCAATATTATCCGTAGCGATAGAACTTAACGAGTCGTCGCTGTTAATACCCGAATCGACTGTTATTAGCTTGATACCTGCCTTAACGATTTGCTCGGCTATCGGGACAAGCCGGTTATAGTCGGTTGCGGCCATTACAATCGCATCGGGCTTCTCTTGAATTGCCTGCTCCAGCTGCTTAATCTGAACATCAATCTCCGTCTCGGTAGGAGGACCAATAACCGATACATTCGCCCCAAATTCATGGGCAGCTTCCTCGACACCTGTAATAAGCACCTTCCAAAAGTCGATCATCTGCCCTTTTGCTTTTACCGTAACGATGATATCTACTGGCTTCTCCGTCTTCTGGCTGACCGCCCATTTGTAGATCCCAAAAGCAGCAGCAAGTATGAGGATCGTTGCAAGTACAGCTGATGCTGATCTGCGCCGGTATTCACTCATGCGCCAAGCTCCCCTCCTCCCGCATAACCATCACCTTCGATTGCCGCGATTCGGACCATTACGGTTGTCCCTTCATCCGGAACACTCTTGTAGTAGAGACCATAATCTTTCCCGAAATACAGCTGAATCCGCTCATGGACATTAACGACTCCAACCCCTTTGCTTTCCCGATCGCTTCGTCTTGGCTCCAATATAGAACGGAGTGCTTCTGCCTCCATACCAACGCCGTTATCACTGACCTCGAACCAGATATAGCCGTCTCTTTTGCCACCGGTGACATGAATCGTGCCCGTCCCAATCTTATTCTTGATGCCATGGTAGATCGCATTCTCAAGCAAAGGCTGCAGCAGCACCTTAAGCGTACGGTAGTGGTAAATTTCCGGATCCACCTCAATGTGAAAATCCAGCTTGTCCTTGTACCGGATCTTCTGAATGGTCAAGTAGTTGGCGACATGATCAATCTCTGTCCGGATCGAGACAAGCTCCTGTCCTCTGCTGATCGAAGATCGGAATAACCGCGCCAAGGCGGAGGTCATGAGAACAACCTCGTCGGTCTTTTTCCCTTCCGCCATCCAAATAATTGAATCCAGCGTATTGTACAAAAAATGCGGATTAATCTGTGCCTGAAGCGCCGTCAGCTCGCTCTTTCGCTTAATCTCCTGCTCACGGACAACCTGGCTCATCAGCTCCTCAATCTTGACGACCATCAGGTTAAAGGTCCGGGCAAGAGAGGCGATTTCTCTTGGATTGCCGATTGGCACCCGGATGTTGAATATCCCTTTCTCGACCTTCTTCATATGCTCCTGCAGCTGCTTAATCGGGCGCGACAGATTACGGGAAATAAAGACAGCGAGTAATAAACCAACGATGAGACAGAAAATACCCGCAGCTACCATGGATAACTGCATCTCACGCTTATTGCCGATCAGTTCGTTCGCATAGGATACTCCGACGATTTTCCAACCAAAGCCCGTATCTTGAATTGTATATATTCGGCTTGTCTTTCCTTCATCGGTCATAAAGCTGCCGCTTCCCTTGGCCAGTACTTCGTCAATTTTCTCCGACTTCAAGTTGCTGTAGATGAGCTGCTGCTGCGGATGGTACACGATATTGCCGTCCTCATCAACGATGAATACGTATCCCCGTTTACTTAGATCGATGTTATTCAACGTATCGTTGATGACGCTGAAGTTCAGGTCCACCAGCAGCACACCACGAGGTTCTGTCTGATCCTTGCTCCACATTTCCCTGCTGAGTGAAACCACCCAATCGTACTCGTCCTTGAACATATGCTGAACATGGGAGGAGGAAACGGCGATCCGGCCGGATGCTCCTTGTGCGCTTTGGTACCAAGGCTGCTCCTCCAGCCTGATGTTTGGATTGAGCTCCGCATGCTCTCGGTCCGAGACAAATCGGCCATTGTAGCCGATAACGTTAATCGAAGCGATATCCTTGCGAGAGGCCATGATGGAGTGGAAATAAGCCGAGATCCGCTGCTCACGGGCGAGCTCTTCCGCGCTTGTATTGCTATGTCCTTCTTCACTTACCAGCTCACGCACGTCTTCGTTACTGAGCGCGAGCATCGATATATTTTCCATGCTGGTGATATAGGTCTGAATATTAGCATTTACTTGGCGAATCAGCTCTGCGGTGTAATCTTGAGCGGTTTCACGAACGGATGAGGCCGATAATTGATAAGAAATGACGCCTAGCAGAATAGCGGTTAATAGAATAAGGCAGGCCGAAGCAGCGGCAATGTTGGTCTGAATGCTTTTAAATTTAAATAACTCCATATGCGCACCTCACGCCTGTTCCGCAGCTGTTCTGTGGCGGTAATCCGTTGGTGATTCCCCCGTATGTTTCTTGAACAATACACTGAAATACTGCGCATCGCTGTAGCCGGTTCTGGCAGCAATCTCATAGGTTCGTAAGCTAGTGAACTTCAGCAGCTCCTTCGCTTTGTCCATACGGATAGCTGTGAGATATTCAATAAACGTCCTGCCAGTCTGGGCTTTGAAGGCCGCACTGAAATAGCTGACGCTCATAAGGACATGTTTGCAGACGGCTTTGACCGATAGATCCTCATCCTCATAATTGTTCTCCAAATAGGAGATGGCTTCCTCAATTTGTGAACGGCACTGGTCACTTCGTGTGGCCGTTACGCTATAAACTGCCTGCCGGCATGCCGTCTTCAGCCAATCCCCGATCTCTTCCATCGTCCTGAATCGGTAGATTTCGGTCATGGGATTTACACCCGCCCCAAAGACATCTGCTTCCTTACAGCCGATATCACCAAGGGTCTGCATGACCGCGAGAATCGTCTTCTGGATACGCAAATAACATTGATCAATACTTGTAAGCTCCGCTTTGTTATGATTGATAAGTGCTTCGATCGCACGCTCAACCTCATCTGTTGTACCCGTCTTAATACCGGCTATTAATTCACGGTCGAATTCCGGCGGATGACCCGCGGGGGAGCTGCGCCGCTTCTCCATATCCGAGATGCTGATGATGCTGTTATCACCAAGGATTAACCGGTAGTCCAGCGCGGCAACAGCTTCTTTGCAGGATACTCTTATCCGTGCATATCCTTGAACCGTAGTCCCGATTCCCACCGATACGGTCAACTTCAGAAATTGAACCGCCAATTGCCGAATCCGATCCGCAAGCTCCTGTGCTTTCTCCTGAAGAAGCTCCTCGCGCTCTCCTCCCAGGATGACCATAACCCGTTCTTCTCTGCTTCGGAACAGCGCGGAATCCGGCTCCTCACTTACAATTTCCTGTGCAATATTGTACACGGCGAAACGGAGCAGCTCCTTGTCCGTATCCGCCCCACCTTGCTCATCTAGACGATCGGTATCGATGGCTAGTCCAATATAGTGAGGTCCTGTTAGAGTAATCTGAAAATACCGCAGACGCGAGGCCATCTCCTTCTCGCTTAGCGCCATCGTCGACATTCGTTCGAGGAAGCGCTCCTTGAGCAGCGGCATACTCTCGTTCAACTGGCTTTGCAGCCGGGCCAGATCTTCCCGCTCCTGCTTCTCCTCATCGAGCTCTAGTCGAAGCTTATGCAGCATCGCTGACAATTCGGCAGCCGTAACCGGCTTCAGAATAAAATCCTTCACCTTCAGCTTAAGTGCCTGCTGCGCGTACTCGAAATCATCGTAACCGGTCAGAATCACAACCTTCATATCCGGATAACGATTCATCACTTGCCGGGATAACGCCAGCCCATCCATAAACGGCATATTAATATCCGTCAGCACAATATGCGGCCGCAGCCGCTCGATCTCCTCCAATGCCTGTACGCCGTTCTCGCAATCCGCCACGCACTCGAAGCCAAGCTCCCCCCATGGGATGCGCTCCCTGATGCCTTCTCTTACGACCGCTTCATCATCGACCAGCAATATCGTATACAAGGTAGTTCCCCCTAGTACCTATCAGGATTGGAATTGTATGCGCTTTAATTATAATCATCGGGTGCGGTTAAATGTCAAACTACGCATTTGAATGTTCTTCCGATCGCCATTGCTCAGGGATTTTTTTGAACAATTTTTAATAAGGTTAGAATTCCTGAGCAAAAGCGAACGCTTAAAAGCTTTCTGCAAGAAAGCTACTTCGTAAGCATAAGCTACGCTTCTACAGAATCATTCAAAATGCTCCGTTTGACTTTAACCGGTAGAGTAAGAAAAAAGTCGTGCTGAGAACCCGCACGACCACTCAAAGAATTGGCTCTTGAGAAAGCCTCTACGCCGCATAACGTATTAGTGAGGTTTATCGCCTTATTCACACGTTGACCCTCACTAACAGTGAGGCTAGCCTCATAGTTAGTCTAAAAATGGCTCATTAGGCAACCTACAACGCGAAATGCCTCACTAATTAGTGAGGCATCCTCATTGTTGCAGCACTTGCAGCATTCCAGCAAAGGCAGTAGTAGGAAGTTACCTCACAGCCTAGCAACTCTGTGCACTACCGTCCCAAAAAATGCGCCACAAAGGCGCGGTATGGAGACTGCTCAGGTATCGCCAGCGCTATTTGCCGCAGGCTGGCCTGGAATTGCTGCATCAGTTGCTTGCCTGTCCAATTGTCTGGAAGCAGTTCATTAGGGAGCATAGGATCTCGTAAGCCGAGCTCTGCGATCACATCGCCCAATTCAAGGAAATAGACAAATAGCTGCAAACCCTCAGTTGTTCCCGTATCTTCAAGCCGCGCAAGAGCTGGCTCTAAGTATTCTTGGAACCAGCTCTCTTTTCTCCGATACATCTCCTGCAATTCTTCAATCGGCCATAGACGAATCGACTGCTCTGACGTGATGTCATTATGCACAATACTTGTATTTGTCACAGTTATGCAACTGCTGACATCGCACTGCTCGCCAAGCCGGATGACCTCTTCCCGGTAATCCCACGGCGAGACATAGACGCTTTTGTAGAGCGAGCCGAACCCCAGCTGCAAAAGCTCAGTCCGGAAGCTGTCCCTGCGCCGACGCTCCGATTCTGGTATCTCGAAGAGTACCATGCACCATTGCCTATCCCATTCCTTCTCATATAGACCGGGCTTGGCATTAACTATCCGGATAAACTCCTCGCCAAGCGGTGTCGCCCTATACCGGGATCGTTCCGCCGATTCGGCATACCCTTCCTTCTTCAGCTTAGAGAGCGCGTTACGCACGATCTGATGAGATATCCCCCGCGCTTCATACACCTCAATAAGACGGCTGACAGCCGCACCCGCCCCAGCTCCATCCCCGCTTGTAAGGAGATAGAGCAACTGTTTTTCTATCGACAACAACTGTCCCACAACTCCCCTCGAGAAAAAAGTATCAGGAAATGATTGACATACTTGAGTTATTAATAATATAACATAAATATAAACGTTCGTGTAAAATTAAATTATAATTCACCATCCGAAAGTGAGGTCTCCTTATGGATATTGTTTATCATGGCCATTCCTGCATCCAAGTGACCCAAGGCAACTATTCTGTGATCATCGATCCATTTTTGACCGGCAATCCGCTCGCCACTGAGCGCATAGAGCAGGTTAAAGTCCAGTACATTTTGCTGACACACGGTCATTCCGATCATATCACCGACGCCATTCCATTGGCAAAACAAAACAATGCCCCCATTATCGCCGTTGAAGAGCTGGCGATCCATTTGGGACATCAAGGTATTCAGGCCGAGCCGATGCATGCTGGCGGAGCCTGGAACTTCCCGTTTGGGCACGTCTTCCTGACGCCTGCCCTTCATACTTCATCTTCCCTCTCTGAGGAAGGTAATGTCATCTATACAGGATCACCAGTTGGCATCATTCTGCAGATGGGCGGAGTTACCCTTTACCATGCCGGGGATACGGGATTATTTGGCGATATGCGTCTCATCGGCGAACGATTTGATATTGATATTGCTTTTCTGCCAATTGGAGGACGCTTCACGATGGATCCTGGTGATGCCGCTATTGCCTCGGAATGGCTTGGTGCCGGCTGTGTTGTCCCCATTCACTACAATACATTCCCGGTCATTAAGCAGGATGCACCCTCCTTCGTTCACATGCTTCAGCAAAAAGGGCTCACTGGCAAAGTGCTTTCACCTGGCGAGCATCTGACCATCTAAACAACGTCAAAGGAGATGAACTCATGAGTATACTGCATACATTCCTGTACATTATCGTTCCAATCCTTATCCCGCTTGCGATCGGCGCGCTGCTTCACCGTAAGTTCAAGTTCGAGCTTGGCGGCTTTTCCAAAATGCTTATGTATTACTACATCCCTGCACTTGCCTTTGTAAAAGTGTATGAAGCCGAGCTTACCGCTTCTCTGATTGCTACCATATTCGTATTCCTCGCCGCGCAATTTGTAGTTATCGTGCTGATCGGCCAAGGCGTCAGCCGGATCCTTCGCCATCCGAGGCCGCTTGCCGCCAGCTTCTCTAACAGCATCTCCTTAACAAATAACGGGAACATTGGGATTCCCGTCAATGCAATGGCGTTCAAGCATGATCCGTTCGCGATGTCGATCCAGATGATGGTCGTTACCTTTGAACTGTTCGCCACCTTTACCTTCGGTCTAGTTAATGCCAGCAGAGCAGCAAGCGGCCTTAAGAAGTCCCTGCTGCAGTTTGTCAAAACGCCCGTGCTCTATGCCATTATAGCCGGTTCTCTCCTACGCCTTGCCCATATTGAGATGCCAGAACCACTTCTGACACCTTTAACGACTATTGCCGACGGAATGCTCAGCTTCGCTTTACTCACAATCGGTGCACAAATGGCTTCTACGATGCTGTCGCTCCACACGATTACCGTCATATGGAGCAGCCTCCTTCGTCTCATAGCAGCCCCAGCCATCGCATGGTTGCTGCTTGAACTCATGCATGTGCATGGTATAACCGCACAGGCACTCTTTATTGCAAGTGCGATACCAACTTCACGGAACAGCGCCGCACTTGCGCTGGAGTACAATTGCGAGCCAGGTTTTGCCGCTCAAGCGGTGCTGTTCTCCACCCTGCTCAGCAGTGTAACACTAACAATCATTATTCAACTGTCGGGGACTCTTTTCCCAATATAGGATAGGAGCTGCACCACTCTACTCTTCAGGGGTAACCGCCATTCGCAGCTCCCGTTCCAGCTCATCCGCATAGGCGACGCTTACTCCATCTGACCAGCCGAATAGCTCCGCCATATAGCGGTGAACGCTGTCCTTGCAGCGCAGCACACGGCTGCGGTCGAACAGGAGACTGCCACTCCGGCGGATCCAGAAATCAACAGGCCTGCAAGTCATCTCATAACGAATAGCATAGAGAAGCTCCAGCAGAAGTGTCACCGGCAGCCTTCTGCGGATCGCTTCTTCCTGCGCTTCCGGCATAAGACGAAGAACGGTATCCATATTCGAGCCAAAACGCCGCACAAACCGCTCCGCATCCGGCTTAGCCAGCCCGGCAGCGACGGCGGTGGCTGTTTTGTCCGCCACATACGCCTCATAACCAGCTGACCCGCCAACATCGCCGCCCGAGATTGGCAGCGTCATCGTTTTGCTCTCGCCAATGTCTTCCCGCCCTGCCTTAGCGAACTGCTCTGCGGCTTGATTCAAAACTGTTTCGGCCATTTTCCGATAGCCGGTCAACTTGCCGCCTGCCATGGACAGCAAGCCCGACGGTGACACCAACACCTCATCCTTCCGCGAAATCTCCGAAGGACTTTTCCCCTCCTGATGAATAAGAGGACGTACACCCGCCCAGCTTGATTCAACATCTTCCGCCTTCAGCTTCAGTGATGGAAACATGTCATTAGCCGCATTCAGGATGTACTGCCGATCCTTGGTTGTCATACGTGGATGGGCAAGATCAAGCCGGTAATCGGTATCGGTCGTGCCAATATAGGTCTTCCCGTCGCGAGGAATCGCAAACAGCATCCTGCCGTCGTCGGAGTCGAAATAGATCGCTTGCTCCAGAGGGAAGCGCTTCTGATCAAACACCAGATGAACACCTTTTGTATGATGAAGGGTTTTCCCTTTCTTGGAGTCGTCCTTCTCCCGAATGGTGTCTACCCAAGGGCCCGCAGCATTAATGGTGACAAGAGCTTTCACCTGGCCGATCTTGCCCGTTAATTGATCTCGAAGCTCTGCACCTGCAACCCGCCCATTCTCATAGAGAAGCGAATCAGCTTTTACATAAGAGATGGCATGTACCCCAAGCTCAACCGCTTTTTTCAACACTTCGATCGTCAGCCGTGCATCATCCGTCCGATACTCGACATAATAGCCGCTGCCCTTCAGCCCCTGCTGCTTCAAAAGTGGCTCACGCCGAGTGGTCTCGCTCATACCAAGCATCTTCCGCCTCTCGCCGCGTTTGACCCCAGCAAGGAAATCATAGAGACGTAATCCTATTGAGGTGCTGAATGTTCCAAATGTTCCGCCCTTGTAGATCGGAAGCAGCATCCATTCCGGTGTTGTCACATGTGGTCCGTTCTCGTACACAATGGCGCGCTCTTTACCAACCTCAGCTACAACGCCAAATTCCTTCTGCTTCAAGTATCTAAGTCCGCCGTGCACCAGCTTCGTGGAACGGCTGGACGTACCCGCAGCAAAATCCTGCATCTCCACAAGCGCTGCCTTCAGCCCACGTGTTGCTGCATCAAGTGCAATTCCCGCTCCTGTAATTCCACCACCGATAATAAGCAGATCATACTCCTGGGCCAGAAGCTTATTAAACTGCTCATCTCTTTTTAATGCGTTAAAATTGTCTGCGCCGCCCTGTTGCCCGTTCCCGCTTGCCATCCGCCAACCGCCCCTATCGCTTATACTAGCCAAAAAAGAAAACCGCGAACATTCTTCATTATGCTATTACGCATCATGAAGAACTGCCACGGTTCCCCTTCTATCTTCTTATCGAAAAGCTAATGCTGCCTGCACGGCTTTCTGCCAGCCTGCATATAACTCGGTTACTCGCTCTGGCGCCATTACCGGCTCAAATACGCTTTCAAGCCGCCTCTGCTCTAGTATTTCCTCACGGCCCTGCCAATAGCCTACCGCCAGACCCGCCAAATAAGCGGCCCCAAGCGCCGTTGTCTCGCTGACTACCGGTCTTTCGACTGGCACTTCAAGCAGGTCACTCTGGAACTGCATAAGCAGATTGTTGCGAATGGCCCCGCCATCCACACAAAGTGCCTGCAGCGGAATTCCCGCCGACTGTTCCATTGCGTCCAGCACATCCTTTGTCTGGTAAGCAATCGACTCCAGAGTCGCCCGGACAAAATGCTCACGCCGCGTCCCGCGCGTAATACCAAACGCTGCACCGCGTACTTCGCTATCCCAATAAGGCGTGCCGAGCCCCACAAAGGCCGGTACAACATAGACGCCTTCGGTCGAGTCGACCGACGCGGCTAGCCTTTCGCTTTCTTCTGACGTTTCAATCATTTCCATTCCGTCGCGAAGCCACTGTACGGCCGAACCCGCAACAAAGACACTGCCTTCAAGCGCGTATTCAACCTGCCCATTAATGCCCCAAGCAATTGTCGTCAGCAGCCCATGCTCCGAGCGAATCGGCTCAGCACCGGTGTTCATCAGCATGAAGCAGCCAGTACCGTATGTGTTTTTTGCTTCACCTTTCTCAAAACAGCCATGCCCGAACAAAGCCGCCTGCTGGTCACCCGCAGCGCCTGCAATTGCGATCGAGCCGCTGAACAAAGCTGCATCCGTTGCTCCATAGACCTCCGAATTTGAGCGAACCTCTGGCAGCATCGCAGCCGGAATGTCGAGCCATTCCAATAGTTCTTCATCCCATTTCAGCTCGTGGATATTATAAAGCAGCGTTCGCGAAGCATTCGAATAATCCGTCACATGGACAGCCCCGCCGGTCAGCTTCCAGATCAGCCAGCTGTCCACGGTACCAAACAACAGCTCGCCAGCCTCAGCTTTGTCGCGTGCTCCCTTAACCTCATCGAGCATCCACTTCACCTTTGTACCGGAGAAATATGGATCAATTAGCAGTCCTGTTTTCGACCGTATTGCTAATTCATGACCGGATTCCTTCAGCGCTTCACAAATGCCCGACGTCTGGCGCGACTGCCAGACCACTGCGTTATAGATCGGTTTGCCCGTTGCTTTCTCCCAAATGATGGACGTCTCCCGCTGATTTGATATACCAATCGCGGCGATCCGATCCGCTGTCAGCCCCTCCGTCGCAAGCAGCTCGCGGATGACCTGAAGCGACGTTTCCCACAGCTGCTCGGCATCCTGTTCGACCCAGCCCGGATGAGGGAAGGTACAATCTACGGCCGTTTGAGCAACAGCACGCGGAACCCCCTCTTTATCGAACAAAATCGCACGTGTGCTTGTCGTTCCTTGGTCAAGCGCGATAATATACGTTTCCTGCTGCGTCATTGTCATCGATCCCCTTTTTACTATCCTGCAGTCCCAAGTATTACAAACTATTGTATTCTATTCGAGGCGCTGAGCCAAACTCCCTTCGAGAGCGTTCACATTTCGTTAATATCGTTCCGATACAATCTTCGCCTGCGTGAAGAGAAGCAGATAATCCCGTCCACCCGCCTTGGAGTCGGTACCAGACATATTAAACCCTCCAAACGGATGAGCGCCCACCAGCGCCCCGGTACATTTGCGGTTCAAATACAAATTCCCTGCCATAAAATCCCGCCGCGCCAGCTCCAAATGCTCCCGGTTATTCGAGATAACCGCACCGGTTAAGCCAAACTCAGTATTATTGGCGATCTGGAGGGCATCCTCGAACGACTCTGCTTTTGTAAAAGCCAGCACCGGACCAAAAATTTCCTCCTGCGAGATTCGAGCATCCGCCGCCACATCCGCAAAGATCGTTGGTTCGATGAAATAGCCTACTGAATCATCAGAGGCACCGCCAACTACAAGCTGTCCTTCCCCTTTGCCTATCTCGATATATTCCTGGATTTTACGGAAGGCTTTGTCATCAATAACCGCTCCTACATTTGTTGAAACCGCAGCAGGATCTCCGACAGTAAGCTGCTGTGTCCGATCGATCACCTTGGCAAGCACTTCGTCGTACACTGCTTCATGGACGATCGCCCTTGAGCAGGCCGAACATTTTTGCCCGGAAAAGCCAAATGCCGCAGCGACGATGGAGTCTGCTGCCAGATCAAGATTCGCATCATTATCCACGATAATGGCATCTTTCCCGCCCATCTCGGCGATTACACGCTTGATCCATTTTTGCCCCGGCTGTGTCTTCGCTGCCCGCTCATTAATCCGTAATCCAACCTCACGAGAGCCGGTAAAACTGATAAATCGCGTGAGCGGATGGTCAACAAGATAATCACCAACTTCACTGCCTGGACCCGGCAAATAATTGACGACACCTGCGGGGACACCGGCTTCTTCAAGGAGCTCGACGAACTGCGCAGCAATAACCATAGTTGGGCTGGCTGGCTTCAATACAACCGTGTTTCCACATACGAGAGCAGCTGTAGTCATGCCCGCCATAATGGCTAAAGGGAAATTCCACGGCGGAATGACAATACCGACACCAAGCGGAATATAATAGAGTTGATTCTCCTCTTCATCAAGAGGGGTTAGCGGCTGCGGCTTACTAATACGCTGCATTTCCCGTGCATAAAATTCCATAAAATCAATTGCTTCCGCCGTATCAGCATCGGCCTCTGCGCGTGTTTTGCCCGCTTCAACCGTCATCCACGCGGAAAATTCATGCTTCCTCCGCCGCAGCAGCGCCGCTGCTCTATATAAATAACGAGCGCGCTCATCTGGAGCTGTATGCTTCCAGCTGTCAAAAGTACGTGCCGCCGTCTGAATGGCTTCCTCCGCAAGGCTTGCGTTTGCTTGCGATACGTTGCCGATGATCTGATTTTTTGATGCCGGATTCGTTGATGCAGCGATACGCGTTGTTGTTACCCGGTCACCCCCGATAATCAGCGGATAATCCCTGCCCAGCTTCGTCCCCACCAGTTCCAACGCCGCATCGTACGCCTTATTATTCGATTCAAGCTGAAAGTTTGTGAATGGCTCGTTCTTAAATGTTGCCCTCATACCCGCATCCCCCTTCGATACATGCTCACTAATTCATTTATAGTTCATCCGGCAAGATGATATGTCTTATCTGGAAGTCATGCATAGATGAAGTAATGAATGACTTCCGGACAGCGAAGAAAGGAGTGATAGACAATGGGTGCTGGCCTTTATCGCCGAACATTGCTGACGATTTCAAACAATAAGCTTGTGGAGCATTTGTCCATCCGCTACGGACGTAAGCTTGCTTCCAAATTTATTGCCGGTGACACGTTGGAGGAAGCAATGGATCGAACGGAAGAGCTGAACGGGCAGGGCATTATGGTTACACTGGACCATCTTGGTGAAGGGATTAAGGATCTCAGCGAGGCTGCGGGCTATCGGGAAGAGTATCTGAAGATCATTCGGGAGATTGCCAAGCGGAAAGTGAATGCGAACGTGTCGCTGAAGCCAACTCAATTTGGTCTGGCGCTGGACCCGGAGCAGTGCTACGCCAACATTCGTGCGGTAGTATCGGAAGCCAAGTACAGCCGGATTTTTGTCCGTCTCGATATGGAAGATACCCCTTATACGCAAGCCACCATTAACATCATCCGGAAGCTCCATGAAGGCTGGCTGATGAATGCCGGGACGGTCATTCAAGCGTATTTGTTCCGATCAGAAGAGGACGTCAAGGCACTTAGCAAGGAGAAGGTAAATCTGAGGCTGGTAAAAGGGGCTTATAAAGAGCCTGCTGAAGTGGCTTATCAGAACGCGGGCCAGGTGCTCGATAACTTCAAAAAGCTCATTGAGCTGCGGCTGAAGAACGGCGTCTATACAGCAGTCGCTTCTCACGACGACAAGATCATCAACTGGACCAAGGATTATGCCGCGAAAAACAATATTCATAAGGACACCTTCGAATTCCAAATGCTGTACGGCCTTCGAATGAGCAAACAAGCCGAGCTTGCGCAGGAAGGCTACCGCGTCCGCTGCTATGTCCCTTACGGCACCATGTGGTACCCGTATTACACTCGCCGTCTGGCGGAGAAACCAGCTAATTTGATGATGGTTTTGAAAAATATGTTTTGATAACCGCAAAGGGCAAAGTCTACACGGAATCGTGTAGACTTTGCCCTTTGTCGGTAAGTCGGTCGGTAAATCAGTTGGTTTAATCAGTTGGTGAGGTGGCGTTTCAGCACTTTATATATAAGATAGCCCAGTACTTTTTAACGAGATTCGGTCTAGCACGGAACTGTAGATGAAATGCTTCACTATTTGTTGCTGCAGCAACCAAAGGCTCTGGCCAATACTCTCGTATACTGGATTTCATACAGTCAAAATCAAGTTGGATCATGTCTGAAAAGTGTTACATTGGATTCTGTCCAATAGAAAAACCATTCTAAGCACCCTGCATCTTTTTAAAGAGAATTCTATTGTATAAAATACAGCCTTGGCTTCATCGTTAGTGGCCCTAGCCTGGATTCTACTGTATGAAATACAGCCTAATCGTTGCCCGAACCAACAAAACAGCGCCCCAATTATTAGACTCGCATCTAAGATCAGGGCGCCGTTCATTATTCACTATTTTTCAGGTTAACTCCCCAGCAAGATAAGCTCCTTGGGATAATTGGTCAATACTCGCACGGAACCATCCGCTTGAATGTATACGTCATCCTCAATTCGGACGCCGCCGATGACCGGATCATAGATACCTGGCTCAATCGTAAACAGCAGTCCTGGTTCAATCAAAGACTGATTAAGCCCGGATACAGATGGCTGCTCATGTACATCCATACCAAATCCATGGCCGAGGCGATGTGTGAAGAGCGGCCCAAAGTCCTTTTGTTCAATAATATCACGAGCAGCTTTATCAACAGATGCCAGCGTTACGCCAGCTTTTGCCGCAGCAATCCCGGCCATATTAGCTGCTAGCACCGTATCATAGATCGCACGCTGTTCTTTTGAAGCTTCGCCCATCACAAACGTTCTTGTAATGTCCGAGCAATAGCCGCCTGTCTGCACGCCGATATCAATCAGTACGAAGTCACCATGTTTAATCGTGTCATAACCCGGTGTACCATGCGGCAGCGCAGATCTAGCACCAGTCAATACGATTGATTCGAACGCGGGACGATCCGCACCAAGCTTGCGCATCTGATATTCAATCTCCGCTGTCAGCTCCAGCTCGGTCATTCCGAGTTTGACATGCGAAGCTGCATAGGCAACGACTTTTTCAACCATGACGACTGCGTCCAGAACTTTGCTGATCTCTTCTTCGCTTTTGTTCATACGGAGCGACAGGATAAAGCTTTCCAAATCCGCGAAGTGTGCCCCGCCCAAAGCTTCGCCAAGCCGTTCGGCTTTCGCGATTGAAACGGCTTCTTTTTCAATTCCAACTACAGATACACCTGCTCCGGTCTGCTGCTTCAGCACGTCATAAGCGTTCTCCGTATCGGAGATCGGTACTAACTTCGCATCACCGCCAAATGGCTCCGCCGCGGAAAGATCAAGAAGCGGCATATACAGCGTTTCTTCACCCGTACGCGCATCCAAAGCCAGCGCTAGGAAGCGCTCATGCGGGTTGCAATAAAAGCCCGTAAAATAGTATACATTCGTCGAAGACGTAATGAAGGCGATATCTATGCCGTTCTCTCTCAAATAAGCAGCCAGCTGCCCTTTTCTTTGCTGCCAAATGGATTCCATAATTGATCACTCCGTTTCTTAACTTAAAGCCAACTTGCTACTTAGCTATTATAACGCCGTACCGTGCAAGTAACCAAACGATAACACGCCAACATCTCCCTCGCTCAGTTCCTTCTGTCCCATCAGCCTGTTTAAAATACTCTGAGCAGCAGAAAACCTCACTATTTAGTGAGTCAGCCTCATTATCACTCCAATGCAGGCCAATTCCCTTCCGCCTCTAGCAATTTTGAAATTACCCAAAAATAAGTTCATACTATAGCTATAGGGTCCACAGGAAACTATACATATTTATAACGAGAGAGGAATGAAGCCCATGCTGACTTTTGAGCAAAAATTAAACAACTATGCGGACATCATCGTAAAAATCGGAGCGAACATACAACAAGGGCAATCGGTTATGGTTAATGCGACAATTGAAGCGCCTGAGCTCGTTCGACTCGTTGTCAAGAAGGCGTACGAAGCTGGCGCTTATCAAGTTAAGGTGTTCTGGCAAGATGACGCGGTATCCCGTCTTCATTATGATCTTGCACCACTCGAATCCTTCCTAGAAGAGCCTAAATGGTCTGCCGGGGAAAAAACCGAGATGGCGGAAAATGGAGCAGCCTCCATTACCATCGGATCTGCCGATCCCGATCTGCTCCGCGGCGTACCGCAGGAACGTATCCGCACGGCTGACCGCACTGCACGTACGGCAAGTGAGAAATACCGCCAAATGGCACAAGCCTTCAAATTCACTTGGTCTCTAGCTACTGCACCGTCTGCCGCTTGGGCAGCTAAAGTATTCCCGGATCTGCCGAAAGAAGAGCAAGTTACAAAGCTGTGGGATACGATTTTCCAAATGGTACGTGCCGATCAGCCTGATCCAATCGCAGCTTGGGAAGCCCATATTAAGCAGCTCAAAATCAAAGCCAAATACTTAAACGATAAGGCTTATAAATATCTTCACTATCAAGCACCAGGCACTGATCTCACACTTGAAATGCCGAAGGATCAAGTATGGCTTGGCGGCAGCAAGCAAAATGAACAAGGTACTTGGTTCGTTCCAAACCTGCCTACGGAAGAAGTCTACTCGGCTCCGCTACGCACTGGTGTTAACGGGACGGTCTCCAGCACGAAGCCGCTTAGCTACAACGGAAACATCATCGATAACTTCTCGTTCACCTTCGAGAATGGCCGTGTAGTAAACGTAGTCGCAGAGCAAGGCGAGGAAGCACTCAAAAGCCTGATTGAAACCGATGAAAACGCGAAGTTCCTCGGTGAGGTCGCACTTGTGCCGCATAAATCTCCAATCTCGGACTCGAACATTTTGTTCTATAAAACAATCTTCGACGAAAATGCTTCCTGCCATCTGGCGGTAGGCAGCGCTTATGCCTCCTGCATCAAAGGCGGCGCCGGCTTGTCGCGCGAAGAGCTGCTCGCAAGAGGCCTCAACCAAAGTATGGCTCACACCGACTTCATGGTTGGCTCCGCCGAGCTCAACCTCTATGGCGTCACAGACGATGGTACACGCGAACCAATTCTGTTGAACGGTAATTGGGCGTTCTAATCGACGGGGGTTAATCGACTGTGATCCCATAGAGAAATATCTCCTTCCAGTTGCTGTTGAAATCGTGGAGGTATAATCGATCGTGATCTCATAGAGAAATATCTCCTTCCAGTTGCTGTTGAAATCGTGATAATTTGATTGGAATAGTTTAGGTTTTATCACGATTTCAAAGGCAAGCGTTACACTCTTCCAGGAGATATTTTCTCTTTGGATCCTATCGATTAATTTATAAAAAATATAGGGTGGAACAGGTCATTACTTCCTGTTCCACCCTTTTTGTTTCCCTACCAATTGATATGGTATTGAAGAAATAGTATCTCCTGGAGGAGCGAAGCGCTTGCCTTTGTTATCTAGATATTACCGTTAGAGATATCATTCAAAATATCAAGATAACAACAGCAACCGGAAGGAGATACTTTTCTTCGTAACCCATCATCAATTCTCCCTCCCCTTCTATTAGCCGAGACGGAATCTCTCAATGAAACATAGATTATAGAGAGTGCTGCTGTCAGAGGAGGAACGTCCTTGAATCATCAAAATGTAAAAACGTATCGATACCGTGTCGGCCCTAACAACTATATCGTTATTAATATCTATCAAAGTGCTTCTGCATCTGCAGAAGCTGGAAATGTACTTGCGAGCAACGCCGTTAACGTACAAATTATGAAACAGTTGGCCAAACAAAAGAAACGCCGCCGTTAAAGCCTCGAGGTTTCATTCAATTCAGGCGAGGAGGTGATTCAAATGGGTCGTAAAAGAACAAAATCAGCTGATAAAAACATTGTCAAATGGAGCAAAGGCACAACTAACGTGCGTGTTGGTCAATCCGCTAAAGCAATAATCAACCAAGGCGGCAATGCGTTTGCCATCAATGCTTCCGAGATTGGTGTCGTCCGTATTCGTCCAGGTGCGCAACGCTAATCATCTGTAACAACAACAGGGCTGTTCAAATGGAGTCTCCTCCGTTCGGACAGCCCTGCTGTTTGTCTCAGCTTTTCCGAGATAATAGCTTCGACATTCTCCACACCACGTACAACAAGCCAGTCACCGCCATCATATCGAAGCAGACGTTAAACAGGAACAAATGCTTCCCTATATCCGCTTCTCCGTCGCCAAGCAGCGGGACCGCAAAACCAAACATTCCAACCAAAGCCAAAACGAGCAGGGTTTCTAAAAAAAGCTTCTGCCGTACCAAGCGCCTCCGCCTTACATATTCCATACCCAGAATCACTAGATAAACAGCAGCAAACGCCGCAATAAAACATAGATTATTCGGCATATGCTTAAGCTTGAAAGTACTCCAGCCACTATAGGTGTAGCTCACTTCACCGTAAGGCTTGCCCGCAGACTTCTCATAGCTGCCCAAGTAAAGCGGCCGGATACTCATTCCGTTCTCCGCGGCTCGCTTCAGCTTTTGCACGAATCTTGAAGGATGCTTCGCATAATACAAGAGAACGTCTTTGTGACTAATGCTGCTCAGCGCCTTCAGGATACGGGGATCATTTTGCCTAATGACGGTATCTGGCTGAAAAAAGTTCGTCCCTGCGTTCACCTTAAATTCCTCCGGCAAACCAAGCTCCTTCAAATCTGCTTCTGGATCAGGTGAATCCTTCAATATGCCAAAGAACACAGTCTGATACAGGTTAATATGCTTAAGCTCACTTGGCGCGGCGGCATACATCGTCACTGTGGTTAGCAGCAAAATTGTAGACCAGACCACTATCGCTTTGCGCCATGCCTGATCGGCCCGAAGCTTCCAGAAACGCAAACCAAGCAATAGAAGCAGAATGCCAATTGGTGCATTTTGCAGCTTGGTGCCAATAAGGCAGACAGCCGATAGGAAGAAAGCCGTCAGCATCCAGACCGATGGCTTGTCCAAACGTGTTAAGGCTAGCGCAAACCCAAAAGTAAGCAGCATAAAAATCAGAGTAACTGCTTCTCCGAAGAAAGAGTTGAAATAAGCGATGTAGCCGATATCCAGAAAAATCAGCGACATACTTACTATAAGTGCTGTATTAAACAGAACTGAGCGCTCTTTGTTGTATTTAACCAGCACATATAAAGCCGTGATATAGAGGAGAGAATAAAGGAACGACAGAATCCGAATATCGAACTGCTCCGCATTCATCAGCCTGCCGATCATACCCGCTGCGAACACAACAACAATCTGCGAGGAGATATAACTGCCCACGGAGAATGGCCCATAATGATACACCGCATGAAAATACCCAAAGTATTTATCGTGATAGGACTCACCAGTATCTGCGAAGTCTATTCCACCCGCAAGCATGATACGGTAAAAGTCCCCGTTATTCGCAATGCCAATTGGGCTTAGGAATAATAGTGGCAATAAGACAACAACTGCGGTGATCACGACCAGCCATTCCAACCGAATCCAAGATTTCAAATGAACCTCCGACAAATCTCTACCTTTTTTGCATATATCAACCTGACTTACGGCCTAGGACTTTATGTGGACAGTCTTTGTTGTGGATATGTGAGCAATTTTTGCAAAAGCTTAATTTTATTGGGGAATCAGCTATGTTGATAATGTGGATAACTCTGTGGATATCTTTTCCTTGAGGTGTATGCTAGTTATATTGTCCGTATAGAAAAAATATATAATCCGTTGCTACGCCTGGATGTCCCTGTTGTCTTAGTATTGCCGTCACATTACCCCGATGATACGTCCCATGATTCACAACATGTTGAATAAGGCCAGATAATGGTGCTGTCATGGAGCCATAACGTGGATGGGTAATGGTTGTAAGCTTGTCCAGGTTGTCGATACCGGACATATAATCACGGAAACGGCCTGCCAGATTGGCGTAACGCTCTGCCATTTCCGAGACCCCAATACCTTTCACCTCATCCGTAAGCCGGTTAACCAATTGCATGACCTGATCTGTACTCTCACCAGATATAACACCAAGCCACATCTCTTCTCTTACATATAGATGCTCCAGCACAGCCGAGACGGATGGGAATACACTTTGAACCTCTGCATGGTATACTTCCTGTGGCAGTTCCTTCAAGTGCCCGAACAACTTATTGTTTGCCCAAATATGATAGTCGTACTGATTGCTTATTTCATGACTCATTCTGCTCATCTCCCTTAATTATGAATGCCCAATTTCCTTGATTTTACCAAACTTTTCTAATTTAGTTCAATCATTCACTGGCACCACTTTTTCCCGAGCTATCGAAATGAAACTATTTCAGGCGTATAATCGTATGTAGGTGTTATAAGATCAAATATTGAAAATTGAAAAATGCGGGAGGATGTCCAAAATGTCTGTATTCAAACGACTGCGTGACCTTACTTTATCGAATGTGTATGCTCTGATTGAGAAAGCTGAAGATCCGATCAAACTGACTGACCAATATATCCGTGACATGCAAGAAGACCTCGAAGATGCGGAGAAAGCGGTAGCCGCTCAAATTGCCCTCGAGAAGAAATTCAAACAGCTGTATGAAGAGCAAGCTCAACTTGTGGAAAAACGCGGTGAGCAAGCGCATATCGCAGCACAAGCACAAAACATTGACCTTGCCCGCCGTGCTCTGGAAGAGAAGAAAGCAGCAGAAGCAAAGGCTGCCGAGTATAAAACAAGCTTCGATAACAACAAAGCAATGGCTGACAACCTTCGTGGGAAGCTCGACGAAATGCGTAAACAGCTGACAGATATGAAGAACAAACGTGAAACACTTGTTGCCCGCTACCAGGCGGCGAAAGCGCAAGAGCATATCAACAAATCGCTCGCAGGCTTCAGCTCCGATTCGGCAAGTGCAGGCCTGAAGCGTATGGAAGAAAAAATGCTTCAAGCGGAAGCACGCGCGGAAGCAAGCAACGAGATGGCACAATCCAAAGGCAAATCGCTGGATGATGAGTTCGCCGCTCTTGGCAAAGACAAAGCGGTTGAAGATGAGCTTGCTGCTCTTCTTAAGCAATACGAGAAGAAGGAATAGCTCATAACCGTATTGAATAAAATGGACTGACGTATCATGTCCGCCGGCGCTAGTGCTTTTCCGGCAGCGCCGGCGGATTTTGCAGTTCTACTACTTTTTATTGGGGGAAAAATTGTAATGACTTGGACGGATCTGCTGCAAATTCCGGTATGGACCGGCGCTGGGGCGCTTCTGCTGTTTATCCTCATGTATTTAGACTCGCTGTCCACGAAATACCATGATTTTAAGGAAATGAAAGATGGTAATATTGCAGTAACGATTCGTTTTGTGATGAAGCTAGGCGCGCAGGCGTATATTTTGGCCTCGTCGATCGGACAGGCGACTTACATGTGGGAAGCCCTTGTGATCTCGCTTGTATCGTTCATTACGCTGCTCATTGTTGAAGCTATTTTCCGTATTATCTTTGGCGCAGTCGCTGGTATCCAGCTGGATAAAGGCATTCATGATGGCAAGATCGGCTACGCGCTTATCGCGGGTACCCTTCATATTGCAGGCGCCCTGATCATTGGTTCCGTATAACAGAACGAACGTACGAAGGAGTAAACCTTTATGAGTATTTTCAAACGGATTAAAAATATTATAGCTAAGCCCGAACCAGTCAAAGTTGAGAAAAGTATTCTTTCACTCGCACCAGGCGATGTCTGTGAAGTCTCGCTTGTGACTTACCAGGTGACAGGCAGCAGCCGGAACCGCAGTCGTAACGCTGTAGTTCTTACGCTGCAGGATGGGACAGACATTCGCTACCTGTCGATAGAAGAACGTGAGCGTACCGTATATGCCCTGTATGAGCAGATTGACGGACGTCTCGACACCTTTGATGAGGTGCCAACAACACTTGAGCTGGACGACAGGGCTTATCACATGGAAGAGAACTTCTCTGGCGTTATTGCAGCAAACGGCAAGACGCCGTTTATGCAAGGTGGAGAGCAGTACGTGTGGCAGTATCAATCCGACGATATGAAACTGCTCCGTGTGGAATGGCTCGATGGGCGCTTCATGCTGTATGTTGGTGAATCGGTGCTCCCTGCTGATGTCCGTGTCATTCGGGGCGCATAAAGCATTGCTTACGGAGCATAGAGCTTTGCTTACGAAGTAAGAATTTCCACTAAACAGCGCGTGGAAATTCTTTAAGTTAATGCTTACGGAGTAAGAATTGCTTCGCAATTCTTTAAGCGATTGCTTACGGAGTAAGAATTGCTTCGCAATTCTTTTTAGGAGGAAAGAAGCATGATGAGCAAGAAGTGGTGGCTTCATAGCATCAAAATCCTATTATTAATCAGCTTCATCGTTCCAATGCTTGCTGCCTGCGCCATCTCTGACACCGTGAAGGAGCAATATCCGCTTGAATCGGTGAACGGCTCGGGCAATCAGACTTCTTATGTCTACCGTGCAGCGGACCAGACCGTTCCAGAGGTCGCAAAGCAGCTTGTTGATAAGAAAAAGCCGGAGCAGCAATCCGCGGAAAGTAACGAGCGGATGTTCCTCGTCTACAACGACGAAGTTATCCAGATCCAGCAGGCTCCGGATGATCCAGCCGATACGCTGATTGAGATCGACTCCAAGGAATATGTGCGCAATAACTACAGCAGCAGCTTCCTTCAAGGTTATTTGCTCGCCAGCGTACTTAATGATTTGTTCGATAATGGCCGTTATGGAAAAGGTACTTATCGTGGTTATTCGTCGAAAGACACTTATAAACCAAAAACGACCTATCACACGCCAACGGATCAGGATTTGAAAAAAGCTCCACCGATGACCGTCAATCGGACCGGAACGATCTTCAAGCGTTCGAAGAACGCGGATTCTTCTGCTGTAGGTTCAGGCAGCAGTTCAAGCGGCGGCTCGACCGGTAAGGTCGTTACCGGAGGCTCTTCTTCTTCGAAGAAGTCAGGTTCCGTGTTCACCAAGCCGAAGAAATCAACGCCGAAGATCCGCAAAGGCTCCGGCCGCATATCGCGACGGCGATGACGCTATACGACACAGTAAGAAACCGCCCGAGCTATCGGGCGGTTTCTTTGTTATAAGTTATGTTAATGCCAGCTTGCTTTTAGTAACCAATATCCGTCCGTTTTGCAGCCTCTTGAGCTACAAACTCGGTCATTTCCTCAACGCCAGCATCTTTGAATTTCTTCTGGGCATTATGAAGGATTTTCAAAGCTTCTTCATCCGATTTCGCGAAGTAGGCTTTCTGTAATTCCGTATTGAAATCGAAGCCGTTTATTTTATCACGATATTGCTGATATTTCGGCCAATCTCTTTCAAGGTAGCTGGCACTTACTTTATCAATAATTTTCATCGGCATTTTCACAGAGAAGCTTTCCTCCAGCTTATCCCATTGCGTCTTGTCAGCATCTGACTTCGGCCAGGTTACACTATCGGAGAATGCGCCAATGAATCTTCCCGGAAGGAAGTTAAGTCCTTCGTCACGCTTCAAATCCGGATTCTCGTCAAATTGCTTCTTCACGTCCGGAATCCATTGCGGCCTTCCGTCCACCATCGTATAATCCTTGCCTTCAATCCCCCAGTACGCGAGCAGACGGCCTTCGTCGCTGTTTACGAAATCAAGGTAACGCAATGCCGCATCTGGGTCTTTGATTTTTGCGCTCAAGAAGATAGCCGGGAATCCGGAGCGTCCTGGCTTCTCAACCTGCGTCGCGATTTCACCGTTCTTATTTTTAAAAGGACCAAGCAGCTCGTATTGCATTTCCGGATTGGTCTTATACAGCGTTTTTTGCAAATCCCCGAGCAGAGGTTGAGCTCCAAATACAGCCAGCTTGCCGGTAGTCAGCTTCTCTTTGGCTGTCGTGTCGGTATTGCTGAACGCTTCAAGATCAAATAATCCGTCTTTGATCAATTTGCGCATATACATCATTTTGTCTTCCTCGTCTTTAGATAAAGCCCAGAAGTTCAGCTTGCCGTCTTCCTCACGGAAGTCCGAAATATTGTAACCTGTCCAGCCTTTCGTGAATTGGCTGGAATCCCAGCCGTTGTGCATCGTACCGGCAGGGATAACCGGCTTGCCGCTAATATCTTTGAAATTTCCGTTTTTGATCTTCTGCAGCAAGTCGTACAGCTCTTCCTGCGTATCAATATCCGCCGCATTGACATTCAACGCTTTCAAAATATCGCCGCGGGCAAAAAGACCATAATTCCAGTTATGAATGCTTTCGATCGAACCGTCAGGCGTTTCCGTTGGAATAATATACTGCTTGCCTTCCAGATCCGGACTGTTCATGTCAAACTCAGCAAAGTCCTTGGCAATGCCAGTCGTGACCAATCTCTTAATATTCGGATATTTATCGAGATAAGGCGTTAAGTCAAGAAGCTGACCTTCCAGAGCGGCTTTCTTAATGACTTGTCCTTCACCGCCAGTAGTCGACCAGTACGGAGCGTTCACGATATCCGGAACCGTGCCGGAAGCGAACATCGTGTTCAGCTTCTCGACTTCACTTGTCGTGATCGATTCCAGCTTGAGCGTTACGCCAGTTTTGTCTCTTATCGCTTTGGCTACCGGATTGTTAACCTGGTCTTGCGGGAAGCTTGCTCCACCGCCATTCCAGGCGCTCAGGAACGATAACGTGACCTGCTTGGGTGCCTCTGCTTCATTTTGCCCCGTGTTCGTTGTGTTCGTTGTGTTCCCTGTTGTTGCATTCGGTTCGTTGTTCCCCCCATTATCGCTGCACGCCGTCATCGACAATGCAAGCAGCGGGATCGCAGCCGCTAGGCTAAGAGAACCTTTTAATCTGGTTTTACGCATTTGACAAGCCCCTCTCGTTTTTTAAATTTTTATATATAAAAGGCAGTGCCTTTTATACCCCTCGCGACTACTCTTTGAGCGAACCTACTAGTACACCTTTTACGAAGAACCTTTGAAGGAACGGATACACACAGAGGATCGGAGTGGTTATGATAATGACAAAAGTCATTCGGAGCGCTTCCGGCGTTACACCCCGCAGCTCCATTTGGGTTTGACTCATGTTTTGGATAGACGAACCTCCGCCTGAACCCGTCATGGTCTGGAAGGACGCTTCGCTGATCATTTTGTTCAGGAACGTCGCTGCAGGCTGAAGGTTTTCTTTGGAGATGAAGAACTGACCGGTAAACCAGTCGTTCCACACGCCAACCCCTACAAACAAAGCTATGGTAGCCAATACCGGCATGGATAGCGGGAGAATGATTCGTGCAAATACCTGTAGTTCACTTGCCCCGTCGATCCGGGCCGACTCCGACAAGCTGGGAGGGATTCCGTCAAAGAACGTCTTCATTACGATGGCGTTAAAAAAGTCATACAGTACAGGTAAGACTAGTACCCAATACGTATCGATAATATGAATTTGACGGTACAAAATGAAGGTTGGAATCAATCCCCCGCTGAACAAGGTCGTAAAGAAGAAGAAAAAGACGATATATTTCCTTCCGGGCAGACCTTTCCGTGAAAGACCATAAGCGAGTAAAGAAGTCAACATGACGGAACATATGGTAACGATAAAAGTTCTTGAAATGGAGATCGTAAAGGCATTTAAGATCTGCGGATTATTAAATGCCTTGGAGTAGTTCTCAAGTGTAAAAACTCGAGGGTATAAGTAAATGCCGCCTTTCATGGCGTCATAACCGTCATTAAACGAAAGCGCTAAAAAATAAATAAAGGGGTACAGTGCCGTCAAGCAAAATATGAGCAGCACGGTATAGTTCAAGCTCGAATAAATTTTATCGGCTGCCGACATTCTTCTCGTGCCCATTCCCGCACCTCCTAAAATGAATTATCACCCTAATGGACGTTCTGGCCATTGTGATGATTCATACTTCGTAAGCATCCTCTAAAATGAATTATCACCTAATGGCTATTCAGGCCATTGTTACCATAAAGACACGTCGCTTACCTTCTTGGCTACCTTGTTAACTGTTATAATAAGGACCAGCGAGATCGCCGATTTGAACAAGCCGATCGCAGTGGAATAAGCAAATTGTCCTTGCTGGATACCCGTCTTTAACACGTAGGTGTCCAATATCTCAGAGACGCTTAAGGTAGCAGGCGTCTGCATTAGCCATATTTGGTCAAATCCAGCATTTAGAATGCCGCTTAAGGAGAAGATGAGCAGAATACCGATCGTAGGTACCAAGGTTGGCAGCGTGATTTTGAACAGCTTGCTCCAGCGGCCTGCCCCGTCCATTTCTGCGGCTTCATACAAATGTGGATCAATGTTGGTTAGTGCGGCCAAATAAATGATCGATCCCCAGCCGATGCCCTTCCATATGTCAGAGGAAATGACGAGTGGATAAAATAAGTTCGGCATTCCCATAAAAAAGATCGAGTCCAGACCCATTTTTTCACGGATGTCATTAACAAGACCAACGTTGGGAGAAAGAATCTTTTGCATCAGGGTTACGACAACGACCCAGGATACAAAGTGGGGCAGATAAGAAATCGTTTGGAAGATCCGCTTTATTTTGCTGCGCATCACAGCATTAAGCATTAAAGCAAGGACTAATGGCGCCGGAAATCCGAACAACAGCTTAAGTCCGCTGATGGACAGCGTATTTTTGAGGACAGTATAAAAACTAGAATCATTCAAGAACTGCTTGAAGTACCGCAGTCCTTCCCATGGACTCCCCATTATTCCGAGGTTGTACTTAAAATCTTTAAATGCAATCAAAATGCCGTACATCGGATAATAGCTGAACACCAGATACCAGATAACAGCTGGCAACATAAATAGATAGGCAGCCCTGAAACTCCAAACCTTCGACCAAGTTGTGTTCTTTTTTGGCTTTACGGCCTCGACTCTTGCCTCAACCCTTGCTTCATTCACAATCATTTTCCATCCCACCTCCTAATAGGTTTAAGGCTAATGTACATCCCATACGCAGCTCTTGCTCTTCATGTGGTTTTAGCTTCTTTCCCCCATTCAAAGAAAGCGGTTTCATTTTCTGATATTAATATAATATATTCAATATGTTATTTCAATACCCTTATGAACGATTTTAGGGATTATTTTGGAAAAAGAGCTTTATTTTCTAATATCACCTCATATTTGCCCTCCTTTTGTGTTACAACTTATTTATATAAACCTATACAACATATTTAATATATTTGTCGTATTGTGTTAGAAAATGAAGAAAATAATTTGCACATCCGCCTATATAACCCAGACTAAAGTACTATAACCAACATCTTACACCCGATGTTCATTCACTTTCTTATCAACTTCCCGACGTGCCCACTCTTACTTCCTATGTATATCAAGGAATCCATGTGTGCCATAGTATTCCGTATCACCCTTCAATGAAGGGCTATATACAGACGAAAGGAGCTGCCGCGGCAACTCCTTTTACAGCTTCACAAAACACTACCGCAGGAACGCTGGATACACTGTTGTCGCGCAACCTAGAAAACGAAGTACAACTAAACTTAAATGACATAGGAGGATGATTACAACCTCAAAGTGGTTTATAAGCATATTGTAGCCCACCTGTCACGATCTTTATATTTCACACCTAAATGAATAGATACAGATATTCTTGTTGTCCGGCAGCTTCTCTTGCACCCAACAGGGCCAATGAAACTTCGTTTATAACTATAAGAAACGAATGATTCTTAATGACCGCTGCCAATGCCTTGATAATAATACCCGATTCCGCGCATCCGCGCAGCATCCATCATATTGCGCCCGTCAAAGAAGTTGGGGTGCCGGAGGAGCTTCTTCGCTTTCTTCCAATTCAGCTGTCCGAACTCGGGCCATTCCGTGCACAGTATAATCGCATCCGCGCCTCTTAAGGCTTCTTCGGCTGAGGAACAGACTTTAACCGCCTTGTAGGAAGCGTGCACCGGCAAAGCAGCAAAGGGGTCAAACAACTGAATGTTGGCCTGTTCGAGTAACAATTGATCGATGATCCGTATAGCCGGCGCCTCCCGAATATCGTCTGTATCCGGCTTGAACGCAAGCCCTAGAACCGTAATGGTTTTATCCGCAAAGTCCCCCAGGCGCGACCGCGCCTTGTCGAGCAAAGAGGCGTACTGCGTGCGGTTGACTTCTATGACTCCCTCCAGAATACGAAGATTTACATGATGCTTTCTCGAAGTCGTAACCAATTCCGAGACATCTTTAGGAAAACAGGAGCCTCCATAACCCAGGCCGGCTTGCAGAAAGCTTGGCCCGATCCGGGGATCAAGGCCCATTCCTTCGGCAATTTCCTTTACATTGACCCCCAGCTCGTCGCAAAGTCTCGCAAGCTCGTTCATATACGATATTTTAGTTGCGAGAAACGAATTGGATGCATACTTGATAAGCTCTGCGGTCCTCGGCGTGGTTATAATCCAAGGGCACGCAAAAGGCCAATACAGCTTTTTAAGCTGCTCGGTTGCCCGCTGGCTATCGGTACCGATCACGATACGATCGGGCCGCAAAGCGTCTTCGACGGCCTTGCCTTCCCTCAGAAATTCGGGATTGGAAGCGACATCGAAGGGATAGGCTGTTTGCTGCGCCTCTTCTATCCACTTTTTGATCTGCTCTTGCGTTCCGACGGGGACAGTGCTTTTGGTGACGACAAGTTTATAGCCTTTCATCGAACGCGCGATATCCGCGGAGGCTTGCCCAATGTAGCGCAGGTCTGCGCTTCCATCCGGCAGCGATGGCGTTCCGACGCAAAGGAAAATAACGTCGTGTTCTTTAATGGCGGATTCTTTATCCGTCGTAAACTGCAAGCGGCCGCTGTGCACATGCTTGGCAATCAGGTCTTCGAGTCCAGGTTCGTGAAAATGCAGTTGTCCCTTCTTTAGCCGCTCGATTTTGCCTGCATCGATATCTAGTCCGGTTACCTGCCAGCCGATCTCGGCAAATACCATTGCGGTCGTGGCTCCTACATAGCCCGTACCGATAATCAGAATTTTCAAGGCTCCTTCACCTCTTTATCAAGGAGTGTCCCGGCGACAATGGAATGTTCGCCGATAATAACATTTTTAATAGGGACTGGGAGGTCTTTCATATGAACCCCATTCAATATGATGCTGTTCTCGATTTGACAGTTTTCCAGCTTCGAGCCCGCGCCCACAGAAACGTAAGGGCCGATCCGGCAATCCTTTAGCACGCAGTCTTTCTCGATCGATACTGGCTCCACGATTGTGCAGCGCTCCAGCCGGACAGAGTCGTGAACCCGTTTCTTCAATGCCTGCTCGTCCAACAACTTTTGATTGGCCAGCAGCCATCGATCCATCGTGCCGACGTCGATGTTCAATTGGTCGGTAACATGGTAAGCGACGACATATTGCTGCTCGATCAACCACTGAATCGCATCCGTTATTTCGTACTCGCCCCGCTTAGAGGGCGTGATTTCGTCGACGGCGCCAAAGATCTCCTTCGTAAACGCGTAGCCCCCTAATACCGCTAAATTAGACTTTGGATGCGCCGGTTTCTCTTCCAGACCTACGATGCGCGAATCTTGGATCTCCGCGATGCCGTAATCCTGTGGGACTGCAACTTCCGCGAGCAGCAAGGATACTTGTACACCGCCAAGCTCGACGTCGTTCTTCAGATCGGATAACGGAGCAGAAATCAAATTATCCCCGAGTAGAAGTAGGAACGCTTCGCCCGATATATAGTCTTCCGCTTGTTTTAGCGCATTCGCGATCCCCTTTGCCTCATGCTGATAGATGTACGTAATCGAGACGCCAAGTGCTTCTCCCTCGCCGAATTGCCCGCGTATGTCGGCTTCTTGAGATGGATGAATGACGATGCCGATACGATCTATTCCAAGCTCCATTAATTTCACGATCGATAATTGCAACAAGGGCGTATTGGCGACAGGTATAAGTGTCTTAGGCCGATTATTGGTAAACGGATATAAGCGACTTCCTTTCCCTGCACAGAGAATTAATCCTTTCAACAGCTTCTCACCTCTTTCTATCCATTTCTACTATTCTATGAAAACTGCTTTCATTTGGTATAGGCCATACCCTGTACACGATTTAAAATAGAACGCTGAGATCGGTGAAAGCGCCGTGCCCTGCACAGGAATTCATTCATATCCTACAAGGAATGCCTATGGGAAGAGACTGACCTAAGGAGTTGACAGACGTTTGAGAATTGCTCAAATATCGACGAATACGATTCCCGTACCGCCGAAGGATTATGGGGGCACGCAGCGCGATGTGCATTATTTAACGGAAGAATTGGTCAACCGGGGGCATGAAGTGTTTCTGTTTGCGAAGAAAGGATCCACCTCGAATGCTACCCAAACGTTCGAATACGAGTCGGATGATCCGAAAAAGCAGCTGGATTTTATTATTAAAAATCTCCCGCCTGACGTGGATATCATACACGATCACTACGGTATCGTTGCGAAAGCGAACCCGCCTATTCCGACGATCAGCAATTCCCATTCCAAAGGGATCAAGGGAGACGTGCAGCTTCGGGTATACGTCAGCAAATTCATCCTCCGTAAATACGGCAAACGAAAAGGCTATGCCGTCCATAACGGCATCCGCATGGAGGATTACACCTACACGAAAGACAAACAAAACTACCTGCTCTTCATGGGAAGATTAATCAAGGAAAAGGGCGTACACCTTGCCATTAAGGTTGCTAAAAAAACAGGCATGCGGCTCATCATTGCCGGCACGCTGAACGATAAATCCTATTTCAATGCTAAAATCAAACCTCATCTGGGCGAAAAAATCAGTTATATTGGTCCCGTCGGCGGAGACCGCAAACGCGAGCTGCTCGCCAATGCAAGCTGCGTCCTGTTCACGTCGACTTGGGATGAACCCTTCGGACTAGTCCTCATCGAAGCACTGGCCAGTGGCACGCCCGTGCTAGGATTCAGGAAAGGCGGCGTTGCCGAGGTGCTGACAGGAATGCCTCAGCTCTTATGCAGAACGACATCCGAAATGGCGTTGAAGGTTAAGTACCGCAAGAAGAGGCTGCCCAAAGCCAGCGAATGCAGACGTTATGCCAGGACCCGCTACTCCGACCGCATCATGACAGATCGATTCGTAAGTTTATACCAAAAAATCATCGATAAAAAATTGTATAAAATTAAAAACAATACATTATGGAACAGACGTAAAGCAAAGCTTCTAGCTACGCCGAATGGAGTTGATAAGTAAGATGGTCACCGTAATCGCGTGTACGATGAGACCCTCATGCATCGATAACGTATTCGAGAATTACGACCGGCAGCTTTGGAAGGACAAACAAATGATTATCGTCTTGAATAACGACAAAATGGATATCGGGCCCTATCAGGAGCGGGCAAGCCAATATCCGGAGAACGAAATCAGAGTGATCCAACTTCCTCAAGAACACAAGCTCGGAAAATGCCTGAACTACGCCATAAATTTGGCCGAGGACGGCATCATCGCCAAGTTTGACGATGACGATTATTACGGACCCGCGTTTTTGCGTGAAACCGCCGGTGCTATCAAAAGCGGTAAAGCATCCATCGTAGGAAAAAATTCCTCTTTCCTTTACTTCGAAGCCAGTCGTTCGTTGATGGTTTTCCGCAAGGGGGGCGAAAATAAATACGTGCGCAGCATCAAGGGCGGCACGCTGGTCTTCCGGAAATCGGTCTGGGAGCGTGTCCCGTTTCCCGAGTTCAAAGCGGTCGGCACGGATTCCGGCTGGGTCGGGCGGTGCGTCCGCAGAGGCTTTCGAGTGTATTCCGTATCCAAGCGGCACTATGTTTGTATTAGAAGAAAAGATATCAAAAGCCATACGCAAAAGAAAAGCACGCGCCTCTATATGTCGCACTGCAAGCTTGTTCTTAAGACGAAGCATTACAGACGGTACGTAAATTAGGCATGGCATGCACAGTTAAAGCACGCGAGGTCAATCGGCCTTCGGGAGTTGGCCTTGCAACATTGCACCCTCAACGTTTCTATTGAATCCTATTTTCCAGCCAGCTTCACGCCCGGCCGAAAAAGAGCTCATCGTGATCATCAACGAAAACTAGCCGATCAACCCGGCGCGATTTATGCCGACATGCCCGACACTGTCCTTGGCGATGTAGCCATATAGGCGGCCAATACTTGAACTTGCATGCGGGCTAGTCTGTGGACAAAACAACAAAATGAAGATTACATGGGTGCTCCTAAATGAGCGTCCTTTTTTTACTTTTATCACCGAATAACACGCTGTATTTTGAATTTTCACATCAAATTCATATCAACTATTCATAAGCGGAACAGTTTCACCCTCTACAGACAAACTTTACAGTCCTTAGATCCGCTACAGACAAGGAATCCAAGCATTCCGTGTCACCCTTCTTTACACCTACCTATCTTTGTCACATGATTCGTATGCAAGCCCATATATTAGTGTAACAACAACTGTTAAGGGGCTGGATGGCAATGAGGAGTAAAGCGCGCAAGGTAGCGATCGTCGGGGTTGGCAATGTAGGTTCAAGCTGCGCGTATTCCCTTATCAATCAGTCGATATGTGATGAAATCATGCTTATTGACCGTACGCCGGACCGCGCGATCGCACAGGCGCTCGATATGACACACGGGATGGACTTCGTTCACAGCCGTACCAAAATATACACAGGCACATATGAGGAATGCTCGAATATGGATGTGGTCATCTTATGCGCCGGAGGCTATCCGCCGAAAGGTCAAGACCGGATGGGCATGTTAATCTCGATCACTGACATTTACAAACATATTATTCCGCAGATTATGGACAGCGGATTTAGCGGTATTTTTCTCGCAGCTGCTAACCCAGTTGATGTCGTTACTTATGTCGTATGGAAGCTGTCAGGGCTTCCCCGCAGCTCTGTCATTGGTTCTGGCACCTCCATTGATTCCGCTCGACTTAAAACACTACTCTGCGAACATTTCCCTGTTGATCCGCGAAGCGTCCACGGGTATGTGCTTGGCGAGCATGGGGAATCACAGTTCCCGGCCTGGTCACATGTGACGATTGGCGGGAAGCCGATTCAAGATATTTTGACCCAGCATCCGGTCAGGTTCGGCCATCTTAAGCTTGATGAGATTGCACTACAAACCAAAAACGCCGGCTGGGAGATTTATACCCGCAAAGGCTCAACACACTATGGCATCGGCAACGCACTTGCCTATATTACCCGCTCCATACTGTACGACGAGCATCGCATCATCGCTGTCTCCTCGGTGTTGGAGCAGGAATATAACCAGACTGGCATTGCAGCTGGCGTTCCCGCTATCATTACCCACAACGGTGTCAAAGAGATCGTCGAGCTGAATTTATCTCCGGAGGAAGAGCAGCAGATGATATTCTCGTGCAGCACGATTAGGAGTGCAATTGAGCAGTTGTCACTTGGATGATACAATGGTAGGCATCATTCCAAGTCTGGGAGAATCCTAACATGACATTAAATCAGTGTACCGATCTGCAGCTCCAAGAAGAGATCCAGCGCGGATGCTCCGTGCTTGTTCTATACCGCAGTACCTTTTGCACTCCCTGCCACACCATTGCAGGACAACTAGAGGCCGTCGCTCCTGCCCTTCGTCAGGAAATGACCGTTACATCGGTCAATATTGATCTTTTCCCGCAGACTGCCGCTCCTCTGGAGCTTCGTTCTGTCCCTGCCCTTGCGCTCTACAAAGATGGCCAGCCGATTACCGTTATGCGGACTTTTGTGGCCTGCCAATCGTTCATCAACATTCTGAGCAGTCGAACGAAATAATAGATTGATTTTTCAGATAATATCCAGTATGATGCTCGTTATAACTAATATCGAGGAACGGGACAGTATCCTTATGATGTTCATGAGCAGCGAGCCGGGGTGGTGAAAGCCGGTGATGACAATTAAGGGGAAGAGGACCCGGGAGATGGCTGGCCGAACCTTACAGTAGGCCCGCCCGGTTCAGTACCGTTACAACGGCGAGATGCTTATAACGACGCGACTTCCATAGTCCCTCAATAAGCAACAAGAGTGGTACCACGGATTCAACCCCGTCTCTTTCCGAGACGGGGTTTTTTATGTTTTCACAAACAATTTGGAGGTCTTCTTATGTTAAAAGAATTCATTGCGGCATCCTTAGCAAAGCATTGTTCTTTAAAAGAACAGCAATTGATTGAGCTCTTGGAATTCCCGCCTAACGAACAGCTTGGTGACGTCGCTTTCCCCTGCTTTGCTCTTTCCAAGACGTTAAAGCAAAGCCCTATTCAAATTGCCGAACAGTTAAGTAATTCTGTTCAAAACGAGCTGTGGACTGCAGAGGCTGCCGGTCCATATTTGAATTTCAAGTTTAACCGTGCTGAGGTTATTAAGCGGTTCGCTAATGAACACCGTGAGAAGGGTCTGCGTTTCCCCAATCTGGGGTCTGGCAAACGTGTCATTATCGACATGTCTTCTCCCAATATCGCAAAGCCGTTTGGCATCGGACATCTGCGTTCGACGATGATCGGAAACGCCCTTTATCGTCTGCTAGGCAAGGTGGGCTATGAACCGGTAAACGTTAATCATCTAGGCGACTGGGGAACCCAATTTGGCAAAATGATAGCTGCTTACCTTCATTGGGGAGAGCCTGCTCAGAAATCCGAAGACCCGATTAAAGCCTATCTCGAGCTTTACGTCCGTTTTCATGAAGAAGCAAAGCTCCATCCCGAGCTGGAGGATGAGGCGCGTGAATGGTTCGTGAAGCTGGAAGCCGGTGATCCGGAGGCGCACAGCTATTGGCATCTTTTCATCGATGACAGCCTTGCAGCGTTTAATCAGCTATACGACCGTCTTGGGGTTTCCTTCGATCATTATCTTGGAGAAAGCTTCTATAACGATAAAATGGACGCCGTCGTCGAGCAGTTGTCACAGCTTGGGCTGCTTGAGGAAAGTGACGGTGCTTTGGTCGTCCGTCTTGATGAGGAGGGACTGCCGCCATGCATCATCAAGAAATCGGATGGTTCCTCGATTTATGCGACCCGTGATCTTGCAACGGCGATTTACCGGCATGAACAGATGCGTGGAGACGAGTTGCTGTATGTCGTAGGTGCAGAGCAGTCGCTGCACTTCCGCCAGCTATTCCTAGTGCTGGAGCGGATGGGCTTCGACTGGGCGAAGCAATGCAAGCATATCCCGTTTGGATTGATGCTGATGGATGGGCAGAAAATGTCTACTCGCAGAGGGAAAGTCGTCTTCCTTGAGGATGTATTGGATGAAGCATCAGCGCATGCGCTGCGCATAATCGAAGAGAAAAACCCTTCTCTCACCGATAAGGGTGAAGTTGCCGAGGCGGTTGGCGTAGGTGCCGTTATCTTTGGCGACTTGTTCCATTCACGGCTGCATGAAGTGAACTTCTCACTGGAGGACATTGTTAACTTCGAGGGTGAGACTGGGCCATACGTACAATACACCTACGCCCGGACGCAAAGCTTACTGCGCAAAGCAGGCTTGCAGTCCGAAGCAGCTGGTACAGCGGCAATATCCGACTTCAGCTTCGTTTCTAGCGATTACGCCTGGCCGCTTGCCAAAGCTCTGATGCACTACCCCGATGCCCTTTCCCAAGCCACACAGCGGTATGAGCCATCGGTCGTCGCCCGTTATCTAATCGAATTGGCACAGACGTTTAATCGGTTCTATCATCATGAGAAGATCATTACCGGTAACATAGCCGAGCAAGGGGCGAAGCTCGTGCTTGTCCAGATGACGGCAGAATGCCTTGAGGATGGGCTGAAGATGCTTGGGGTTAAGGCTTTAAAAGAGATGTAAATCAAAAGGGGCAGGTTCGCTATAGCGAACTTGCCTCCATACTTTATTCTCCAGCCTGCTTAATCATACTCTCAGCAATCCGTATCATATCCTTCCGGGTTAGTTCGCTGCCCATACTATCCATAATCGTATAATAGATGTTCTTCTGCTCATCATACCAGAACAAATAGTGAGGGATATCAGCACCCTGACTGTCGTCGCTCCTATAGAGAGCCTCTTGTCCCCCGATCCGAACGGTCTCTGAGGTAGCGGAAGCTGACTGAGCTACGGTTGCCTTTCCTCCATGCTGCGGAATGTCGGGACCAATCTGAGCCATTAAGTTTAGTACAGTGGATCCGTTAGTAAAACTTAAATTCACACCAAGTGTATTCGTCCAGTCCACTGGTTCGACAATAAGCTTATCCGCTCCCTTTTCTGCGGCTACCCGTTCCAAAAGCTTCTTCTGCAGCTTATCGTAGGCGGAGTGATCCTTGTCACCGCGCATCGGTGGCCTCGGAGAGATCTGCCCATGTTTGAACACATAACCTTCCGGCAGGTAATCCGGCATCTCTAACCGTGGCCCTGATAATTGCCGCAATTTCTGTACATAATCATCGTAAGATCTGTAGGAAAGGTTAAACTCGAACTTGATTGGATTAGTCTTGTCGTATCCATTCGAATTCAACTTGTCATCATTAATATAATAGGCGAGCATTTGCCCCGGCTTCAGCAGCTTCAACACCCGCTGGCGGTAAGCATCGAGCTGTTCGGCTATATCTTTGGGCAGAGGGTAAATTGGAGTTTCAGCGACTGCTTCAATAACTGTCCGGCCATTAGAATCATGAATTTGCACATACTCCGTAGCGGCATAAGCTGTCAGCGATCCTATCAACATGACTCCAGTAATAGCAGTTATAGCCGCTGAGCGACGGATCGGCCTCCGGCGCCTGCCGGTTGGGTCCTTATTGCTCAGCTGATTAATCCGTTCCATAACGGATTGTGTGATGTCTATGTCCGGATAATCAGCCTCCGTTTTCGCGTAACGGATTAAAGCTTCGTTTTCAACAGTGATCGTTGTACGATCCATTCCTTCTCCCCCCCCTTCTCCAGCATATCCCGTACTTTCTGTTTGGTCCTTGCGATTCGTTTCTTAACCGATTCTGGACTTTTACCGATAATGGCTGCTATCTCCACACTTGTCCTTTCCTCGAACACACTTAGAACAAGCAGATTATGCTCCACAATAGAAAGACGCTTTAAGACAGAATCAAGTGGTGGGCTGAATAACTGTCGATCTACGATCTCTTCAGGACTCGCTACTGATTTGTCCGGCTGGAACAAAGCGCGCTTATGTAGTTGCAAACGACGCCTTCGAAGAGCATTTAAGCAGTGCCGGTAGGCGATCTTGTATAACCATGCTGAGAACCCGGCCGTTGGCCTATAGCTCTGAATCGACTGATACGCTTTTACGAAAATATCCTGTGCCGCGTCCTCTGCCTCCTGCTCGTTCTCGAGCATCCTGCAGCAGTATATAAAAATTCGGCGTTGGTACAATTCGACGATTGCCGCATAATTCTCAGTACGCCCATCTTGTACCGAGACAATCCACTTCTCAATCATTTCCGTATCCGTCTATGCCTCCCCCTTTCCTTTCCATTTGTTCTATATAACACCTCGCCTATGCTCCAAGGGGACATTATTTTAAAACCTGTTAATTTTCAAGCTTACCGCAACCTTCCTGGTTTTTCCATTGTATATAATTATAGGTTTATCAATCCATTCAATGATCGGACTGAAAGCGGGGAATCTCGATTTGAATTGGAAAAAGACATGGAAATTGGCGGTAGCTATTTTTCTGATTATTACCCTAGTCACAGCATACTGGTTCTACCATAACCGCAGCGAAGCGGTGTACCAACGAATCATTAATCAGGACGGTTACAGCTTGTCTCTTGTTAAGGAGGGCGTATCAGCTGAGTTCTTTCTGCAACCAGAATGGATTCCGGAGATTGGAGTGAAGAAGCTCAATCTTGTAATTGCAAAGAAATTCGATTCAGACATCATTCTAGATGAGATCGTAAAACGCGAAAACGACTTCTATATTCAGTTGGATATTAGACCACATCCGAATAAATCTTCCGGGCAGTTGCTAAGTACTTCTCTAATCACAAAGGGTTCTGTTCTTAACTCATCAGGCTTTGAGTGGCAAGTCACCGATACCTCTGGAAAAGATATACTTGGGGATAGCTATGGCGCAGGTGAAGGGCCAGGGAATCTAACCTCTATCAACATCAGAAATACCGAGCTTGAGAAGTTTAATCAGGGAGCAAATATCCGCTATACGGGCTATTACTTGTATGGATACCAGCAGTTAAATGGAACGTCTTCCTCGATCTGGCTCCCTATCCTCTTTATTATACTGGTTGTTGGTAGTCTGATTGTGCTCTACCGGAAGCGCTCAGAACCGGAAAACAACTTGGTGTGGAAGCTTATCGGCCATTTGCTGATTGGAGGATTTACGTTTGGTGTGAATCATGTTCGGCTGCCGATCGGCTTTGCTATATACCTGTTATGCTTCCGAAAGCCAAGGCCCAATCATTCCATTAAACATCAAGCTGCGCTGCTTGGCTTGCTTATGTATATCTTGCAGTTAACGGTGCCTTCGATCGTTAATCATTACAATTCAGAGGCTAAACACACTGTCCTCCAACATGTATCTATTGAGGAGTTTGGACTTGAAGGGGTATGGAAAATGGTTGCAGCCCGTGCCACAATTAGTGATCAGGCGAGGATACTGGGCTTTGAGACGATACTTACTGACAACGACGAGGTTAAGGAACTGGAAATCCAATTGGTGGATGTGGATGCCAAAGGCCGCTACATTCATACAGCGGCTGTTTACCATGCTTCGAATCACTCGGTTGATCTGAAGCACAGCTCGACGAAAGAATGGTTACAGTTTCCTAGACAGCTCTTGGCTGATTATTTCTTCGAGCAAATCCAGAGCCTTCAGTTGATGAAATTAAAACCTACAGGCGGCGATCATCGGTATGTGAAGCTGGAGCTAATGGAGGAAGGTCAGCAATGGAGTTATGCAGTGAAGGGCGAGAACAACTTCGGCGTTGATGAAAAAGGGGTCTATACGATCTTTGACGAGCAGCTTCCGGTGACGGCTAATCACATGATGGTATGTGCACCACAAACTCTGGATCCCACCTCCTACTGTGATGACACTGCACAATATTACTTTCGTATCGTAGCAGGTGGAGCTCGGGAATAACATTATAACTCTGTATGAAAACGACAAACGGCTTCGTCCCAGCGATGAACCGACGCTGTCTTAATAGACAGTATCGATTCACGCTTAGACGAAGCCGTTTCATCATGTTATAAAGCTTAAGCTCTCATGGATGCAGGAATCAATTCATTCTCAGTCACTTGACGGTCAAAAAAGGCTGCATTTTTCTCAAAGCAGTTGCAGTAGTAGTCTTTCATGCACAGCGGGCATGGAACGTTGAGCAGACGAGTTACGCCTGTCAAATGCCACTCAGGCTTGGAGTTGTAGAAAAGTCTTGCTTTGGAACCGTCTGCAAGCGTCATAATGTACTGGAATAAACCGGATTTCATGTCTTTGTCCGCTAAGGTTACGCTCTTAATTTGAAGTTTCGAATTCAAGATTTTCACCCTTACTGTTCGTATTCAAGCTTGTGTAATAATACCCTTTATAGCGCCCGAAGTCAATATTTACGCCCTAGCACGAGCTACTGTACAAAATTTTGTAACAGTTATTAAATTAGAGTATAATCTAGTTTACACATACTTACTTGCATAGGAGGTGCAGCGCACTCATGATCAAACTGGGTATTCTCGACCAGTCTCATATTAACGAAGGACAGACTGCAGCAAGCACTTTGAAAGACACCACTCGTCTGGCACAGGAAGCCGACAAACTCGGTTACGGCCGGTACTGGATTTCGGAACATCATGCAGGACGGATGTTATCCTTCTCTAGTCCGGAAATTCTAATCGCCCATCTGGCAGCAGCTACATCACGCATTCGTGTAGGCTCCGGCGGCATTATGCTCCCCCATTACAGCTCCTACAAAGTTGCAGAAAACTTTAAGCTGCTCGAAGCGCTTTATCCTGGTCGGATTGATGTTGGTCTTGGCCGTGCTCCCGGCGGTATGCCGATAGCTACAAGAGCGCTGCAGGAAAACAAATACGTTGATATTAACAAGTATCCACAACAAATCATGGATTTAATCGGATATTTGCGCGGCAAGCAGCCGGAAGGCCATCCTTTTGCCGGTTTGCATGCAGCCCCTGCCATCGAGCAGATTCCCGAGGTTTGGCTGCTTGGGTCCAGCTACGAGAGCGCACGTATTGCCGCCCAGCTTGGAACCAGCTACGCCTTCGCGCAGTTCTTCGGTACACCGGGTGGAGAAGCAGCGATGAAGCATTACCAAGAAAACTTTGAGCCGTCTGTCATTAATGAGAAGCCGCATTCGATGGTTGCTGCTCTTGCGATCTGTGCAGATACACCGGAAGAGGCGAATGAATTGGCGCTTAGTACCGACCTCTTCTTCCTCCTTCTTCAGAATGGCGTTGATCAGATCAGCTTCCCTTCTGTTCAAACCGCCTACGACTATCCCTATACGGAGGCCGATCTGTACCGCATCAATTCCGCGCGGGAACGCCGGATTATCGGTACGCCGGACCAGGTAAAAGCTGGTATTCTACAGCTTGCAGAGCAATACAACGCCGACGAGGTACTCGTCATGAGCTCGATCCACAACTTCGACGCGCGTGTGAAGTCGTATCGGCTGATCGCTGAGGCGTTTGGTCTGCAGGGGTCTAAGTAAGCTGCCGGCTACATTGGATTCCATCCAGTAAAATGAACACTCAAAAGAGGCGAATAGAAGCTGCGTTGGATTCTATCCAGCGTTTTGCGTTCTATTCGCCTCTTTGCTTCTAAAGCAGCTGATTGCGTTGGATGAAATCCAACCCAGCAGTAACTGGACAAGTTGACAGCAGATTGTGCTGTACAAAATCCAACATAACTTCAGAAGGAATTACACCAGCACCAGACTGCAGCAGAACGCGGCTAGTGTGGCGGAGTCAGACTGTCTACTATTCCTCGTAGATCATTTTCCGCGTCATACCTCCGTCGATTACCATATTGATGCCGGTTACGAAATCATTGGCCGGATCGGTTAAATAAAAGCATGCTCTGGTAATGTCGTCAGGCCTGCCGACACGTCCTGCAGGATGCTGCGAATGATCTTCTGGACGTAGCGCATCGTAATCTCCATTCTCGATCCAGCCCGGGCTGATTGCATTCACCCGTATATGATCGGGACCTAGCGACACAGCAAGCGCATGTGTGAGCGCGACGATCCCGCCTTTTGACGCCGCATACGCTTCAGAGTTAGGCTCGGACATTAGCGCACGTGTTGACGCCAAATTGACGATCGCTCCTCCTCCATGCTGACGCATCTGCTTGGCTGCTTCCTTAGCACATAAGAACGTGCCGCGCAGGTTTGTGTTTATTACATAATCCCATTCGTCCAAGGCCAGGTCATAGGGGGATTTCCAAATCCCTAGTCCCGCGTTATTGATCAGCACATCTACTCGTCCTAATTGCTCTTCAATGGCCTGAAAAGCCTCTTCAATCGCCTCCGGTCGGCTAATATCTGCCGTAAAAGCAGCAGCCTGCCCTCCCGCAGTTACAATGCTTCTTACCGTCTGCTCCACCAGTTCCGCGTCACGTTCGACAGCCGCAACACGTGCACCTTCGGCTGCATAACCAGCAGCAACTGCAGCTCCGATCCCTTTGCCCGCACCGGTAATGACAACAACTTTCCCATCAAACCTCATCTTCATCTATACCCCTTCCCTAATAAAGCATTCGCCACAAATAAAATGTCGCATAAGACTCCCAGCCCTTCCAGCCTTCCGCCATCTGCCTAATCTCTTTAATCGTTGGCTTCACACTGCTTCCGGTAAGGGCTTTAATTGAGTTATGCAGACCTACATCCGCGATTGGAAAAGCATTCGGAAGCCGAAGGCAGCGCATAAGCGCATAATTGGCTGTCCAAGGCCCGATGCCGCGAATGCCTGTCAACCTCTTCTCTATGGTCTCAAAATCGCTAAGTGCCAACAGCTGCCGCTTGCTTAATGATCCATCCGCCATCAATTGCGCAACACCAATCAGATACTCGGATTTTTTGACTGACATCTGCATAGGGGCCATATCCTCCGAATTTAACGCCGCAATTGTCTCGGGAACCGGGAACCGCCAGAATGTCCGATCTTCCCGCTCAGTACTTTGTCCATAGACCTCCACAAACCTGCGCTTCAGCCTGTAGGCAAACGTCAGATTAATCTGCTGTCCGATAATCCCCCAGCATAACGCCTCGAATAGATCAGGAATCCCAATATTCCGAAGGCCGTGGAAACGATTGATTGTTTGACTAAGCAGAGAATCCTGACGGGCCATCTCGTAAAATGGCAGCAGATCATGATCGAAATCAAACCATTCCCTGATAAAAGCCTTTATTTCCATCTGCCGCTGCTCACTAACCGTTTCCTCACCAATTATCCGCACAAGAAGAGTTCCGCCATCAGTGGACTCCCCGATCTCAACTACCGCTGGCTCTTCCCCTATTGGGATAAGCCGATAAACCTTATCGCCTTCCACCTGATATAACGGCTCGTTTGGTGATCGCTGCAGGTAGCTGATTGTCTCACCATAACTAAAAGGCTCTGGCACCTGTATTTGAAGCAGAGCTGACTTCGTCATGGATATCCTCCTTTTATGTGCTAATACAATTAATTCTACTACGACTATTCAACCATACCAAACAGACCGGCTGCTTTCGTATTCTTGCGGTTTCATTCGCACTTGCTAACGAATCCTTCCCCATTCGAGGTATACTGAGCGTAGAGGTGACAAAAATGGAAAATAGCATAACAGCCTGCATTCCGGAAGACAAATGGCTTGCCGTTCTGTCGAATGACAGCACTTATGATGGGCAATGGTATTATGGAGTGACCACAACGGGAATCTTTTGCCGGCCATCCTGCAAGTCCAAGCCTCCTAATCGTGAGCATATTCGAATTTTTCATCATGCAGAGGAAGCCATGTCTAAGCAATTTCGTCCATGCAAACGATGCAAGCCCGCTTCGCAGCTGCTGCCGGATGAAGAATGGGAGGGTCAGGCGCGCACTTATATCGAACAGCATTACAACGAGCCGCTTACCTTATCGGTGCTTGCAGATGTGCTTCACTTGAGCCCTTACCATTTACAGCGAACCTTCAAAAGATTAACGGGTGTAACACCCGCTGCCTATATTCAGCAAATCCGAATTCAAGAGGCGATGAAACTTCTTGCCTCCTCCGACTTGCCTATTACGGACATAGCAGGTCAAGTAGGCTTTATGAACGCGGCTCATTTTGCAACAAGATTTCAAGCTATAACTGGACTAACCCCATCCCAATACCGAGGAGCTGAATTTGAACGATGACTAAAAACGTATATTGGACCCTGCTTCAACATGATGATTGGAACCTGCATTTGGCCGCTACAGATAATGGCCTCTGTTATGTAGGCTCGCAAGGAGCCTCCTTCGATGAGCTGGCCGAATGGGCGGAAGCCCGCCTTCCGGGATATGAATTAGTGCGGCATGATACGGAGATGGAGCGGTATACACATGAGTTCTCACATTATTTCCAAGGAAGCCTGGATGTCTTCACTCTGCCTCTTGATCTCGTAGGTACTCCGTTCCAGCAGCGGGTGTGGCAAGCGATGAGCGAGGTCCAATATGGCAACACAGCTGCCTATTCCGAATTGGCTGAGACCATCGGCCGGCCGCAGGCTGCACGTGCAGTAGGGGCGGCAGTAGGCGCCAACCCACTTCTGATCGTCCTTCCTTGTCACCGGATCGTTGGCAAGACGGGATCGATGACCGGCTACCGCGGAGGCTTACCGATGAAGACAGCCTTGCTAGAGCTTGAGCAAAAGCGCGGCTAACGCATCGTTCGAGCTGGAGTCGATTCATCAACGCTTCGAAAGCAAAAAAGGACGCGATTCGGCGTCCTTTTTCTAATTAACAAGTACTCTATTAAGCCCTTGTCATGCGAATAGTCTCGCCCTTTGCCGTGTCCAGCTCAAGAACCGGCCCTTCCAGACTTTCTTCGCGTTCGCCGATCCGGCAAATCGCTCCACCTTCCCACGGATTGTAAGCCCGCAGCCGCGAACCGGCTTCACTGACGATTTCTACCGCCTGCACCTGCCCATTCTCGAAGGCTGCGCTGACGAGGAATCCGCCGACGGCCCGCAGGGTCTCGAAGGAAGCCCGACGATCCGGAGGCCAATTCGGGAACAGCCGGATGATGCCGTTATAGCTCTGCATCAGGCACTCGTTGATAACAGCAGGAAGCGCGAAGTTCTCAAACCAGATGCCCATCGGAGCCATGTAATCGAACGGGGTCGTATCCGAATACCGCCCGCCGGATTCCAGCAATTTGTCCGTGCATGTGCCATTGGGCAACAGGCAGTAGTTGATCTGTCGTTTGAAGCGCTCCAGATCTAACTGCCCAAGCCGCGCGCCGGCCATATGGTAGAAGACGAGCTCATTGCCCCCTTCGTTACGGTGATTATGATACGAATTGACCGCGACCTCGTAATCCTCCGGCGAAGAATGCAGGCCATGCTCCTCTCCCGGGAACACGGTCGTTATGCCGTTCGGCACGTTATACACGACTTCGGGATCCTCGCCTGGTACAGATACGAATACGGTACCCCGCTGCGACTCTGCAGTCGGATAATCCGGGAATCTGCCTAGCACCTCGCGGATCTCGTCAAGCAACACAGCCTCCTCTTCTTCCCACCCTAGCGCTTTGCACGCCTTCTCGAAGGCGTGGAACAAAAACTTCGTTAGGGTCAGATCGACGATGCAGTCGTGGTTCTTCTTGAAGCCAGGCGTCAGCTCGTACAGCTCCGGCACGACAGTCGGGAACACATGGTAACGGTCATCTCCCCAAGCCTCGCCCTGAGCGTCCGGCCGCTTCATATAATCAACCATGAACAAGGCTGCTTCCTTCATCGGCACGAAGGCGCGCTCTTCCAGAAAAGTCCGGTCCATCGTGTAAAGGTAATGCCACCAAAGGCTTTGCACCGTCCACGGCGTCTCGCATACCTCCCAGCCCCAATGCGGAACAGGATACGGCATAACTTTCATTTCGACTGGATAAGCGGAATGCGGGAAATATGCCCCACGCAGGCCGTAATAGTCCTTGGCCCATTTGCGGCTGATCGGAAGCACATGCTCAACCATGCTGACGTACGCCAAATGCTTATCGATATGATTGCTGGAAAAAGCGAGCCAGAACGGCTGCTGTGTGTTGTAATTCATATGATAGTCGCCATGCCATTCGGATCCGATCTTGCCATAGCTCCAATTCGAGAACAACCCCGGGCAAGTCGCATCCGGCTTAACGGAACAGTGGAAAAAGTACAGATTGCGGTACCATACCTGCTCGAGAAAATCATCCTCGAGAGTCACGCTTGACCGCGACCAGTATTCGCTCCAGCTAGAGCAAGCCGCCGTGAAAGCGGAAGTAAAGGCCTCCCTGGATGGAGTGACCTTCGTCAGCGCTTCTTCGGATACATCGGCATCCAGCCCCTCCTCCAGCTCGACGCAGACGATGAAACTGTCGCTTGCCGCAAGCTTCGCTTCGAGCCCTTCGACGTTACCCGCAAGCTCGGCGGATGCAGCCACAGTCACGGATAGCCGGAAGGCCCGATCCCGAGTATCACCTGCGCCCCAGTCCGCCTCCCAGCGGGAGTAAGGCAGCCTTTGGCGGAACGTTAACCTTCGCGAGGAGTGGTCGACGAAGCCTAGCGGACTCGGCAGCTCTTCCGGTGTATTTGGATCTGGGATAAGCTTAATCCGATTAAACAGCGACGCGGCGAGGTCCGGCCGGTCCGACTCTCCGAATGCGATCCATAAGCGATCTGCCTCCTGATCGACGAATAGCTGCACCGAAACGGGATGGCCCTCCACTAAAAATCGGATTTCGCATAAGCCGTTCCCGATGCGGAGCGTATGCCCAAGCACCTCTACCCTGCGCCGGTCGAAGCCCAGCAGCAGTGAACCACACGGCATTGGACGGGGATAAGGATTATTGTAGTTCTCACTCGTCATCGCGACGTAATCGCGATACCAGTCCTCCTCGCTTAGCGATTTGAAGTCTGCTGGAATTTGCTTCAGCCTAGCGAACAGGCTTTCGAAATTCCCGATTTCATCAAGGTGGTCCTCAGCAATTCGAATATCCCATACGTTGTTATGGCCAAAATGGATGACGACAGCATCGGGGCGGGTCGTTACGACCGCCCCCATACCTCCGTTGCCCAGCAGTCCCCCTTCGAAAAAGGTCGGTGCCGGCTTGCTGTAAATCAAATCATGTCTGCTCATTCGTTCATGTAGGTTCAACCCTTTGACCTCCGCTTCACTATCTCGTTACTCGGCCCATTGTTCGCCGCCGCCAGTCCGCGCCTTGAACGTGTGTTTCGTTGTCGCTTCGACGATATCGCCATATGCCCAGTGGCTTGGCTGCACGTCCTTCCAAGGGGATGGATCTACACCTTCGAGTGGTCCTCTATCGAGGATCCGGTTAATGATGGTCACTGCTTCGGCACGCGTCAGCGCGTTATTTGGTTTAAATGTACCGTCCGCATAGCCATTCATGATTCCTGAAGCCTGCACGGCCTGAATATGCGCCTTCGCCCATGAGCCTTCAATGTCCGCAAAGCCTTTGCCTTCGCCTACAGGCTTTTCTATAAGCAGCGATGCCAGCTTCGCCATTTCGGCGCGGGTAACCAATCGTTCCGGTCCGAATCTGCCGTCGCCGTAGCCTTGCATCAGGCCCATCTTCGTCACAGCTTCGATTGCCTTTTTAGCCCAATGGGAAGAGCCCACGTCGCTGTAAACAAGCGCCGTTTCACTCGCATCAAGCTCAATTACCCTTGATAGAATCGCTGCGATCTCGGCGCGGGTGATGTTGTTATTCGGCCTGAAGGAGCCATCGTCATAACCATTCATATAGGCCGTATGTTGTTCAGTAGAGGACGGCGTTCCCGGATTGCCGGAGTTATCAGGCGTTGGGGTTGGCGTCACGGTATCCGCTTTGACGATGAAGTCGAGGCCGTCCACAAGCATTTCGGCGCCCGATTTTTTAACCACCTTAACGGTATGAACGCTGTTGCTAAGCCCGGACAGACTATACACGGATTGCTTCGTCAACCGGCTTGTATGGTAGGTATCCACAGTCTTCTTTCTCTCTCCATCCACGTACACATCGATCTCACCCTGCGAAGGCCCCTTTGGCATGATCAATTCCAGCCCGGTTCCCTTAAACGCATACTCGTAATAATCGCCGTCGGTCACCGTGTAATGCACATCGTTGTGACGGTCGCCCCCGAAGGAGAATGTCAGGCTGACCGAGCCGCTCGGCTGAGCCGCCAAATATTCCTTCTTGATCGTAACCTGACTGCCCGACATCGTATAATCTACTCCCGCTGTCAAGGCCACTCCACCGTTCGCGATGCCGATCAGGTTACTGCCGTCCACAACAAGTGTCGTTGTTATATCAGCAGCACCAGCCTTATCGAAGCCAGCTGAATCCGGGCCTAATAGATCGGCCGTCTTCACCTTGAATTGATCCAGCAGCATGTAGTAGCCCGATTTCTTGATCGCCTTAATCGTGTGCGTGCCGTCGCTCAGCCCATTTATGCTGTATACGGACTGAAGCACCTGCTTGCTATCATTGTAAGTACTAATCGTTTGCTTGAATTCGCCGTCAATATAAATATCCATATACCCTTGCGACGGATCCTTCTCCGTAATCAGTTCAATGCCCGTACCAGAGAACGAATATTCCAAGTAGTCATTGTCTTTCTCGGTGTATTGTACATCGTCCTTGTAGTCGCCAAGGCCTCTGTTCCGACTGCTCTGCCAAGCACCTTTATACGAAATACCAGTATCGTCGTTATTTACTGCAACATAACGACCTCTGTCCGAATCGCTCACGGTGACCGCCAGCGTCTGCGGCACCCCATCGCTGAACGTCAAGGTCAGGTTCGTCATCCCATTCGGCTGCTTCGCGAGATATTCTTTCTTGACGGTCACAACGTTGCCGGAAAATGTATAGTCAACGCCTTCCGTCAGATCAGCGGCCCCATTAGACACGCCAGTCAGGCTATTGCCGTTGAGTGCGATCGCAGTTGCTACGTCTGCCTGCAAGGAAGTCTTCTTGTCAAAGCTTCGCTGTGACGGCGTAATCGAGCTGTTCTTCGGCGTCGAGTCGCTCACTGTAATCGAGAGCTTCTGCGAAGCGCCTCGGTCGAAGACGAAGGTCAGGCTTGTGACGCCGACCGGCTGCGCTGCCAAATAATCCTTCTTAAGTGTGACTAGACTATCCGTTACATCGTAGTTGGTGCCTTCCTGTAAGAGCGTGGCGCCATTCGAAACGGAGCTAAGCACATTGCCTGCCAAATCCATTGTAACCGTAACATCCGCCTGCGCTTCCTGCTTCTTGTCGAAGCTGCCGCTCGTTGGACTGATCGTGCTGTTCGAAGCCGACGAATCACTGACGACAACGGTCAGTGTCTGCGTCGCGCCTTGAGCGAATGTGAACGAGAGAGCGGTCGTGCCGACCGGCAGAGATGCCAAATATTCCTTCTTCAGCGTAACCTCGTCGTCCGCTGCTGTATAATCGGTATCCTTCGCGAGCGTAGTCGCACCGTTCGTGATCCCGCTGAGACCGCCGCCCGTGCCCGGTGCCGCGATCGTGACGTCTGCTTGTGCACCTTCTGCTTTATCGAAGTTTACGACAGCTGGACTAAACTGATCCGGGACACTTACAACGAACCGGTCGAGCAGCATGAAGATACCGGATTTTTTGACGGCCATCAACGTATGCTCGCCATTAGGCAGCCCCGTGATGTTGTAGACCGGCTGCTGCGCCAGTCGACCGAGGTTTGATGTGCTAACCGTCTGCTTAAACTCACCGTCCACGTATATATCCATGTCGCCCTGCGAAGGGTCAAGCTCCGTTACGTACTCGACTCCCGTTCCCGTGAACGTAAATTCGATGTAGTCCTGGTCATTCTTTTCTGCAAAATGGACGTCATCCATAAAATCGCCTAATCCCCGGTTGTAACTCCGATTCCAGGCGCCAGCATAATGAATGTCGGGGTGATCGTTGTTATAGGAAATCGTTCCGCCTGCGGATGTATCCCTGACGACCAACGCAACTCGCTGATCCTCACCGCCGTCGAACTCGAACTTGAGCTCAGACGTGCCCGTCGGCAACGAAGAGAGATAGCTCTTAGATATAGTGATTTGTGTATCAACCGCCGTATAATCGGTGCCTTCCGTCAGCGCTGTATTGCCCAGGCTTACTCCCGTCAAAACATTACCGTTCGGCGAGACCGTCAGGAGGATGTCGCTGCCCACCTTCTTGTCGAAGCTTACTGCGCCTGGCGTCACCCGGCTGTCCCGCGTCGTCGTGTCATTGACGGCTATGGCAAAGCTTTGGGCAGTACCGCCGCTGAAGACGAAGGACAAATTCGTCGTTCCGACTGACCGCGAGGCCAAATAATCCTTCTTAATTGTGATTACATTGTCCTCTACCGTATAGTCAGTGCCTGCCGCTAGTGCAGCTCCACCATTCGTAATGGCGACCAGAGTATTGCCATTCAGCGTCATTGTCGTCTGGACATTCTTCTGCTCAGACTCCTTCTTGTCAAAGCTTGCCGACACCGGGCTGATGGAGCTATTCTCTGCCTCCGAATCGCTTATACCGATCACGAGGTTCTGCTTGTCAGCCGCCATTTCCTTGCCGCCGTTGCGTGTCCATTCGCCCGTATACTTCATGGCGGTATCATCGTCGTTCACGGCGACCTTACCGTCCAATGCCGTTACCTTCAGAAGGCGCGAGCCATGCGATACGAGATCAGCCGAGCTGTAGCCACTCTCGAACTCGCCGAGCTCCTTATGGCTCCATAGATCGCGGACGGAAGCCGGACCTGTAAGACCAATATCGCTCCAATCAACGGATACGGTTGCCTTGTCCCCGCCTAGATTGAACAAGCCGACCGTATATGTCCCATCACCGTTATTGGCATACCACACCTGCTGCTCGGTACCGATCGACACCGGGCGTCCTGGATGTCCTGCCTGATTGACGGCGATAACCTCTTCGTTCGTAAGCAGCTCCAGACCGTAATCGTCCAGCTTGGTCATATCATTACCGATATATAACTGCGCCGACGAAATTGCCCAGAACGACATTGCTGTCTTGCGCTCATCCGGCGTAATACCGTCCATCGTACCGTTCCCGATGTTGAGTGAGTCGAAGTCGTTCCAGCCACCCGGGCCGGCATAACGCCAAAACTTCTCCGCTATCGGGAACAGCCGTGAGATATTCGGCCATGCGGTCAGGCCCCCGTTACCGCAATAGCATTCGATATCCCAATCGACACGCCACCCGTTGGCGTACTTTTTCCAGAAATCGATATACTTGATATCGAGCGCCCAGGACAGCTCCAGCCAAATATCATGCTGCTCAAGTGCCTGTGACCAGGCTTTCACGTCATCCCGCGCATCCAAAGACAAGTCACTAATGCCGGACCCCGGCGTGACGCTGTCGAACTTTAAAAAGTCGACGCCCCATTCAGCATAGAGATTGGCGATTGAATCGATGTATTTTTGTGCACACGGGCTGGAGTAATCGATCTTGTAGCCGAAGCCCCAATAGTCTGATCCCTTCGTAGGGTCGCCAATATCCTTCATCGAACAGCCGGGAGCATTATAGATGGGAAGATCCTGTTTGTAAGCATCCGGTGACAAGCCCGGAATACCGTACAGGCCGAACTTCTGCCCGTTCGCATGAACGTAGTCGATGACATCCTGCAGGCCATCGGGGAATAGCGTTGTGCTTGGAATCGGCCGTCCGTATCCGTCCATTCCTCCGTTCCACGCCGCATCCACGTTAATATATTCATAGCCGTACGGCTGCAGCTTCACATGCATCGCGTCCGACTGCGCCTTAATCTGCTCTGCAGTAATCCATTGACCGTTGCCGGAGTAGACCTGCATACTGTAGCTGCTCCAGCCCATATAAGGTTTTGCCGCCAATTCCTTCTTGGCCGCCTCTGCCACCCCGCTTCCAGGTGCGACGACACCAACACCGATACCGAACTGCGCCACCAATACGATAATCACCAATAACCGTGTTATCCTCATCCATCCGTTCAATCTTTCATCCCCTTTTCATCATAAATGGCAATCCGCTTAATTTCCCTCCCTAGGCAAATACCCGTTTACATGATGACAGCGCTTACTTTCGAGTCGATAATAGCTGAATGCACGCCTGCTCCAATAGGTACATTTTTTCATTTTCCGTACAATCCTCCTGCTTCGAGAGGGGCATTCACCCTTTCGGCGTACCAATTGCCGCAAATCAGATATAATGGTTGCATGACAGAGACACTTCATCACAGCCCATCAATCGTATCGCTGCTCCGGCTTCCCGAACCTGCCCGTGAAGAGCGATTCGATTATTCACGAACGTCAGATCCTTCGTGTAACGAGCATCAAGGACGGGTGCAGCCCTCATGTCGAATTGGTTGTCTTCGATCTTAATGTGGGCATGCACAAACGCCGGTTCTGTATTCTCGGGAGAAATAGCAATGACAGCATGATCCTCCTCGCCGCACTCAAAGAACGAATTACCCCGAATCGTCAGGTTATTTACACTCCCGGATTCATACCAGCTTCCGGCATCGCCCGCGACAAGCACCGCACTCATTGTGATCCTCTCAAATCGGTTTTCCTCAATTAATGCCCTCCGGCGAGTCGTAACCAACACACCACGAGTCGGGATGCGGGACATCTGGTTACGGACAATCTCCACCTCGGGTGCCCACGTCACGTTCTCCGCAACGTCGTCAGAACGCATATCCTGCGGCGCGTCCCTATCCAGCTTCACCCGCATGACGCGTGGCTCAAGGAGCTCCACTTCGGACACAACAGCTTCCGCGAAGCTGGTCAGCGTGCCAACACGAACAAATGCGATACGATCTCCTGGAAAAAACGCGGGAAAGCCGTAGGTTTGCGGGTGCATGAATCGAAGCAGCACCTCATCCGCCGCAGGCAGTCCCGCGACACGCATATACGTGCCATGCACATTAATAGCATCGTCATGTGCACCAACGAATCGGCTGTCCGCCACGCGGACAACTCCCCGGCAGCCCGATACATGGATGCAATCGGCGAAAGCCGCGACGGTCCGCCCTGTCTCCGGACGCGGAGCCAGCTCCATACGTTCGAATGATATATCCTCGCTGAATTGGCAGACAAGGCCAAGCCCATGCATGAAATGGACGCCAACATCGCTCCATGCAACCTTGCTGCTCTGGACGATAAGCGCGCCGACCTGGTCGCGAATGCCGTCTCTAGCTTGGAACACTCGCCCGACTGACGTCGTAGGCATGCACCCGGCCTCATAGAACAGCCGAAGCTTCCCTGGCCCTCTCTCCTCTACACGGACCGCCGAGGCCGATAAAATGCCAGTTCGCCATGTCGTATCCGTCAGCATGTCGTACTCCTGCATTGGCCCGTCCTGGAATCGCCATCCCTCGCCGAACCAATATAACGCTCCGCTTACGATTTCATACCGGCTGTCCGGATGAACCGCCATGTCAAGACAATTTGCACCTATCGCCTCCACAGTCATCTCGACAACCGTCGGATAAGCGAAATCCATTCGTAAATTACGAATGGCAATCTCTTCGCAGCTGTCGATTACGATCATCGTCTGCTTGCCATGGAAGACGAACAACGAGCCATTGCCGTCTAGCATCATGTTTCGTATGCCATTCAGCAAGATTCCAATCGTTCTTGTAACGTCAGGATTCTCCTCTTCACTGGCTGTATTTGAAATGTAGTACTTTGCTCTGGCCGCCTGCTCAGGGTAAAAATCATACCGTCCCCGCTCGCAAGCGAGCACAACGGGGCCTTCAATAACAGCAGCTGCTTCAAGTGCACCACGCATCGCCGCTGCCGCATCCTCTCCCGAATTCGGCCTGCCCCCGAAATCAGCCAATCGGATTACCACAGGAGAAATGTCCATTCAATCCCACCTCGCTTGTCGTTCTGCTCTGCTTGCAATAGAATCGGACGCTTCACAAAGAAGCGTCCGATTCTGTTGTTCCTATGGTTATGCCGATTACTTTGCCGAAGCGTCGTAAGCAGCTTGCAAAATTTCGAGGTAGCGATCAAGCTTGAGGTTTTTCAAGCCCTCTACATAGCTATCCCAGTCTTTGTCCAGATCCTTGTTACCTGTAACGAATTGAAGCGCATTCTGTTCGATGTAGTCGCGGATGTTCGTCTGCAGCATGCTCATTTCATCGCTTTGTGCCGGGTCAACCCAGATCGACCAGAACGGGAACAGCTCCTTCGGCTCGCTGCCTTCGTACAGCTTCGTCGCTTCATACAGCCTGCGTTCATAGTTTGCTGAATCATAGATGTCCTCTCCTTGCACCCAGCTGTCTCGGTACTCCTTCGGCATGTAGAAGTGACCCATGCCGGACCAGCCTGCGTTCCGAGGCTTTTCACCCTCTTTGCTCGGAATCGTTTTGACCATCGGCTTAACGTCTTCACCAAGTGCCTTGTCGCCAGGTGCCGGGTCTTCCCAATCAATGCCCTTCATTCCGGAGCCTGCATTGGTCTGTCCCTCCGGCGTGTACATGTAGTCCACAAGCTTAATGAGTGCGATCTGCTCCTCTTCACTCGCCTTGTTCGTGATTACGAATTTCCCGCCTGGAGAGACTCCTCCATTGTCATGTGTACCGAAGGCACCGTTTGGCCCTTTCAGAGGTGGTACCGGATTATATTTTGCAGAACGAGGTCCTCCCAGATCGATGAAGATAGCCGGATGCATGCCAGCGCCAGCGCCCAAGATTTCAGCGTCAGCATTCTCGCCGATTTTTTTGAATGCTTCCGCGTTTTGCGTGAATGCACCTGGATCAATCAATCCTTCATCATACAAGGATTTAACGTAAGTAAGCCCTTCCTTCCATTCAGGCTTGATCGCCGCAGACTCCACTTTACCGCCTGACATATTCAAATAGTTGCGGTCGTCATCGTAGACGAATCCGTTCATCAGGAATGGAAGTACGCGTACGCCAAATTCCTCAGTAGAACCGCTCAGCGCCACTTCGTCCGCTGCACCATTGCCGTTCGGGTCTTGTGTCTTAAACGCTTTCAGGACATTTTTGAATTCCTCTGGCGTAGTTGGCATATCTAGGTTCAACTTTTTCAGCCATTCGGTGTTAATCCACATTTTGCTTGGATAGGAGCAGTGGAAACATTGTGTATAGGCAACAAGCCCGTAAATTTTGCCGTCCGGTGCCGTATTCAGCGTCTTGAGATCCGAATTAGACTCCATGGCTGCCTTAATGTTCGGCGCGTATTTGTCGATAAGATCGTTTAAAGGTACAATGACACCCTGCTTTCCGTATTTTAACAAGTCAGCTTGCGAGAACTGATCGATATAATGCGTCAGAATGTAGGCATCCGGATAATCTCCGCTCGCAAGCGAAATTTGGCGTTTCTCCTTGGCCCCATCAGAAGGTACCAGCTCGAATTTGAATTTAATGTTGAACTTATCCTCCACAAACTGCGTGTACTTATTCGTTGGCAGGTCGATACCTTGCTCCTGTACAGCGAATACACTGACCTCTAGCGGCTTGGTTGAAGCATTCGTCCCTGACGAATTACCTCCGGACTGACCGTTATTGCTCGAGCAGGCCGACAGCGCCATAGACAGGATGAGTATAATCGACAATAAACTCCAGCTCTTCATTTTCATTTTTTGCTCCCCTTTGCATAGTGACCGTAGTTGTGAAGCCGATTTCTTTGGGCTTGCAGCATCAAACATTGTGATGTATCACATATGGCTACATCGCCCCCACCTCCTTAACGAAATAACCGCCGAACGGCCATCAGCCCTTAACAGAACCAACTAGCATACCCTGCACGAAGTAGCGCTGTACGAACGGATAGATGATCAGGACAGGCAGCGTAGCTACGACGATGAGCGCATATTTGAGCAGCTCCGCTAGCTGTGCCCTCTGCACCTGCACGCTGATATCCATCGCACCAGCACTGTTGTTCTGTATGATGATACTTCTAAGCACGAGCTGCAGCGGATAAAGATTGTCGGATTTCAAGTAGATCAGCGCGTCGAAGTACGCATTCCACTGCCCAACGGCGTACATGAGGACGAGTACGGCCAATATCGGCTTTGAGAGCGGGATGACGACGCTCGCCAGAAATCGCCAGTCGCTGCATCCGTCGATTTCACTTGCTTCAACCAGTTCACTTGGAATCGTCGTTTGAAAGAAGGAGCGCGCGATGATGACCTGCCATACCCAGATCGCATTTGGTATAAGCAGTGCCCAGCGGGAATCTATCATGCCGAGCTCCCTCACGACCAGGTAAGTCGGAATAAGTCCTCCGCCGAACAGCATCGTGAACATAACAATCATGAGGATGCCATTGCGGCCAAAAAACGTCTTGCGCGACAGCGGATAAGCCAACATGACCGTCATAATGACGCTGATGAGCGTTCCCACCGACATGTAGAAAAGCGAATTGCCATAGCCAGTCATGATGAGCGGCGTTTTCAATATCGTTTGGAAGCCCTTGAACGAGAGGTCTACCGGCCAAAGCCAGACTTTGCCGGATACAACGGCCGCCGGACTGCTGATCGAGCTGCTGACGATGTAAATAAGCGGATACAAGACGACGACGAGCACGAGGCTCAATATCACGTAGATCGCGAAGACAAAGATGCGGTCGCCGACTGATTCCCGAATTTTTGATTTAGGTGCTGCCATTGATTTTGCCATGTCCCATTCCCCCTTGCTTACCAGATGCTGTTATTCGAAATTCGTTTCGCCAAGCTGTTCACCGTGACCAAAAGGATAAGGTTGATGACGGAATTAAGCAGGCCAACTGCCGTGGCAAAGCTGTAGTTGGCGTTCAGAAGGCCCATGCTGTACACATAGGTCGCGATGACCTCGGACGTAGGCAAGTTCAGCGAATTTTGAAGCAAATAAATTTTCTCGAAGCCTACTGACATGATGTTGCCGACGTTCAGGATCAGGATGATCGTAACGGTTGGAAGAATACCGGGCAGATCGACATGCCAGATTTTCTGAAAGCGTGATGCTCCATCAACCTTGGCTGCCTCGTACAGCGTCGGATCGATGCCCGCAAGTGCCGCAAGATAGATAACTGCTGCGTAGCCTGCCGTCTGCCAAATATCCGACCATACGTAGATCGATCGAAACATACCCGGCTCGCCCAAGAAGTTAACCGGCTCGAACCCGAAGTATTGGAGCGCAACGTTGATAAAACCAAGCCGTGGTGCCATGAACAGCATGATCATGGACACCATAACGACCGTGGATATGAAATACGGTGCAAACGTGACCATCTGCACGAATCGCTTGAAGCGGCCATTCCCTATCTCATTCAGCATGAGTGCCAGCACGATTGGTATAGGGAAGCCAGCCAGCAGCTGGTAGAAGCTCAGAAGCAGCGTATTGCGGATCAGCGTCCAGAAGATCGGATTGTCGAAGAACATCCGGAAATATTTCAATCCAACCCAAGGGCTGCCCCAGATCCCTTTGACGACGTTGTACTCCTTGAATGCCAGCACCGCGTTCGCCATCGGTACATATTTAAAAATAATGAAAAACAGCAGCGGCGGAATGACGAGCAAATATAGCTGCCAATGCGACCGCAAGCTTTTGGCAAACTGCCTGCCATACCCATTCTTCGCATAGACCGGCTTAATCGGTTGATGTTTGGTAGTAGGTTGTTGCAGCAGAACGATCCCTCCTCAAAATGTTGTACCCTAGTGCTTTGACAGCGCTTTCTATACCCTGATCATAGGGGAGAGCACTCTCATGCAGGTAGGTACATTTGGGTCGTTTAGCGTACAAATCCCCCATTTTTGAAGGGCCAATTCAGCCGGAAAACGTACCTTTTCCGCATAAACAATGGGTACGGTCAACATTGAACATGGAACACAGCTCACATCAGCCAATATGAAAAATCCCCATAAAAATAACGGCTCAGGGCGCTAACCCTGAACCGCTATTTTTATGGGGATTTCCTTTTCTCTTTGTTGTAATCATCATACGCCTGCTGCATCAACTCCACATAGCGGCCGATCTGCAATTGTTTCAGCCCTTGTACGTACTCATCCCAGTCCTTGTCTACATCCAGGTTGCCTGTAATGAACTGCAGTGTGCTTTGTTCGATGTAGTTTTTGAGATTCGTTTGGAGCATAGCCACCTCGTCTGCTTCTTCGGGAGCGATCCACACTGCCCAGTACGGAAACACCTCCTCCGGCTCATGCCCTTCGTAGAGGAGCGATGCCTCATAAAGTCTGCGCTCGTAGCCAGTATTCGCGAAAATATCCTTCGCAGCCACCCAGCTGTCACGGTATTCCCTTGGCATGTAAAAATGTGCCATCCCGCTCCAGCCGGAATTTTGTCCGTGCGTGCCCACCTCGTTTGGAATGGCCGCATACTTCGGCTGAACCCCTTCACCCAGCGCAATTTCTCCGGCTTCCGGCTTTCTCCAGCCTGTTCCTTCTAGTCCCGACTGAGCGATCGTTTGTCCGTCCGGCGTATAGATGTAGTCAACCATCCGGATTAATGCAATCTGTTCTTCCTCCGTTGCTTTGCTTGTGATGACGAATTTCGCCCCTGGACTAAGGCCGCCTCCAACGAACGACGCATAAGCAGCATGCGGGCCAGCGAGAGGAGGAAGCGGTTCGTAATCAGCGCTGCGCTCACCGTAGACGAATATATCCGGATGCATGGCAGCTGCGGCGCCAAGAATTTCCGCTGCTGCGTTCTCGCCGACTTTTCGAAGCGCTTCCGAATTTTGCGTGAATGCGCCTGGATCGATTAATCCCTCGTCATATAAAGACTTGATATAAGCAAGCCCTTCCTTCCATTCCGGCTTGTCAACAACCGTATACAGCTTCCCGTCTGCCAAGCCGAGGAAAGTACGGTCATCATGGTAAATGAAACCGTTCATTAGGTAAGGGACGATGTGGACGCCGAAGTTCTCGGTCGAGCCGCTGAGCGGTACCTCATCCTGCAGGCTATTGCCGTTCGGATCGCCGAGCTTGAACGCTTCAAGCATATGCTTGAACTGCTCCGTTGTTGCCGGCGGCTCCAGGTTCATCTGCTTCAGCCATTTGGAGTTTACCCACATTTTGTTTGGATAGGAACAATGAAAGCAATCCGAATAACTAGCGAGGCCGTATATGTTGCCGTCCGGTGCCGTATGCAGCGCCTTTAACGCCGGATCCCGCTCAAGCGCGGCCTTAATATTGGGCGCATACTGCTCAATAAGTTCGTTAAGCGGAATAATGACTCCTTGCTTGCCGTATTTCATTAAGTCGGCCTGTGAGAACTGGTCGATATAAGTAGTTAACCAATACGCGTCAGGATAATCTTCGCCAGCTAGCGAGATTTGCCGTTGCTCCTTAGCACCTTCCCCCGACACGATCTCCCAGTCGAACTTAACGCCGAATTGCTCCTCGAGCAGCTTTGTGAACGTATTCGTCTCCAGATCGATGCCATTCTCCTGCTGGGCAAATACACGAATAGCCAGTGGTGCGCCTGCCTCACCAGTACCGACTTCTCTAGCATCCATAACTGCCCCTTCCGTATTTGCACAAGCTGTCAACAGCAGGATGCCTGCCAGGGCGGTAACAATGGTGCTTATGATGTTTTTGATCACAATCCGATCCCCCTTGATTCCTTAGCGGCACCTCAAATTTTGATGGACTGCCGATAAGAGCTCGGCGCGATACCCATTACCCGCTTGAATGCCCTGCGGAAGGAATGAGCACTATTATACCCGACGCGTTCGGCAATTTCGTCCACCGTGTATGCATTCGTCCTTAACAACTCGGATGCATGTTCGATTCTGACCATTTCCAAATAATCCGAAATGTTCGTATTCGTCACTTCCTTGAACAATTGAGAAATATACTTCTCTGGCCTCTCCGAATTTTCTGAGATCCGGTACAGCGTCAGCTCCGAATCCCCATACGACACGGCTATGAACTGTTTAATTTCCTCAACAATTTGGATATGAGCATGACTTTTCTTGCTGCTAATGACACCGCATAGCGCATCGACGATTGCAATAATCTCCTCTTGGATGACAGCTGCCGAATTCGACGCCTGCACACTTACGATCTGATTCTTGAGTGTAAGCTGCAATTCCGATTCCAGGAATGCCTTCTGATCAAGCAGCTTAAGCAGTGTTCCCTTCAGCTCACCTACCAGCTGCTGCTTCATCTCAATCGACAGATGGCGGTTATCCGTGTTTTTCTCGATGACGGATTGCACCATACGCCCCGCTTCTTCCCGGTCGCCCGCCCGGATCGTGCTGATCAGGCGCTGCTCAATATCAAGCGGATAATAATACGTAGCCGTCTCCAGGTTCGAGTCTCCAAACCATACGATGCTTTGCTTGTTATCGTAATCAGCATAATCCATCGTCTGCTTCGCCTGCTCAGAAGAATGACTCACCTCGAGCAGTGTTTGAAACAGTTCACCGAAGGATGCAGTAAGATGAATTTTGTAATCCCGGTAGGCAAGCTCTATCAGCTTCTCGAATGTATCCGTGATTGTCTCCCGTTCGGACTTCTCCTCGAACTCGTTCTCCTCACGAGTTGCCGGACAAATCGCGACGATCCGATCTGACCCAAGATCCGTCATAAGAAAGTCACTGCCAAGTTCAAGAAGCATCTGCTTCACGATCAGCCGCGCGGCTGTCAGCTCGTTAAGAATTTCTACACTGTCCATACCGGAGTAGCCGTTAATTCGCAGCATGCCGACGAACCCTTGCTGCGACTGGAAATGTGCGTCTGCTTGCGCAGCAGCCGCGGCAATCTCCTCTCCTGACTGGAACTCACCAGCGATCAACCGTTTCAGGAAGCCGTCACGGACGAGCGGTAGCTGCCGGTTAAGCTCGTTCTCCAAATGCCGGTTGCTTGTAATCATCCTCGAAATGTTCCCCTGGAGGAAATCGAATTCGTTCCGCCCCGTTATGCCTTCCTTGCCAAAGTGCTCCTTCATGACACCTAGTAGGCGGTTGATTGGTACGCTATTTCGGTACGCAAGCAGCAAGCCGGCAAGCAAACCGAGCAGAAGGGCAGCACCGGTCACAAGCCATGTCATTGTTCTGATTTGATTCGCATTTTCCATTAGGACATGGCGCGGAATGCCCGCCTGATATACCCAATCATTCTTGTCTGAGTGAATCGTAATAACGAGGTCGTCGTTGTAGAACTGACTGACTTTGGCAGGGTCGAAGCTAGCGTCCCTGTTTAGCAGATGTGCTGCCTTTTCATCAATGCCATGCAGGCTGACCGTATTTCCCTGCGCGTCGCTGATATGAGTCCAACCTCCATACCGCTCCTCAAGTCCGGAGAGCAAACTCGATATATTCTCTTCATCTATGATGACAACAACTGTCGCAGGCGACGTGCCGCTGAAGCTGTCCAGCGGAAGCGACTGCATATAAGTCACGACCGAAGTTTGCTTCGTATTGTTAGTAAACGGGCGAAGCGGCATAATTTCACTGCCATGATGCTGATTCAGCACCGTACTCTTCCATTCAGCCAAAGACATATCGTTGTATCGGAAATTGTCATAGTAATGCTCCGGCCGGAAATAAGCGGAGCCTTGCGACAAGATGACGTCATAGTTACTTAAGTAAATAAAATAATTTTGCAGGAAGTCGTTCGTCTGGCTGAAAGGCATGACCTGCCTCATCACGTTCCAGATGCCGTACACGTTCTCTTGATCTCCTTCAATCTTCTCGTTCATCAGCGTGTTCAAATCTGGATTCAAAGCCAGCTGCCTCGTGAAGCCTTCGACCTCCGCCATCCTTCTCTCCAAAATTTCTTTGCTGCGCTCCAATTGTGTAACGCCATTCTCGATAGAGACAGATTGCGTAACTTCGATGGACGTGCGGTAGGATACGAAGCCGGCAATACTCGGTATGATTAGAATGATTATGTACGAAACGAGGAATTTGCGAAAAATGGTGGAATGCTTCGGCACAGAATAGCCCCCTCCTGTATTTAAAGCGCTTACATTATAACTTGAAAGACAGTTACTATCTTCGGAATCGGCTTCCTATCTCTATATAAAATAACCACAATTTATGCAAAAAGACAACTGCCATAAGATAGATTCACAGTTGTCTTCATCAAGTTATTCTACTGTATACGAAGCCTCTTCGCTTACCGTCCGGTTCCTTTATATTTGGTTAGTAGCCAAGCGAGGCGCCGCCTTCGACGGGCAGGGCGACCCCGGTCACGAATGCCGCCTGCTCCGACGCCAGGTAAAGCACCGACTGCGCGACCTCCTCTGAGGTGGCCGGGCGGCCGAGCGGATGCATGTCGCCTAGCGACTTCGCCGCTGCCGCCGGGTCTGGCTGCTCCCTCGTCCACGTCTCGAGCAGCGGCGTCGACACGCCGGCCGGGCAAACGCAATTGACCCGCACGCCATCCGGTGCGAAGTCGAGCGCGAGCGACTTGGTCAGCGCGATCAATCCGCCCTTGGATGCAGCGTAGATGGGATTATTCCGCTGGCCGACAAGTCCGCCAAGCGAAGCCATATTAACAATCGAGCCTTTCGAGAGGCGCAGAAGCGGTATCGCATGCTTAATCGTCAAGTAGACGCCCTTCAAATTAACAGTAAGCAAGCGGTCGAAATCAGACTCGCTTATCTCCTCAATCGGCTTCGGATGGATAACCGCCGCATTGTTAAATAACACGTCGAGTCTTCCGAACATTTGCCTCGTCCGTTCCATTAACGCAGCGACTGACCTCTCCTGGGATACGTCTGTCTGGACTGCAATCGACCGGGGAATCATGCAGCTAAATTCCGCATTCAACGATGCGGCCACCCGCTGCCCATCCTCTTCGTTCCAATCTGCGATGATAACGAACGCCCCTTCGGCAGCAAACAGACGTGCGCTTGTCTCACCGATTCCCGATCCGCCGCCCGTGACAATGACGACCTTCTCCTTAAACCGCATGGACATTCTTCTCCCTCCCCTCCAGGCAACGGTTCATTTGTATCAAATTATCAACTTGTTGTTTATTTATCCGTAATATTGCAGGTGTTCCTCCGTCTATGTTATAGATATTCTATCATTTATATAGAATTTCGTATTTGATCAGAATTCCATTAAGTTGACGATTAATCCGTTAATTCCAGGGCGATAAAACAAAAAAGGGCTCTCCGAGCAATCCGAATGTAACATTCGGTTGCTCGAAGAGCCCTTTTTTCAACTATCGATTAAGCGTTATAGAACTTCACGATTTCTTGTACGATTGCTTCCTGCGTGCCGTCAACAAGCGTCTGACGCTGTGGTTTGTTGAAGAGTGCTTGAATTGGTGCAGGGAACTCCTGCTCAATACCAACCAGCTCGATCGCTTCGTTGAACTTCGCAGGGTGAGCCGTTGCCAGTGAGATTGTCACTGTGTCAGCTTCTGCGTATTGGTTCGATGCTGCTACACCACAAGCGGAGTGAGGATCCAGCAGATAGCCTGTCTCTTTGTTATAAGCTGCAATGGTGTCGAGGCATTCTTGGCCTTGTACGCCATGCGCAGCGAACTCTTCCTGTACCTTACGGAGCGCATCGCCGGATACAACGATTTGCCCATCTGATTTGAAGCCGTCCATGATGGAACGGATTTGCTCCGGATTTTCACCCAGTACATAGTAGAGGTAACGTTCAAAGTTGCTAGCAACCTGAATGTCCATCGAAGGGCTGTATGTCGAACGGAAATCGCCCGGCTTGTACACACCTTCCTTGATAAAGCGCTCCAAAATGTTATTTTCATTAGTCGCCAGAATCAGCTTATCAACCGGCAGACCCATACGTTTCGCCAGGTAGCCTGCGAAGATATCGCCGAAGTTGCCTGTTGGAACGCTAAAGTTCACTTTTGCATCCGAGTTGCCTGTCTGCTTCGCTACTTGGAAGTAGGAATAGAAGTAGTAGACCGTCTGCGCCATGATACGCACGAAGTTGATTGAGTTGATCGCGCACAGATGGTTCGTCGATTTGAATTCCAGATCAGCGAACAGATCTTTAATAATGCGCTGGCAGTCATCGAAGTTGCCTTCAACGGACAGGTTCAGGACGTTGTCCTCTTGAACCGTCGTCATTTGCAGCTCCTGCACTTTACTTACTTTGCCGTTCGGATGCAGGATGCAAATTTTGATGCCTTCTTTACCTTTGACACCCTCAATCGCCGAAGCGCCGGTGTCGCCGGAAGTTGCGCCCAGAATATGAATCTTCTTGTTCTGCTTACTGGACACATACGTATATAATTGGCCCATGAACTGGAGCGCAATGTCCTTGAATGCAAAGGTAGGACCATGGAACAGTTCCAGCAAATAGAGGCTGTCGCTGAGTTTATGCACCGGCGTTACTTCCGGATGGCGGAACGTCGCATAGCCGTCGTATACCATTTTCTTCAGATCTTCATAAGGAATTTCATCATTCGTATAAAGCGAGAAAATTTCAAGCACCAGCTCTTGATAGCTGAGCTCCTGCCATTCTTTCAGCTTAGCCGCGGAAACGACCGGAATTTCATAAGGTACGAGAAGACCGCCGTCGTCTGCAAGACCCATAAGGAATGCGTCGACAAAGCCGATTTTGCCCACATTACCGCGAGTACTGATATATTCCATTTGTAATTCCCTCCTACTATTGCCTAACCTTTCCCCTATTATAGAAAAAGACCGCCATAACCACAAGACATACTTGCTGGTTAATAGCGGTCATTCGAGTTCATCGGGCGATTATTTTGCCGTCTTTTTGATGAGGCCAATAAGCTTAGACAAAGCGTCCTTGTTATCATTTTTCTGCATATTATCAACGTATTTATCACGGTTCGCATGCAACTCGGTTACGCTGCTAACGAGCGTCTCTGGGGTCATGTTCTCCTCGTAGAGCACTTCGCAGAAGCCTGCCGACTGGAACGAGCGCGCATTCAGAATCTGATCGCCGCGGCTTGCTTCCTTCGTAAGAGGGATAAGCAGCATCGGTTTACGCAGGTACAGGAACTCAAAGATCGAGTTTGATCCCGCACGCGAAATGATCACATCCGACATTGCCAGCAGATCAGGCAGCTCCTCATTCACATACTCGAACTGTTTGTACTGAGGGGACTGTAGGGTTGGCTCAACCTGCCCTTTGCCGCATAGATGGACGATCTGGAATTTCTCTGTCAGCTTGCTGAGTGATGCCCGGACCGCCTGATTGATCTTGCGTGCACCAAGGCTGCCGCCCATAATGAGCAGAACCGGCTTGGTTGATACGAAGCCAACAAACTTGCGGCCTTTTGCCGCGTCACCTTGTTTCAATTGATCACGGATGACCGCTCCAACGTAATGGGACTTCCCGTCAGGAAGATGCTGCTGCGTCTCCGGAAATGTCGTGCATACCCCCGCCGCGAACGGAATCGCAATCTTATTCGCCAAACCCGGCGTCAGATCGGATTCATGAATCAGTACCGGCACCTTATTCAGCCTTGCACCAATCACAACGGGAACGGACACGAATCCACCCTTGGAAAATAGAACGTCTGGCTTTTGTTTTTTAATAATCCGGTAAGCTTGGAACGCACCCTTGATGACCTTGAACGGGTCCTTTACGTTCTGCCAATCCAGATAACGTCTCAGCTTGCCCGTTGCAATGCCATGGTAACGCACATTCTGGAGCGGCTCGATGAGCTGCTTCTCAATGCCCGCTTCCGAGCCTATGTAGTCCACCGACCAGCCTTCTTGTATAAAATGGGGGATCAACGCCAGGTTAACCGTCACATGCCCTGCCGATCCGCCGCCTGTAAACATAATTTTACGCACACCGCTCACTCCTAAAAAGAATTATCACCCAACCATCGGTCGTGATGATTCTTACTTCGAAAGCATAAAGACCCACTTATCGAAGTCTATTGTAAGCCAGTAAGCTTGTAAATTTCCAGTGTGCGTGAAAACTTTCCATCGGAAGTGAGCATAGGCTAATGTCTATGCACGGCTTCCCACCTTTAAGCGTTCGATCGCTGTAAGGATGATTTCAGCCTTACGGCTATCTTTTCCACACACAGCTGCTGCTGTAAGGCAGATATCGGACTTACAGCTCCTAAACAGCCTCAACTATTGCATTTGGACCGAGCTGTAAGGCTGTTATCAGACTTACAGCTCTCAAGCAGCTAGCTATTGCGTTTTGACCGAACCGTAAGGCTGAATTCAGCCTTACGGTTATGTTTTCTCCGTGTATCTGCCTGTCTAAGGCTGTTTTCGGACTTACAAACCAAGCAGGCGCATCCCCTGACTGGTTTGGCCTCGTTAGATTCCTTTGGAGCTTACATCTCCCACAGTTACCTCTAGCGGTGCAAAAACAAAAAAACCGCGATCTTCCGAGCATAGCTCGTCCAATCGCGGCTTCCTCCGCTTATTCTTCCTGCTTTCCTTCAACAACCTGCAGCGGACCTGACGGCTCGCCGGCCGGCATATCCTCTTCGACGAAGCGCTTGAGCGCCTGAAGCTTGTTCTCCCAGAAGCGCTCGTAGTAGCTGAGCCAGCGCTTCAGCTCAAGCAGTGGTTCCGGCTCCAGCCGATAGCGTGTCTCACGCCCGACTTTGCGCTCCTTCACCAGTCCAGCTTCTGCAAGTACACGGAGATGCTTCGACACGGCCGTCCGGCTCATTGAATAATGACCGCTGATCACATTTACCGGCATTTCCTGATCGACTAGCAGCTGCAGCAGGCTGCGGCGGGTTGGATCAGCAATAGCTTGGAAAACGTCGTGTTTCGGCTCCGCCGCCATATTATCCAGCTTCGACAACGCTGACAAACTTCTTCATGATGCCAACCCAGCCGCCGGCCATATGCTCGCGTACTTGCGTATGCGCTTGTCCAAACTCCGTAACCTTGTCTGCATCCCAGCCGCCATGGATCAACGTAAACTCAGTCTTATCGCCTTCCAACTCTTTCAACTCAAACGTCAGCGTCCAGTCCTTACCCCAGTTGAAAGTCAGCCTATTAGGCGGATCCACCTCTGTTACTTTGCATGGAGATTGGCCGAACTGGCCAGCTTCCAGATGAAACTCACAGCCGATCTCCGGCTTGAAGTCACTGCTGGGCGGCATGAACCAAGCTGCAATCCCTTCTGCAGTAGATACCGCGTTCCATACTTTTTCAATTGGTGCGTTCACTTCAACTGTCTGACGAACGTCAGGCAATGTGTTTGTTGAGTTACTCATTATTAATCAAACCTCCGATTAGTTTTTAGATTTCACTTTTTCCTTCAGGCGAAAACGAAGCGCTGACCATTTCTCATCTACTGCAACGTTGCTTACCGGCCGATATGGCGTCGATTCCTGTACAATAGCTGCAAGAGTATCCCGATTAAGGTCTGATTTCACCTTCGAGCTCTGCTTCGGATAGGTAATCCAAAACACCGCATCTTCCTCCAGCAAAGGAAGCACGCCAGGAAGACTATCCTCAAGTTCTGCCGCATTATTCACGAACAGCTGCACAAACTCAAATGGACCAACAGCTTCCGATCCTGTATCCGAAGCTGGTGCCGTCTCAATCCCAAGACGATAGCCCTCAGGTGCATTGATCACCGAAGCTTGTCCGGACTTATAGCGAAGCTTCTTCACCAATTCCTCATTCATACTGAACTCGATTCCTCCAATAGGAAACGTTTTGGTTTCGCTTTTCATTATAGGAAACCATTCGGTTTCCTGTCAATAACCTTATTTCGCCAGAAGCAGCAACCGATCATCCTTATCAGATGGTGTCCCTCTGCCATCGGTATTATTCGTGATGACATATATACCGCCATTATGCACCTGAACATCACGCAGCCGTCCTTCACCCTCAAGTACAACGGACATCTTTTTCGTCAGCGTATTGTAGCGAAACAGCTTCTCTCCCCTAAGTGCAGCGATCAGCAAATTGTTACCCGAATTCATCGCAATTCCCGATGGCGCAATGGTGTCCTCCCCTGTGTGGAAGACGGGATCAATCATCCCATCACGATGCTCGCCCCCAATAACGACCGGCCAGCCGTAATTCCCTCCAGGCACAATACTATTAATCTCGTCATGCCCACCGGGGTCCCCTGATGGTCCGTGCTCCGCGACAAACAGCATACCAGAGCTGCTCCAAGCAAGACCTTGCGGGTTACGGTGTCCATAGGAATAGACGTAGGAGTCGGGAAAAGGATTGCCAGGCGGAATCGTGCCGTCCAGCTTCATACGAAGTATTTTGCCAGCGAGACTTCGCAGGTTTTGTGCCAGCTCTTCTTGACCCGCATCGCCTGTTGTTATGTACAGCAACCCGTCCGGACCAATCGCCATACGCCCGCCATCATGATTAAACGAACCCGGAATGCCTTCAAGCAGCACCTGCGACTCGGTCCAAGTGCCTTTCTCCAGCTTCAACACAATGACACGGTTCAGAATTTTGCCGTTCTCTTCATACGTATGGTAGGCATAAGCCTCCTTCGACTTCTGGAAATCAGGAGCAAGAAGGAAACCGAGGAAGCCTCCTTCACCCTCGGCATGAACGTTCTTACGGAACTCAACGGGCATACGTGTCTGTTTCCCATTCTCAACCTGCACAACATTACCGTCCCGCTCGCTAATATAAATCACGTCACCGTCAAAAGCGATCACCCACGGCGCTTGCAGCTTCTCCGCCACAACTTGGTAAGAAGCCTGCTCACCAGAGACTTGCGTGCCTCCTGTTTTGACAGACGACTTATTACCGTCACAGGAGGTAAGCCATAACGCCCCTACTGCAAGTAAAATAACGGACATTAACCTCTTTTTCATTCCCATCACTCCTCTATTCCATGGTTACAGAGGCTGACTGAGCTTGATGCACTTACTCTTATTGTGGTCAAAATAAAGATGGAATTTCAGTAATCGCCAATTTTAGCTCCATTTAAATTCCAACTGCAAATTAGACTTTCCCAGCTCCTCAGTTACCTTTTGATTCGTTATTCCCACCGTTATGCATCCAGCGTCTCAATACGCCGCTGCTCTAAATTAGACAACGAAAGTCGAGGATTAGTTTCATCTCATAATGAAAAAGAAAAAGACCAGAGCAATCAGCTCCGGTCTTTCCAGTATTTTTACACCACAGCGGACGCTTCCAGCCCAAGCGCTGCTTCCCTCTCACGGACGAGTGGTATAACCTTCTCGCCAAATGCCTTAATGTCTTCTTCATAATGCAGGAAGCCAGTCAGGATTAGATCCACACCGATTTTGCGCAGCTCGATAATACGGTCTGCTACCTGCTCCACCGTACCAATCAGACCCGTCTTGAAGCCGTCATTGTATTGGACAAGGTCCGTAAAATCCGAATTCGCCCACATGCCTTCCCGCTCCGGTGATGCTTTCCCTGCGAAGTTGACTTGGCTGCGAAACCCTTCCACCGCCTCCGGATTCGCATACTCGACGATATCGTGCAATACTTGGCGCGCTTCCTCTTCAGTATCACGTACAATGACAAACGCATTCGCACCAAACTTGAGTTCACGGCCGTTCGCCGCTGCTTCCAATTTCAGTTCATCAATCTGCGTCTTAAAGCCTTCAAGCGTATTACCGTTCATGAAATACCAGTCAGATACTCTTGCTGCCATCCGGCGTGCCGCAGCGGAGTTGCCGCCTTGGAACACTGGCGGAGCTGCCGCAGGCTTTGGCTTCATAGGTGCGTTATTCAAGCGATAGAAGTCACCGCGGAAGCTTGCTTTCTCCTCCGACCACATCTCCTTCAGGACTCGAATGAATTCCTCCGAACGGCGGTAACGCTCATCATGATCGAGCCAAGGTTCTCCATAGTTGTGGAACTCTCCCTTGAACCAGCCGCTCACTACATTAACGGCAGCGCGGCCGTTGCTGATCTGATCAATTGTCGCCAACATCTTGGCAACTGTACCGGGATGCCACAGCCCCGGCAGCACAGCAGCGATTAGTTTGATTCTGCTTGTTACGGCCGCAAGCGCAGAGGCCAGCGTAATCGCTTCAAGCTGGTTTTCCGCACCATAGCTGGCAACGAACCGCGTCTGAAGCAGGGCGAAATCAAATCCCGCTTCTTCCGCCATCTTTGCGTAACGGGCATTCTCTTCAAACGACCATCCTGTTTTTTGAGGAATATTGGAGATTACAAGGCCGCCACTCACATTCGGCACCCAATAAGCAAATTGCAAAGACATCGCATTCACACTCCTTCGAATAATAGCTGAACTATCTACGTTCGAATCTAAGATGCCAGTCCCTTAGGAGTAAAAACCAGGTAACGGTGCAGTGCCGGTCACATACCAATTGCCCACGTTCCGGAGCTTAAACTCCGCCGGATTATGAAGCGTGTGGGTCCGCACATTGCGCCAGAACCGGTCGAAGCCGTACTTCGACGCCGTTGCTCTTGCCCCCATCACCTCGAATATCCGGCTGGTCACCTCGAGCGCCATTTTGCCAGCCTGTACATTCGCTGCAGCGACAAATATGGCCAGCTCGCCGCGTTCAATCTCGCCCAATGCTTCTTCCTTCGCCCAGGCGGCATCAAGCAGACGGTCTGATTTCTCCACGAGTCCCAGAGCCGCCTGATAGTCCGCCCACCACTCGCCGTAACGACTCAAGGTTGAAGGCTCCTCCGCAGCCCGCTCGAGTCCGGTTGTGTACCAGGGCCGCGCATGCTCCAGCGTATAGCTTTTTGCCTCTTCCAAAGCTCCCACCGCGCTGCCGATAAAAATACTCGCCAGAATGCTCTGCGATAGCTGCGGAACTAGCGTTGAGAACACCGTCTGACCCGCATAGGGGGTCTCGAGTATTTCATGGGGCTCCACCCGTACGTCATGGAACTTTACGGTGCCACTGCCCGTCTGGCGTTGGCCCATGTTGTCCCAATCGTCTATAATCTCAACGCCCTCGCGTCCGGATGGAATAATGCCCTCGTAATAATCGCCGGTCACGCTGTCGTTCCAGGAGATCGCGAGCAGATCCGAATCCGGAGAACCCGAGCTGAATCCCTTCGAGCCGTTAACCATTACGCCGTTCCCGGAACGCTCGCCGATAATCGTCTTCTGAAGCGGATTGGAGGAGTTCCCCCAGAAATAGTTGTTCGCTGCGGTTACTTCGTAGAAATACCGCTTCTGCTCCTCCCTACCCGCCAGATGCGGGGCGATCAGGCAGAGAAAATGGTAACCGTACACATGCGCCAGCGCCGCATCCGTCCGCGCGAACTCCCTAACAACGCGGAGCACATCGGACCATTTCCCGCCGTGCCCGCCGTATTCCTTCGGAATGAGCTGCTTCAGAAGTCCGCTCTCCCGGATCCAATCGCGCTGCAGCTTTGGCGTTCCGCCTTCCTTGTCGCGTTCCGCGGCATCTTCGCGAAAGCGGTCCGCAAGCTCCCTTGCAACAACCAAATAATCTAGAGCCGTTCTAGTTGTCATGCTTCAGTCTCCTCCCATTTACTCTCCGCCCTGCGTGAACAGCTCGGGAGGCTGGCCAACAAGCTCCTTGCCTACCAATTCGCGTGCCAAATGGTTGGATGGCGCAAGCACGAGACCTGCCCGCACATCGCGATAGAGCCGCTCTATTGTTCCTTTTTTGTAGCCGTAACCGCCCGTTACATCCATCGCAATCGATACGACTTGATTCGCTACCTCCGTGGCATGAATCTTGAACTCCGTCGCTTCGTACCACAGCTCGCCCAGCGGTCTGCCTTCCGCTTCATAACGGGTATACTTCTCGGCAAGCGAGAGCTGCCAAGGCTTCAGCGCGCTAAGGCCAATCTTCGCGTTCGCCAGCTGCTGGCGGATGACCTGATAGTCCGCAAGACTGCGGTTGAAGTCGCGGTGCACCGTTCTTTTTACCCGTTCTACCACGATTGACAACGCCTCCGAAGCAACCCCGATCCACGCCGAACCAATACCCAGAAGATAGAGCGGATCTACGCCGTTAAACGCAATCTCAATCGCTCGGTTCTCTCCGACAAGCAGGTCGGCACGCGGCACGCGGACATGATCCAGCTTAAGTGGGCCGCTCTGATTGCCGCGCACGCCAAGTGCTTCCCATGGACCAGCCGTAATCCCGGGATCCTTGCCATCGACGATAAAATAACTGAGGTCCGTCGGCTGCTGCGCACCCGGAGTACGGGTCTGAAGCACGTAGAAGTCTGCATGGCCTCCGCTGGTCGTGAACGATTTTTCCAGATCCAAAATATAATCCTCACCGTCGCGTTTCGCTTCGCTTAGGTTGAACCAGGTATGCCCGCCCGTTGCCTTCTCGCTCATCGAATGGGTTCCGATTGCCCCATGGCGAACCGGCTTCAGCCAGCGCCGCTTCTGATCCTCCGTCCCATAATAGACGAGTGTCTGCGCCGCGCCGACATGCATGACATAGATCAGAGAAGTCGACGGGCAGCCTTTGCCGATCTCCTCGGCGGCAAGCGCAAATGCAGTATAATCCAGCCCGAGGCCGTCATATTCCGCTGGGATGATCAGGCTGTTCCAGCCTTTCCCCGCAAGTGCCTGCAAATTCTCTGAAGGGAATACACCCTCTCTATCAATTCGTTCCGCATTCGGGCGGATCACATCATCAACGGTTTCCCTGATAGAAGCAGCAAGCTGCCCGTAATCCGGCTGTGCTGCAAAAGTGTGATTTGCCATACGAATACCTCCTTCATAACAATATTTTTATAACGATGACGCTTTCGCCTCATATTCTCCAGATGTCTCGACTGCAGCCCCAACGCGGGACGGCAGCGAAGGATCACGCTTCACGCGGAACCAGGCATAGACAAGGCTGATCAGGACGATAACCGCAATCGCCCAAGGGAAGTAGCTGACCGGCTTCGGCTGCCCCGGCTGAATCATGGCCCAGATCGGAAGTGCGATGCTGATCACGCCAAGCACCGGAAGCACGTAGCGCTGGAACACATTCAGCTCTTCATTCGGATAAACGATAACCGCAATATTAAGCAGCGCATAAATAAGCAGCAGCGGAATCGTGCCAATCGTTCCGAGGTACCCGAAGCCGGTGACCCACGTATCGCCCGCAAAACCAAACAGCAGAGCGAATACGATTCCGAGGCCGCTCAGCAGCGACAAAGCACCTGCTGGCGTCTGCCATTTGGAGACGGTGCTGAGTTTCACGGCAATCAGCCCTTCGCGTGCTGAATTGAACGCAATCCTCGAGAAGCCGTTCAAGCAGGCGATCGTCATGCCTACGATACTCGTAAAGCCTGCGATAACCGCAAGGAACGAGAAGTCGCCCAAATAACGGTCTGCCAGCGTCATGAACGGATTCGAGCTTTTCACCAGTTCCTCGCTGTTATTGCCAAAGCCGGCGATCACGGCATAGCTCACCAGCAGATAGAATACTGTCATGACCGCAATGCTAATCAGAACGGCTCGTTTGACGTTGCGCTTCGGATTTTGCGTTTCTTCGGCTAGCGCAGCGGAGTTCTCAAAGCCGATGAACAGATAGATGGCGAGCGGGAATCCAAGCCCTACCCCTGCAAGACCATCCGTCACCGAAGAAGGCGCGAATGGCTTCAGCGATAATCCGTTAGGCGGATCAAGCAGGATATAGATTGTAACGCCAAGCAGGACGAGCACTTCGATAATTAGCGCAATCCCGGCGATTTTGGTCGAACGGTCAATGCCGATAATCGTCAGTCCCCAGATCAGGACGCCAAGGACAACCGTCGGGATCGCCCAATGAACATGAATGCCGTATAACGCCAGCGAATCCGCGGTCCAGCCGCCAAGCTCGATAAATGCCGAAGCAGCCAGGAAAATCGTTCCTGCAATAAACACGATAGACGCTGCGGTACCAATTACCCCGCCAAACGACATTCCGATATACTTGATGAGCGAACCGCTTGAAGGATGTTTGGCCGAAAAACGGGTAAGGCTCAGCCCGACGATAATAATCGCCACGGCCGATAGGAGAAGCGTTAACGGCGAACCGATACCCGTCGCGATGAAGATAACGGGAAGGCCGTAATAGATCGCCGCTGCCGGCGCCATTTGCGCCAGGGTTGATCCAATGGCATCCAATAGCGTCAATTTGCGTACCGGAGAGAGCGAGCCCCCCGCCTGAACAACTGTTTCTTTTTCCAAACTACTCATAATCCCATTCCTCCCGATCGTTTATAAACAACAAAAAGACTTCTCGCGTATTCCTGCAAAAGGAAGGAGAGAGCCTTCGGTCGTCCGATCGGATCTATCTGTATTCCATTGTCCAACGCGCGCCGGTACTACCGGCCGATTGCGCTGACGCTCTCTTCCAGCTCCAGCTGACGTACAAGCGGAATTACTTGCTCCCCAAACCACTCCAGCTCTTCGTCGTAATGCAGGAAACCTGCCAGCACCAGATCGATGCCGATCTGTTTCAGCTCAAGAATGCGCCTTGCCACTTGCTTTTTCGTCCCGATCAACCCGGTCTTGAAACCATCGTTGAACTGGATCAAATCCTCATACGTGGAGTTCGCCCACATGCCTTCGCGGTCGCCTGCCGACTGTCCGGCATGCCTCACCTGCTCGCGGAACGCTTCAACCGTCGCCGCATCGGCATTTTCAATAATGTCGCGCAGTACCTGCTTGGCTTCCTCTTCCGAATCCCGCACGATGACGAAGGCATTTACGCCAAATTTGATCTCGCGATTGTTATCATCGGCGTATCCCTTGACTTCATCGATCTGTTTCTTCAGGCCTTCGAGCGTATTGCCATTCATAAAATAGTAGTCCGATACGCGGCCCGCCATCTGCTTCGCTGCTTTCGAGTTACCCCCTTGATAGATGGTTGGTCCAGGCGCTTGCAAGGGTCTTGGCTTGAAATCCGCCCCGCGCAGCCGGAAGAAATCTCCCGCGTAAGTTGCCCGGTCTTCCGTCCACAACCCGCGCAGCACGCGGATGAACTCCTCCGAGCGGCGGTACCGCTCATCATGATCGAGCCAAGGCTGGCCGAGCGCAATGTACTCACCCTTCAACCAGCCGCTTACAACATTAATCGCCGCACGGCCGCCGCTCAGATGATCAATCGTCGTCATCATCTTGGCTACAATCGCCGGAGGGATAAGACCCGAAGCTACCGCAACAATCAGCCCCAGCTTGCGTGTCTTCACCGCAAGCGCCGCCGCGAAGGTGAGAGATTCCCACTGATTCTCCGAGTCGCTGCTGGCCACGAACCTGGTTGGCAGCAGCATATGGTCAAAGCCCGTACGCTCCGCCTGCTCCGCGTACCGGATATTCGCCTCAAAGGAGGAGCTGGTCCGCTGCGGCAGCTTTGTCGCAAGCAGTCCGCCGTCCTCGAGGGGTGCCCAATAGCCAAATTCAATCGCGCTCATCTACTTTTCCCCTTTGCCGTTATTTGCCCGAGACAGCCGCTTCTGCCTTCGGCGCGCGTCCAGGAAGCTCGTTGTTTGCGATCATCTCGCCAAACGGGCTGATGAAGGCGCGCTCATCTTCGCCGTTCCGCTTAGCCAGCGGTAGCAGCGGGAAGAGCAGTTCGGCGGTCCGATACGCTTCTTCCAGATGCGGGTAGCCGGATAAAATAAAAGTCTCAATGCCCAGCTCCTCGTATTCCTTGATCCGCTCCGCAACCTGCTCGGCGCTGCCGACAAGAGCTGTTCCCGCTCCGCCTCGCACAAGACCGATGCCTGCCCACAGGTTCGGGCTGATCTCGAGCCGCGAACGGTCGCCGTTATGCAGCTGGCTCATGCGTTTCTGTCCTTCCGAGTCCATACGCGCAAAGATTTGCTGCGCCGAAGCAATCGTCTCCTCATCCAGGTGCTCAATCAGTTCGTTCGCAGCCCGCCATGCTTCTTCTTCCGTGGGGCGGACGATAACATGCAGCCGGATGCCAAATTTCAGCTGGCGCCCTTTGGCCGCAGCCAGCTCGCGCATTTTCTCTACCTTCTGCTTAACCGCTGCCGGAGGCTCGCCCCAGGTCAGGTAGACGTCTACATGGTCAGCCGCCACGTCCATCGCCGCTTCCGATGATCCGCCGAAATAAAGTGGAGGATAAGGCTTCTGCACTGGCGGATAAAGCACCCTGCCGCCTTCTACCTTCAGATGCTCCCCTTCAAAATCAACGCTTTCACCTTCCAGCTCCTTACGCCAGATATGAAGGAATTCATCCGTCAGCTCATAACGCGTGTCATGGTCAAGGAACAGGCCGTCACCGGCCAGCTCTACCGGATCGCCGCCTGCTACAACGTTAATGAGCAATCTGCCTTTCGAGAATCGGTCAAGTGTGGCCGACATCCTTGCTGCAACCGTCGGCAGCGTCAAACCGGGACGGACGGCAACCAGAAATTTTAGCCGTTCCGTAACGGGCACAAGAGTCGAAGCAACAATCCAGGCATCTTCGCATGATTTGCCGGTTGGCAGCAGAACGCCGCTGTAGCCCAGCTCATCGGCAGCCTGTGCGATTTGCTTGCAATAACTGTACGTGACCGCTCTCGCCCCTTCGCTTGTTCCGAGATATCGTCCATCGCCATGTGTTGGAATAAACCAGAATAATTCCATCGTTTTATCAATCCTTTCTTTATTCAATAGTGGTTCAGACCAGCGTCTTGCCGTCCTTGCTGGCCTTCTTCAGCAAATCCCATACCGGAGCGGTGAGACGCTCCTTATCGAAGCCAAGGAACTGATTCGCATAGCCGCGCACGGGATCGCCCGCGTAGAACCGTTCATACAGCTCATGCCGCGATCCAAGCGGACTGCCGATCAAATCCCAAGCGAGCTTGAGCAGCTGCACTTTTTTCTCCGCGCTGACCGTCGCGCCTTCGTAATATTTGTGCATCAGGTCCGCGAGCGGACCGTAGAAGTCCTCGATGCCGGATGGCGCCTGAACGAAGCCGCCGCCGCCCACCTGCTGCAAAATCTCAATTGCGCGGGGATAAAATTTCGTCCCAATATTCCGGGCTGTATCGATATAAGACATCTCCGGCACAAGCACGCCCGATTTGTCCGGCTTCGCCTGCGCCTCCGACGCAATAACAAGCGCTTTGATCACTTCGATCTGCGTGAGCAGCTCGCCTAGCTTTTCCTGCACATGGAGGAAGCCTTGCGCGCCAATAGATTCCGTGACTGCAAAGGCAACTCCCGTCACAAATTCCAGCTTAGCGACGTACCGGACGATATTCTGATGGAACGCCAGCGCATTCGCGGTTTTGTTCGCCCGCAGGGTCAATACCTTCTGCGCGTCGCCGTACAGCAGAACCCGTTCCCAAGGAATCAGCACATCGTCGAAAAAGAGCACCGCATCCATCTCGTCGTAATTCGCGCTTAGCGGATGATTCCGCTCGCTAACGCTTGCGAAGGATTCCCGGCACACAATGTGCAGCCCCGGCGAGTTGGCCGGCACGATTAGCACATGCGCATGGTTTCGGTTCGCGGCTTCAAACTTCAGGAAGGACGAAATAATAAAGTCATGCGTATAAGGCGCGCCCGTCGCAATCATCTTGGCGCCGCGGACGACAATCCCTTCGCTCGTTTCCTTCACAACATGCAGGAATCGTTCGGCGATCCGGTCGTCGTCGAGGCTCTTGGAACGGTCGATCTGCGGATCGATGATCGCCGTTGTCAGGAACAAATCCTTGTCGCGGGCTTGCTCGTAATAACGCGTAATTTTCTCCTTAAATTGAGGGTCCAGCTGGCCAAGCTCATCCCGGGCGGCGTACCAGCCGGTTACAAGCGACCTTGCATAGTCCGACAAACGGCTCATCATTCCGTGCGTTTCCTGCGACCAGCGGTTGAAGGAGCCGCTGCGCTGTGCAAGCTGCTCCTGCGTGTACGGAACAAGGAAAGAGCTGTGGGCATAACGCCCCGTGCTCTCCACTTTGTAGCCAACGCTGTCACGGACAGCTGGATCGTCCAGCATATTGAACAGCTGCCGGATCGTATCGAGTGTTCCCTTGAATGCCGCATGCGCAGGCACGTTTGGCACTTGGATGCCTTCCAGCCATATTTTACGGCCGTCATTTAAGCTCTGTAGAAAAGCCTCTCCTCGCAAGCGAACCTCCCCTTTACACCTTTAAAATAAATTTTCACTATCCCAATTGATTTAATTGGTTTTGTTTATTATGATAGCTAATAATCATTTTACAGCAACCGTTACTTACGTCTTAAACGTTGTAAAATCAACACTTTTAGCAATTTTGTAGGATTTGAAAATGATATCCACACAAACTGCGTCAATCTGTCTGGCTGACTTCAAGCAGGGTTAGCCATCTCTTATTTGTTTAAAAGTTGGATATCCAACATTATGATCAATTTTGTCTGATTGGAGGGAAATGGGGCATGTCTGTCCAACAAAACCAATTCATTACGGACCGAAGAATTGCGAGAACCAAGCAGTTTATTTCCGAGGCGTTCCTGACCTTGCTTCTGGAGAAGGGTATCGAGGGAATTGTTATTAAGGATATTACCGAGAAAGCGAACGTGAACCGTTCTACCTTTTATGCCTACTATAGCGATAAATTTGATTTGCTTGACCATATGGTAAAGGATAAATTAAGTCAATTAAACGCGCTTATCGTTACGGAACGGAGCGGCTCGGGGAATTACATACCAGACTTTAATGCGCCGGATCCTTTTTTCGTTCTCTTGTTCAGTCACATGGAAGAGAACGAAGTATTCTACCGTGTTCTTCTGACGAGGATTAATCCAGCAACTGCCGGAGCAGACTACGCGGGTTCACTGCTTGGCGTCATCCGCGAAGCTTTTTACGAACGAATTACAACGCTCAGCATGGATCAGAAACAGTCCGTCCCTCTTGATCTGCTGCTCGATTATATCAGCTTCTCCACCTTCCATATGGCGCGCAAATGGCTGGAGCAGCGGATGGTCTATTCGTCCCGTCATATGGCATTGCAGTTGACTCGCTTGTCCATACTTGGTCCCTATGATGCAATGGGACTGCTGAGAGCATAGGAATTCGGACAAAAAAAAACCGAATCAGCCAAGATTACGGCTTTTCCGGGTCTTTTTACTTTGCCTGATCACAAGCTCCGCCAGCAGGAGCAGAAGCACGATCGAGCTGTACACCCCAATCGTGTAGCTGACGGTATAAGTCATTCCAATGCCTTTATGAAAAACTATCGTAATGAGGTGAATGAACAGATTGGTGAACACAAATGCATAGCTGCGGATCATCCACTTCCGATGGGCCTCGACTTGTTTTTTCCGAATCTTCACGATTGCTATAACGGTAACTGCCAACCAAATAATATTCACCATATTAAAAGCAACACTGTTGATCTTCCCGCCTGTCGAGTATGGCGCCATGTATCCGGAGGTCAGATCAACCACAGCTACAGCAGTCACGTACACATAGCCGATTTTGCGGTGAACCTTCGCGTAGTTCATTCTTATCCATCTCGAAAAATTTAGCAGTCCCGCAATCATCGCCACGCAGGCACCCGCAATGTGGACATCCATAACCTTGAGCCAAACAGAAACATGCTTCATGTTTGTTTTGTGACCAAGGAACCCGGACGCCTCGGGATCACGAATGAAGTTACTATAAGTCGTATATAGAATAAATCCAAAGGACACGATGGCCATGGCCAAGTATAATGTTTTTGTTTTTTTCATAGAGCAACCTCGCTTAACACAGCTAAAATAACATCTTTAAGTGTACCACGAGGTATGCCAGCTTCATGCTGCATATTAAGGCGGTATTAGAACAGATCGAGCTGCTCATATTGGGGAGGCTCTTCAATTGGTTCAAGCGGGTCCCGTCCGTCAGGGCGGAGCAATCCAAGCAGGTTCATCATTTGCTTTGCGTTATCAGCAGCATCACCGCCGGAGTTGTTGTTGAAGATCACGCAAATATGCTCACTTTTCTCCTCAAGCTGCCCGAGATAATCCGCCCATTGCCGCAGCTCGTCCGAGTTATAACGGTACAAATAACGGACATCCCGCCAGTTGGGCGCACCGCCCTGATTCCAGCCGCTCGCATTACGCCCATGAAACCGAACCACTGTCATAGCCGCATCCGTTGCTTCCAGCACGGTTGGAATCGACCCTAAACCTGCCTGCGGCTCGTCACATACACTATGAATCCAGCCTTCCTGGCGCATGAAATCAAGCGTCCGCTCCCGATACTCTGGTGTAAACCAGCTTTGATGCCGGAACTCCAGTGCGACAGGGATGCCCTCCATCAGCCGCTTCGTCTCGCGCAGCAGCCGCACATTGTCCCGGGTACAATCAAACCAAGGCGGGTACTGGAAAAGAGCTGCTCTAAGACGCCCAGCTTCTATCACTGGCTCAATCGACTCGCGGAAAGCCGCAAAGGTAGCATCCGGATCATTCGCCGCAGCAGCCGCTGCCGGGCCACGCTGATGGCCGGTCATCCCTTGATAAGCTTTTATGATAAAATGCAGCGACTCTGGCGTCTCCTCCGTCCACTTGGCGAACCGCTCCCGTGGCTGAATCGCGTAGAAACTGCTATCCACCTCCACCAGAGTAAAATGCTTCGCATATTCCTTCAGCCGATCCTTTGCTTTCACACTTGGACCATAGAGCGCATCCTGATCTCCCCAGCCCGCAAGCCCGATATGTATAGGCATCTCATTCACCGCCTCTCTAACATTAACTATTAGTCTAGTATCTCGCACAAGCGCCTTCCTTCATACTATACCCGCTGCCCAGTCGTCTGCAACGTTCCAGCTCCGCAGAAAAACAGTATGTCATTGCAAAAAAAGAACAGCCTGCACGGGTTATCCGTGCAAGCTGTTTGTTACGCCTATGAGATTAAGCCGGCTTAGATGTTCCTTTAATCGACCCGGATAATCGGTAATGATGCCTGTTACGCCAATGGAGAGAAGCCTGTCCCAATCAGCAGAACGATTGGCCGTGTAAGGATAGATGTGAAGCCCTGCTGCGACCGCATCCTCGGCATCGCATGCCCCGATGAGGCCATGATGCGGATGAAGTGACCAGACCTCCGTCTCCAGCAGCGCTGCATATGAAGCATGATGGATGAGATCTGCAGCATACAGCAGTCCGATGCGAAGCTCCGGTTCTGCCTGCTTCAGCCTAAGAAGCAGTTTGTGGTCGAAGGAGGATACGACTGTGCGATCTATCCGATTGTCGCCGCGCAGGTAGTTCAGCAGAACTTCATCAAAAAGCGCTCCTCCGGAATCCTTCACTTCAACATTGATTTCAATGTGCTCCGGGAGCAGGTCATAGACTTCCTCCAGAAACGGAACTCGTTCCCCTGCAAAAGAAGGCGAGAACCAGCTCCCCGCATCCGCCTCACGGATAACATCCGAATGCAAGGAGCGGATCGCCCCGGAGATATCTGTCGTCCGGTCCAGCGTATCGTCATGACAGACGATGAGCTTGCCGTCCTGCGACATATGGATGTCCAGCTCTACCATATGGCTTCCTTGCTCAGCTGCAAGCCTGAAGCTTGCCAGTGTATTCTCTGGCGCTTCTCCGGCTGCGCCTCTATGCCCAATTACGATTGGACTGTTCACCATTATGCATTGCTCCATTTCCCCTAACATCCTTTTGTCTCCTCCCGGCACGGGCTTCATTTCGTTACAATTGGCAATCCCGTTGATCACGATTATAGACCCTATCGTAAAGTCTGTCCCTGCTAAAAAGGTAATGTAAATAAATCTTTAGAAAGATACGGTTCATTTTCAATAAAACGTTATCACCTTTCCTAATCTTAATAAAACGCTGACATTGAGGTTACAAAAGGTCGTTATTGTTGGACTTGCCAAGCCGAATCCGGCTAAACAATCTCTAGGAAGGGCGGTTTCAGTCACATATGAACACATCCCTCTATTCGGACAAGTCTAGTCAAGTCTTGTCTCCGGCCTCCGTGGTCTCGGCCGGAACCTCTAGCAACATAGGCAGGTTAAGACGGATGCGGGAGCAGCTGTTAGGTTACCTATTCCTGTCACCTAGCCTTGTCGTATTCATCTTGTTTTTATTTTACCCGATGGTTCGGTCCGTCTATTTGAGCTTTCAGCTCACCGATCCTCGCGGCAGAGTAGCCGCTTATGTGGGTTGGGACAATTATTCACGGATGATGGAATCCTCCGCTTTCTGGAACAGCATCTGGATCACGGTCAAATTCACACTGCTGACTGTTCCTGCCGGACTTGTCCTTGGCTTGCTATGCGCCAGCCTTGTCCATTCCACAGGCAGAGGAAGCAAGATCTTCCGCTTTATCTTCTCCATTCCGCTGGCACTTTCGGTCGGAACAGCATCTATTCTGTGGATGATCCTGTACCATCCGTCGCTTGGCATGCTTAATTACTTGCTTGGTGAGATCGGTATCGGACCAATTGAGTGGCTGACCGATCCCGGATCGGCTCTTGGTTCCGTCTCACTTATGACCATATGGATGAATTCGGGGTTTCCGTTTGTCCTGCTCCTCGCTGCCATTCAGGGACTCGACAACGATGTCATGGACAGCTCACGTATCGACGGCGCTTCGATGTGGAGAACATTTTTCTCCATTAAGCTGCCGCTGCTATCGCCGACACTCTTCTTCCTTGCAGTAGTGTCAATCATGAGCGCCTTCCAATCGTTTGGGCAAATCAATATTCTCACCCGCGGGGGACCTGCCGACTCTACAAATGTACTGGTGTACTCCATATATCGGGAAGCGTTCATCAATTACCAGTTCGGAACCGGCAGTGCGCTGGCCATCGTCCTGTTCATCTTGATGCTTCTCTTGACGACGGTACAATTCCTCGCACTTGGAAAGAAGGTGCATTACCAGTGAAGGCACTTAGTCATCCGCGTAGTAAGCTACGGTTATTCAGCCATTACGGCTTGCTTATTCTCTTAACGCTTCTCGTGCTGGGACCACTGCTGTATCTGCTTACTCAGATCTTCATGACTCCGGACGAGGCAAGTCAATATCCGCCTAAGCTGCTTCCTTCCGGTCTTTACACGGGAGAGCTGAAGAACGCGATCGAAACCGTACCTATTTTCGGCTTTATCTTCAACAGCTTTGTTCTGGCGACCGCGATTATGGTGCTTCAAGTCCTAACGGCCGCTCTCGCCACTTACGCATTCGTATATATCCGGTTTTCCGGCAGCCGCTTCTGGTTCGCCTTGTTCATAAGCACCATGATGATTCCATGGGAAGTAACGATTATTCCCAACTATTTAACGGTCAAAAGCTGGGGTTGGCTCGATTCATTCCAAGGACTCATAGTGCCGTTCGCAGCCTCGGCATTTGGTGTGTTCCTGCTCCGCCAGTTTTTCATGCAGCTGCCCCGTGAGCTTTTCGAAGCGGCGCGCATCGACGGCTGCGGACATTTCCGCCACTTTGTTTCCGTCGTGCTGCCGTTATCCGGACCAGCTGCTGCATCGCTTGCTGTGTATGTCTTCCTGAACGGATGGAACCAGTACCTATGGCCGTTGCTCACTACGAGCAGTGATGCCATGAGAACGGTCCAGATCGGAATCGCTATGCTCCAGTTTGAGGAGCTGACAAGCTGGAATCTGGTCCTTAGCGGTGTGGCGCTCGTTCTGGTGCCTTCTTTCGTTCTTCTGGCGCTTGGCTTGAAGCCGCTTGTACGTGGCATAACCGCTGGCGCGGTTAAGGGCTGAATTTGATCCGGGTACTCGTCCTACGGGACTTACCACATATATAAATTTTTTTCAAATGGAGAGGGAGAGGGATTCAACATGATTAATCGCAATTGGAAAATGGTATTACCTGTGGCGGCTATGCTCGTGCTGCCTCTATCTGCATGTGCATCAAATCCGAATAACGGCGGTCAAAACACCGATCCGTCACCTACTGTATCAGCTTCCAATACGGAGAGCACGGCTAACGCTGGTGCAGCTTCCACGGAACCAGCCAAAGAGCCGGTCAAAGTGGTCTGGTGGCATTCCATGAGCGGTGAGCTTGGCACAGCGGCGGATAAGCTGGTCAGTGACTTCAACGCTTCACATCCGGACATCAAGGTAGAGGGCGTCTTCCAAGGCACTTATGACGAGAGCTTGAACAAGCTCAAAGCTTCCATGGATTCAAAGTCCGGTCCATCCTTGATCCAGGTGTATGAGATTGGTTCGAAATTCATGATCGATTCCGGTGCGGTTACGCCCGTGCAGCAATTCATCGATGAAGAAAAATATGACGTTTCTTCGCTGGAGCCCAATATTAGCAGCTACTACACGTTTGACGGCAAGCAATATTCCATGCCTTTTAACACTTCCAACCCTATTCTTTACTATAACAAGGACCTGTTCAAAAAAGCCGGTATTGAAACTCCGCCAACCACTTACCAAGAGGTTGCTGACGATGCCAAAAAACTGACCGAGGGCAACGTAACAGGAGCGTCCTTTGCCATCTACGGCTGGTTCATGGAGCAACTTCTCGCTAATCAAGGTAAGGACCTCGTCAATAACGGCAACGGCCGCGAGAGCTCCGCTACGGAATCACTCGTGAACCAGGAAGCAGCTGCGACTACGCTGACTTGGTGGAAGAGCATGGTAGATAACAAGTCTGCTCTGAATCTTGGACGCAAGACAGATGATACAAAGAAAGCGTTCTTGGCCGGCCAAATCGCCATGACACTGGATTCGACTGCATCGCTGCGCGGCATTGTTGATGGTGCAGCAGGCAAGTTCGAAGTTGGCACAGCCTTCCTCCCTAAGCCTGACACTTCTTCCGAAGGTGGTGTTGTCGTAGGTGGTGCGAGCTTGTGGGTTCTGAATAACAAGTCGGCTGAAGAGCAGAAGGCTGCTTGGGAATTCATCAAGTATCTGGCTGAGCCAGCTGTTCAAGCGGAGTGGCATATCAGCACAGGTTACTTCCCAATCACAACAAAAGCTTATGACGAGCAAATCGTAAAAGATAATTTGGCGAAGTATCCACAGTTCCAGACAGCTGTTGACCAGCTTCATGCCTCCAAGCCAAGCACAGCAAGCCAAGGCGCCGTTATGGGCGTATTCCCAGATGCTCGCCAGACGGTGGAAGGTGCGATCGAAGAAGTATTCTCAGGCAAGAAGGATGTTAAGGCTGCGCTTGATGATGCGGCAAAACAAATTACAGAGAAAATCGATATCTATAACAAGACGGTATCCAAATAAGCATTGAAAGCTTCTTCAAACAGAAACAGCCCTTGGGACATATACTCCCAAGGGCGTTTTTTGATTATGGCCGATTGTTACTTTGCTAAACGGCAAAACTACACTTCCGTCCTGATCCAGCGGCTTATACGTTCCAGCGCTTCTGTCAGATTCGATACAGAAGAAGCATAGGAGCAGCGGATGAAGCCTTCACCGCCCCGTCCGAACACCGAGCCTGGCACAGCAGCCACCTTCGCTTCCTGCAGCAGCCGCTGAGCGAACTGCTCGGAGCTGAGACCCGTTGAAGCAATGGATGGGAAAGCGTAGAACGCACCTTGCGGATCGCGGCAAGTAAGCCCAATCTCGCTCAAGCCTTTGATAAACAACCGCCGGCGCTGATTAAACGCCTCAACCATTTCATCCTTATCCTCCATGCAGTTCCGCAAACATTCGATAGCTGCAATCTGACCGATAATCGGCGCACAAAGCGCCGTATACTGATGGATCTTCGTCATCGCTGCGATCAGTTCCTGACCACCGCATGCATAACCCACCCGCATTCCTGTCATGGCAAAAGCTTTGGAGAAGCCGCTGATCACAACCGTCCGCTCCTTCATCCCCGGAAGAGAAGCAAAGCTCGTATGCTTGCTGCCATAGGTCAGCTCTGCATAAATCTCATCGGACAACACGATGAGGTTATGCTCTTCCACAAGCTTAATGATCGGAAGCCAATCTTCATACGTCATGACTGCCCCCGTCGGATTGCTTGGGAAGTTGACGAAGAGCACTTTGGATCTCGGGGTAATGGCCTGCCGCAATGCCTCTGCCGTCAGCTTGAACGATTGGTCCGCTGTCATCTCCAGCTCAACAGGGACCCCTCCGTTCAACGTGCAAATGGGTGCGTAAGCAATGTAACCAGGTACTGGAATAATCATTTCATCGCCAGGCTCGAGAATCGCACGCATTGCCAGATCAATCGCCTCACTGCCGCCTACCGTAACCAGCACTTCCTTGGCCGGTTCATAGCTTACTCCGAAGTTTCCGTACATGTACGCTGCAATCTCTTCCCGCAGCTCCATCAGCCCTTCGTTAGGCGTATACATCGTCCGGCCCCGCTCAAGTGCGCGGATACAAGCTTCTCTTGCCAGCTTTGGCGTTGCAAAATCGGGTTCCCCAACCCCAAGCGATATGATTTCCTTATTCCCCTCAGCCGCGTTAAAAAACTTGCGAATGCCCGATGGCGGCAAATCGCGTACAAGCGGCGATACCCAAGTGCTCTTCGTCAGCATATTAATCCTCTCCCTAGCCGACTATTTCTCTTTTCTCTCCTCAAGAGAATAATCGATGATGTAATCAAGCAGCTCGCTGAATGTGATACCAGCTGCTTTTGCCGCTTTTGGCAGCAGGCTGTTCTTCGTTAGGCCTGGCAGCGTATTTGCTTCCAGCACATATGGAACTCCGTCTGTGATAATCATATCGATACGTGCGTACACGCTGCATTTTAACGCTTTATAACAGCCTAAGGCAGACGCTTCAACGCGTGCATGCACATCGGCAGGCAATTCGATAACTTGCTCTGTCGCTCCGCCATCCTGGTATTTGGACTCATAATCGAAGAAATCAGAGTTCGCTTGAATCGATACGATTGGCAGCAGCTTGCCGTTCAGTACGGCACATGTAATTTCATCCCCGCCAACGAATTGCTCGATCATGACGGACTCATCCCAATGCAGGGCTTCCGCTACCGCTTCCTCAATGGCATCCTGCGACTTTACTAGACGTGTCGCAATACTGGAACCACCTGAGTTAGGCTTAACGACTACTGGCAGGCCAAGACGCTCTACGTTCGCCGCTGCGAGTTCTTCCATGCTGGCGACATTAATCCAATCTGCTGTCAGGATACCGTCAAAGCGGATCAGCTTTTTGGCCAGCTCTTTATCCATACTCACACTGCTCGACAACACGCCGCAGCCAGAGTAAGGAATACCCAATGATTCCAGTGTGCCCTGCACAGTACCGTCTTCGCCGTATTTGCCATGCAGTGCAAGCAGTGCAAAGTCGATGCCTGCTGTTTTATCAATCAAATCGCGTTTGCTGTTAATCTCGATCGGCAATACTTCGTATTTGCTGCGATCCAGATTCGCGATCATTTCTTGGCCTGTTAATAACGAAATTTCTCTCTCGGACGAAATACCGCCCATAATAACTCCGATTTTCTTCATGATGTTATTGCCCTCCTAAAAATTTTGTGAGATTTAAATTTTAAGCAGTAAAAATTTCGGTGAAGCAAAATTACTTCGTAAGCTTAAAATTTTGCGAAGCGAAATTACTTCGTAAGCTTAACCCTGACCTTAACACCCTAAAATATCTTTCGCAGTCTTGCCTATGATTTGAATCCCTTTGACGATATTCTCATCGGATACGCGGGAGAAACCAAGCCGCATCGTGTGCTGTCCTCCACCATCGGTGTAGAAAATATCGCCTGGCGTGAACAACACGCCTTCATCGGTACAAGCCTGAAGCAGTTCCCTCGTGGAGAATGCTTCTTCAAACTCAACAAACAGGTGGAGACCTCCATCGCCTGAAAGCCTCTTTAGCGGCAAATACGTCTTGCAGCTTTCCACTGCCAGCTCATATTTGCGCTTATACTCCGATTTGGCCCGCTTTAGGTATTTCTCGAAATTGCCGTTATGAAGATACTGATACAGCAAAGACTGATCGAGTGTCGACGTATGGATCGTGCGCGCACGTTTGACGCTTTCGAGGTAGTCGATCAGCTCTTTATCCGCCAGAATCCATCCGACTCGAAGGCCGGGGAACAGGATTTTGGAGAAGCTGCCTAAGTAAATCGTCCCGTTATTTCGATTGCCGCCATAGGCGATAAGCGGAGCGACATGAGCACCAGAGTAACGCAGCTCTTCGTTAAACCCGTCTTCAATAATTGGGATTTGACGCTCGTTCAGCAAACGGATCGTCTCCGCCCGTTTCACATGGGACATCACAATCCCCGTCGGGTTATGGTACGAAGGGACAAGATAAGCAAGATCGTATTCCCGCTTGCCAAGCTCGTCTTCAAGCTGGTCTAGGCTAATGCCGTCAGGCTCCATATCTACGCCAGTAATGGCGAATTGGTGCATCTTCATATTTTTTATTGCCGTATGGTGAGTGGGGTTCTCGCAAAGCGCATTCCCGCTGCGCTTCCCAAGTGCAGACAGGACAAGATCGAACCCTTCCGTAAAGCCATTTGTAATAAGCATATCTTTGCCAGCCAGATCGACGCCTTTGTTCTCCATGTAACGCAACAGGAAATCGATCAACGGTTTGTAACCTTTGGCGTAGCCATAATTCAATATAATGTTGCCTTCAAGCGACATCCGGTCGAGGAATGCACGCTTTACATTTTGCAGATCAAACAGCTTCTCATCCGGAGCGATACTTGTAAAAGAAATAGCCCCCCGCTTCGCGCGGATGCCATGCTTCATCAGATCATGCTCCTCGGCTGTGAGGGCAAAGCTGCTAACCAGGTCCCGCCATTCCAGCCTTTTGCCACTTCCATCTTCAGCAGCAACGCCGCCCGCCGATTGCGTGACAAAGTTGCCCTTGCCTTTAACGGCATAAATAAAGCCTTCTTCCACTAAATCCGCATAAGCGGTCACGATTGTATTGCGGCTGACATTCATCAGCAGTCCTAGTTCTCGTGTGGACGGGAGCTTCTGATTCGCCTGCAGCGCGCCCGTTATCATAAGCCGTTTCATATAATCCTTAACCTGTATCGATACCGGCCGGTCGCCCGCAAATTGAATATCAGAATACACCCGATCACCTCCTAAAAAGAATTGCCGCTCTCTTTGGCGGCGATTCTTACTTCGTAAGCATAAGCTTAAAGAATTGCCGCGCTCTTTGGCGGCGATTCTTACTTCGTAAGCATAAACTTAAAGAATTGCCGCGCTCTTTGGCAGCGATTCTTACTTCGTAAGCATAAGCTTAAAGAATTGCCGCTCTCTTTGGCGGCGATTCTTACTTCATAAGCTTATCATGGCATAAAATAGCCGCAAGAAAAAGAACCACGCCAGACGTCTTTCGACTCTGGCGTGGTTCTTAGACTACGTTTCGCGGGAACGGGCCACCTAAAAGCCCCTCCCACTATGCTCATTTATCCTTACTTCGCTGTCACACCACCATCGACAGGCAATTCGATGCCTGTCAGGTACGAAGCGTCATCCGATGCAAGGAACAGGACTGCCTTCGCGACCTCAACGGCTTGTCCTACACGTGGCAATGCGGTCTGGGACAAGAACCATCCAAGCATTTGCTCATTATTAACGAACTCCTTGCTCATTGGCGTCTCGATAAAGCCAGGATGCACGGAGTTGACGCGGATGTTGTCCTTGCCATAGTCAACAGCAGCCGCCTTGCTCAGCATGCGGACAGCACCCTTCGATGCTGTATAAGCGCCAGCACCTTGGCTGCCGGTAATACCGGCGATCGACGAAATGTTAACAATCGAACCGCCATTATTTTTCTGCATATGAGGAACGACGTGCTTCATCCCAAGAAACACGCTCGATAAGTTAATATTCATCACTTTGTCCCACTGCTCCACTGTTGTATCAAGCATACCAACCGCGAAAGAAATACCTGCGTTGTTGACGAGAATATCGATTCGGCCATAAGACTCAATCGCCGCTTCAACAATGCTGATCCATTGCTTTTCGGATGCCACATTGTGCGCGATTGCCGTTGCAATGCCGCCCTCCGCCTCGATTTCCTTCACGACAGCCTGCACAGCTTCTTCATTAATGTCGGTTGCAACCACCTTCGCGCCTTCGCGGGCGAAAATCAGTGCTTCCTCCCGGCCCATACCGCTTCCCGCACCTGTAATAATAGCTACTTTATCTGCTAGACGACTCATGGATCATCTCTCCCCAGAAATAAAATGATAGTGTGTATATCACTATGATATAAACTATATCATCATGTCAGACCAAACTCAACGCTTCTTGCCTAGAAGGAGTTGGCATCGTTATAATAACGATATATTTAAAGGCTAATTGGCCCATGAAAGGTAACGACTTATGGATGCTAAAGAACGGTACGTGAAAGAAAGAAACGACGGCAAACAGCAAAGGCTGCTAGTAATTGTAGATACTGCTGAGCGTGAGTTTATAAACCGGGGAATCGAAAAAACCACCATGCAGCATATCGCGGACGCGGCCAATATTGGCATCGCTACGTTGTTTCGGTATTTCCCGAAGAAGGAGAAGCTGATCGTTGCGGTGGCGACCAAGCTGCTGCAGCCAATTCACGACGCTTTCATGGCGACCGCTGCGCTGTCACTGCCTTGTCTTGGCAAGTTGGAGCGTCTATTCGACTTCCTTATCGCGGAGCATGACCGCGCCAGCGCCAAATTCATGATCGACTTCGACAGCTATGCTGCTCATTCACAGGAGCCGGTCGAGGACATGGAGACGTTCGTAGCCTTGCATCGGCGAATCTCGCAGCATTTTGCGTCCATTGTTCAATCCGGCATCGAAGATAGATCAATCCGATCAGATCTGCAGATCAAAGAAACATTGACGACGATAATGAACACCTTTGGCCAATTTTCGCGGCAGTTATCGCTGCAGAACAACATTTTGCTGTTCGAATCGGATCTCGAATCAAAGCCTCAGCTTCTCATCCTTAAAGGGATGTTCCTCGAATATGTAAAGAGCTAAAGAGCCCATAAGCTGTGCGATCGCACAAAACAAAAAAAGAACGCTTGCCCGCATATTGCCCGGGAAGCGTTCTTTTATTATCAAAATATAATTAATAAATAAGGGCGTTAATCCATAAGCTAATTAAAATTTAATCTGTAGAAACGTTCCGCATTACTAAGACTTGTGTAAATATCCGGGCTTGCGCCTCCCATATACCAATAAGCAAGGCCAGCCAGATTATGATCCATCACCGTTTTGTACTTGGCTGCAAGAGATCGCCCGTCCTCCACCCATATTTGATGCTTAAGGGTGTTTAGCTGATAAGAGACCGTGTATTGCTGCACAGCAGCATCCCAGGTCGGCCTTAGAGCTCTCTTTCGGACAAGACTATCCTGCTCAACCAATGTCAGCTCCGTTGCAATAACACTGCCGTCTTTGGTGATCGTCCAGTCCCGATTATAATAAGGCAATGCCAGAATGACTTTATTGGCAGAGACGACTTTGAGCAGCGTTGTTACGGCATTGTTCACGTAAGGCATTGATGAAACTGACCCCGCCTTCGGGCTGGTGCTCCAATGCTCATCATAAGCCATCATAACTATATAATCGGCCACTGCTCCAAGCGCCTTGTAATCGAAGCCATCTGTCCAGTCACTTCCTAGATCAGGAGAAACACAGACAGAGACAACAGCACCAATCTTGTGCAGCTGCGTGCTTAGTTCCGTGATAAAAGCGGTCATCGACGCGCGATCCGCAGGAGCGAGATTTTCGAAATCAATATTAAGTCCCTTGAGCCCATATTTCTGCACGTAACTCGTCAGTTGACTTACAACTTTCCCGCGGTAAGTTACGTTAGACAAATTCTGATGCGTAACTTCCTGGTTCGAACGGTTGCCGACCATCGCCCAAATCTGCCTCTTATTCTTGCTCGCCCAAGTGACGAGTGATTGATCTGCATTATCTGCTACCACACCATTTGGATCAAAAAAGAACCACCTTGGCGATAAAGTTGTCACCTTGGCTTGTACGACAGATTGTTCGAATTGAGCAGTCGTTTGGCCATATTGCCAGCCCATCTGGATCCGCGTCGTATTTGATTGTTGATTAAGTGCTGCAGCCCATTTCACGTTTTGCAGTACACGATCAATGACCGCGGCCATTTCCTGCCTGCTCATTCCGTCACTTGGGCGGAATTGATCATTCTCGTCACCACTCATTAGTCCAAGTGTCCGGACAGCGCCAACTGCCGAATCCGCCCAGCTTGCGATCTCTTCTTCATCTACATAAGCCGATGTCGAACCACTAATACCCGACTGCTTGAGCGCTCTGACCAGCAGCACCGCTGCCTCCTGCCTTGTAACAGCCTTCGCTGGTTCAAAGGTATGTGCACCCGTTCCATCAGCTAGTCCGACCTGGACAGCGGCTGTGATCGCATCATAGTACCAGGCTTTTTCCGATACATCCTTAAACGGGTTAATGGCACTATGAACAGGCTCTATTCCAAGAACTCGATCGAGAATGATAACGAATTCAGCACGTGTAACGGATTTTTTTGGTGAGAAGGTACTCTCTGTGGTACCACTTAATATTTCTTTATTATATAAACGTACGATGGCATCCTTCGCGAAACTGCCTGCGATGTCGTTAAAAGGCAGCTTGTTAGAGCTTGCTGCAGCACCTGCCGGTATTGCCCCCATGAAACAAGACACAGCCGCAGCACCTGCGATCCATCTCTTAAACTTGTCCTGAATCAAGAGATTGTCCCCCTATTAGCTATAGATACTCTCTTCATGGTAACAAAGTTCAGACGAGGGATCATCGGCAAGAAAATGGCAATCAGCCAAGCATCAGCTGTCTGTCTGGTACACGCATCATTAATGTGCATTTATAATTAGTCAAATGCCTCAGGAACAAACACCCAAGCACCATGGAGCAAATCGTCATAACTTATAGAGTACTCAAGACGTAAGGAGGTGCATGTATAATGTCCGGTTACGTTGGTGGTGTTAACTCTACAGGTTTCATCCTGGTGCTTTTCATACTGTTGGTGATCATTATTTGTGGTTGTGGCTTTGGCGGTTACCGTTAATTAATCCAATAATCGCACCAGCAGAAGCACCTTAATCTTCACTCAGAAGGCCCATTTTATGGGCCTTTTGTGTTTTTTACAGAGACTGCTTCCGATCACTATAATTGCCCACTCGCCAGCCAGCCCCCTAAGCAACTCCCCAACCTTGGGCGGGGGTAGCATGTCCTTCACTATGTTACAATATAACGATCCGAACGTTTAATGACGTACATAATTGCCCATGATAGATAGAGAGAGTTATAGATTACTAGAGATAGATTGGAAGGAGAAGCAAGCAATGCTCGAACCTATGTCCCGGCGAGAAGCCACGGTTGGCCGAATAAACCCGCCTTATATGAGACCGGCGCAGAAGCGCAACAAAGTAATGACTTCACTCATTCTGATCGCTATTATCATAATGGGATGGAGATGGATAGATTCTATACAGGACCAACCGGCACCCGCCGCACCAGAAGCAGAACGAAGCACGTCGATTACCTCCCTTAACCCAATTGTTGCACAGAAAGCGGATGCACTTGTCGCCCAAACCGGCAAGATCGGTATCAAGATCCTGATCACGGATGACTATCGCTCAAGCGAGGAGCAGAATGTTCTCTACAAGCAGGGACGTTCAGAGCCTGGACAGGTGGTGACGAACGTCAAAGGCGGCGCTTCATTCCATAACTATGGGCTGGCAGTCGACTTTGCGCTTGTGAAGCCTGACGGCGATGTAATCTGGGATATGAAATATGACGGGAACGGCAACGGAAAGGCTGACTGGATGGAAGTAGTTACAACCGCGAAAAAGCTTGGTTTTACCTGGGGCGGAGACTGGACAAGCTTCAGGGATTACCCCCATCTGCAAATGGACTTCGGCTATTCAATAAAAGATCTGCAGAAAGGCAAGCGACCACCTACTGCGGAGTAAAATAAAAAAGCCATGACCTGCTGCGATTGCAGCGGGTCATGGCTTTTTGTTTTGCATGACATCTGCCCAAAGCTTCATTCACCGGAAGTTTACGCCCTTAACGATGCCGCGCATCGTTAAGCCACCAATTGTCTTCGCAAGTATAACCTTACTCTCCCATACGAAGCAGTTCACTCACCGTCACTAACCGATAACCGTTTGCTGTCAGCTCCTTCGTTAGTACACGTACCGCCTCCACTGACTGTGAACGGTCGCCGTAACCATCGTGGAAGATCAGGACACTTCCATTACGGACGGTGTCACGCGTATGGTTGAGAATATGCTGGACGCCTGGCATGTCCCAGTCCTTCGCATCCATGTTTAATGCCCCTAGTGCAGGATAGCCTTCCCGAACAAGAAGGGCATGAACTCTCTCGTCACCTGCCAAATAAGGAAGCCGCATTGTGGCAGCCCGCGAACCCGTCACTTGCATGATAAGCTCCTCCGTACGGGACAACTCGCTTAAGATTTCTTCATCAGACAGCTCTGTCATATTCGGATGTGTATACGTATGATTACCAATCTCATGCCCTTCTTCATGAACAAGCTTTGCTGTTTCCGGATGGGCAGCGATCTGCTCGCCGATCATATAGAAGGTCGCCTTACCGCCGGCTTCAGCAAAAATTTCGAGCAATTGCGGAGTATAAGTCGGATTTGGACCATCGTCGAATGTAAACGCAACCACTTTGTTTGTCGTATCCACCATTTGAATATTCATAATGCTGTTTCCCCCTTCAAATCAGTTATTGTAAAAAAAGACTACCCGTACTTCCCTCATCTATTCTAGCCTACACCGCTCGATAGCTTACAATCAAGACAATATGAAGCAATAGCAGCAGCCCCGCTCCAATTCCTGAGAAAGGCCAATGTCTGCGGATAAGAAAGGAAGCTCCAAACACGATCATCGACATGAATGCCCCAACCGAACCAGCAATCACAACAACTGCAGCATCCCACCAGAAAAACGGAACAAAGCCTCCCATCAAGTAAAATACCGGCAGAAAGAAGCTGCGTCCTCGCCTCGTTAGGCGTGCCAAATAATCAGCCAAGATAGAAAATAACAAAGCATATCCATAGAAAAAGGTCCAGACCGGATAACCGATCAACTCCCTGCTTATTGCTGACCATACCTCCGGATTGAAGCCCATGAACATAAAGTAAAAGACAAGCAGTCCAACTCCAACGCCAAACAGCTTGGCAGAAAAATATTTGATAAATCTGTACCACGGTATCCGAATCGACATAAAGGCACCATTCCTTTAAATAAAGTATGGAACGTCTTTATCGTATCAAGACTATTGCTGCCCGTGCAGTTCTAACTTCTATAGAACCCCTTATAGGTTCCGGTAATCTTGGAAGGTTGCCGCTTGCCCCCGATAGACTCCGTCCTCATCCACCAAATTCCAAACGGTAGCATTGACAATATAGAAACGCCGCCCTGTGCTGGAGATCCGAATACCAGTGTAGTTATCTACGTAACCATTAGCAGTAACTTGCGTGAAAAACCGATCACGCTCCGCTCGCTCCATCGGTTCAGCTGTCAAACGTGACGGCGTGCTCGTCATTTGCTCCCAGTCCATCTCCCACAGCTCCAGCGCCATTCGATTGCCATAATTCAATACCGGATCATTCTCCGAACCATGCGATAAAATAACCCGAGGAGCATTAAAAAGCTGCTCCTCCAAGCTCTTCTCTCCATCCAATTCTAGCTGCACCAAATCTTGGCCTGTCCATCTGCGAAAGCTGTCCAAGAGCAGCTTATTGTGCTCATAGGTTGCTCCTATTCCTGTAAGCGGTCTGTTCATCATAGTAGATAGTAGTCCTCCTTGCTGTAATCCTTTGTTCTATTCCATAGCCTGAAGCATCCACTGCTCCGCTTCTCTTAAATCATGACAAATAAAGTCCGGCTTCGCCCCTTGTGGCTCCGCTTATGCAGCCGATTCAACCAAATCGTCTTAATGCCCAGCGCACTTGCACCAACAACATCACTTACATAAGAGTCACCGATATGTACGATCTCCTCCGGCTTTAAGCCGTATCTTCTCATAGCTTCAAGGAATAACTCCGGGCGAGGCTTATAAGCCCGTACGTCTTCACTCGTCAGAACATCTGTGACCTCAATGCCGTGAAAAGCAGCCGCAGCTGCAATATCAGCTGTATCGATATTAGATAAAATATAAATCGGGAGATGGCTGAAAGTCGTGAGGAACGAAAGCGTATCCTCATATAACTCCGGCCTCATCCAATGCTCAAACTGCTGCCTGATAAGCTGCTTTGCCGAACTGCCAGATTGGAAATGTTCAATTGTCTCAGCAAGCGACTGTAGTCCAAGTTCCCTCTGACTTTTGAAAGCATCCCCATAGCTGACGGAAAACAAGCTGGAGAGCGACTTCCACCAGTATTGACCGATCTCCCGAGCGTCGCAATCAACGGAAGAGCTTTGACGAATTTCCTCGTAGATCGGAGGCAAAATATCGTCATCCTCATGCACTAACGTTCCATAAAAGTCGAGAAATATCGCCTTTATCTTCATCGTCTGCCTCCAAATAACGAATGAAAAAACACCCCCATTATTCAAGATGCTGAATCGGAGGTGTTTGTTCCTTACGTACTCATCTATTTTACCTCGCCAAAAACTTAAGGATCCCGTCAACCGCCGCTTGATGATCTTCCTCACCAGTTAGACCGGATACCGTAATAGTGCCGATCTTTCCTTGGCCGCGGACAACAATCGGGAACGAGCCGCCTTCCCCTTGGTATTCCGACAGTGGAAGACCGGAGCTTTCAGGGAAGGTTGTCCCTTGATCACGGAACATCTCACCAACATATAAAGAGCTGTGGCCAAAATGGTTCACAACATTCTTCTTCGTATTCACCCAATATATATTTTCCTTTGAAGTACCTGCCATGTAATGGGTATAGAGCGGATGCTCATCGTTCTCGATATGTACGGCGATCCCTTTGCCAATAACATCCTTCGCATGCTGCACGACGATATTTCCTAATTGCAGTGCATCATCATGCGTAAATGAGTCGAACTGCAGCTCTTCTTCCTGCGCAAGTAATGTTTTCATCAAATCGTTCATGGTTACTTCCTCTCCCTGCATCCGATTGCTAACAAGCACATTTTACTATAAAAAGCCTCCTCTTGGATACCGTATGGCTTGGCCATACCTAGCCCTTCCAATCGGCTCCAAGAGGCCGCGCTGCTTAAATATCCTGTGCCAAATGCGGTTTGCTGTAATGACTAATGCCGCCTGAGCCTACGATAACTTTTCCGCCCTTGTTAAAAGTTATCAGCTTTCTCGCCCCTGTAGTCAGCAGCACCGTCACTTGAGCGTGGTTTCTTTGCGCAATATAGACGACATACCCGCTTCTCGTAATGACTGTCTTCCAGTTCTTATCGAATTCCGATCGAACAACCCGATTCGAATAGACCTGGTTTTCCAGCACACCTTTACCTTTCAAGCCCATGTCCATCCCCCCTTTTACTAGAGAATACTTGCCTTTTATCGTATTCATGGATTGGCAATTGGCTTGGACATGTACGCCTACACAGCAGCCTATTATGATGCTACTATGAGAGAAATAAACGGGTCAGAAAAGGATGGTTACAGCATGCTAGAACCGATTGTATTAAATAAAGGGACTCCCGGTGAGCCCTGTCCGATTGAAGCCACACTAGACGTCATCGGTACAAAATGGACGTTTCTTATTGTCCGTGATCTGCTGCTGGAAGGAACCTTGAGATTCAGCGATCTTCTGAAAGGAATGGAGGGCATCAGCCCCAAGACGCTGTCGCTAAGGCTTAAAGAACTGGAGGCACAGGGCATCGTTAAACGAACCGTATATCCGGAGGTTCCTCCAAGAGTGGAATATACGATGACTGAGCGAGGCAGGCAGTTGGAAAGTATTTTTATAGAGCTGAAAAGGTTTGGACTTACCCTACAAGGAAAATAATTTCAGCACCGTGTATGCCGCATTGTCATCCAAAACTTACTTTTCGGAAACTATGTGAATAAAATAACACTACTTCCCAAATGGAATTATTAAAGCTATGCTTTGCTCATTAAAAGGATAGTTTCAAATCATTCCACTTGGGAGGAATCGGTATGCTGCATAATCAAAAGGTTGTTATTATTGGAGGGAGCTCGGGAATTGGACTGGAAACGGCACGGCAAGCTCTTGAACAAGGCGCTGATGTGGTCATCGCAAGTCGCTCAAAGGCAAAGCTGCAGGCAGCTAAAGAACAGTTAAATGGTTCTGTTTTCATTCATGTACTGAATACGACGGATGAAGAACAAGTGAGAGGGTTTTTCGAGGAGATCGGAAGCTATAATCATTTGGTAATCAGCGCAGCGGAGACATCGGGTGGTAAGTTTCTGGTGACAGACTCTGAGGCATCCCGCCAATTGTTTGAAAATAAGTTCTGGGGGCAATATTATGCGGCCAAATATGGAGCTTCACAGTTGACCGCAAACGGATCGATTACTTTGTTTTCTGGAGTGGTCGCTTATAAAACGATGGTTGGTTCCGCGGCGCTTGGTGCGGTGAATGCCGCCGTTTCGAATCTCGGACAGACGCTTGCCCTTGAGCTAGCTCCAATTCGCGTTAACGTGGTTTCGCCTGGTATTATCGATACTCCATCTCGCAGCAAGATGTCGCTGGATGCTCGCGAGCAATTTTACGATACGATTGCCGATAAGCTTCCGGTGAAACGTGTTGGCTCTGCATCCGATGTCGCTCAAAGCGTATTGTTTCTAATTCAGAATACTTTTGTTACAGGAACCGTCCTTCATGTGGATGGCGGGCATAGACTAATTTAGGCGATTGGAATCGTTTGGTTAATATTTGTAACATTTTCGCAATCTAATGTTCATCTTTCTTTAATGAACATCGCCTATAATAGGTCTCAACCCCCCTTTTAATAATATAAATACTTAGCCCCACAGCCCGATGCTGTGGGGCACTTTCTTTTTATAAGGTTACTTGATCTTGCTGACGATCTTCAGCACGGCATCCCGAGTCAATTTATTGCCGCCGATAGCAATAAGGTTAGTCGTAGCATGTGCGAGCGACAATGGAATTTGGCAGAAGCTTCGCGCAGGACCTTTTTTCAAATCAGCAAGATATTCATCTGCCTTCTTCAGGTTGCGGCGGGTGTAACGAAGCATATCCTTCAAATCCCAGCCATCCGGGAAGAAGTCAACACCACGCTCCAGATCCTCCGCACGGTTGCGCATAATATTAACCGCTTGCAGACCACGGCCAAATGCTACCGCTTTGTCCCGGTCAGTCTCGGTTCCGTCATACCAGCGCCAAATATCGGACAACATCTCGCCAACCATACCAGCAACGCTGTATGTGTATTTGTCCAAATCCTCTTCCGTATGGATATTCCACGACGTGCCAACCCACTCCGACATCTGCTCGGCCATCATCCTAATATAGTTGAATACCGTCGGCGCGATGCCTGCGGGGCAAAGCTGCGCCCATTCGTTCATTCGCAAAGTTACTTCTGGCAGCGCATCGCGGTGAGGCTCCCATAACTGGTGAAGCGCTTCCTCCATGTTTGGCGATTTCATCGCCTCAGCTGCTCCAAGCAGGAGTTCTTTCTTGATGGGTGCCGGCATTTTCTCGTCATCCTCGACCTCATCAATCGCTCTCATACAGAGGTAAGCAGACGACACTGCTTCTCTCAATTCAGGTATCAGCTTGCTGATTGGAATATAAAAAGTCCGGCTTGTCAGCTTCAACATCGTCATTGCATCGTTCAACATAATGTTCGTAATGGGAATTCCCTCCATACCACGGTAATCTCACGTAAACTCTATGTATCCATCATACTTTAACGGTTCCCCAAAAGTAAAATATTCGACGTAATTCGACCCAATTATAGTCTAAAAGGAGCTGATCTCATGCAAATCATCCCCCTAAAAATAAAAATAACCGCCCCTCTCCATCAGTGACGGAAAAGAGCGGAGTGCTTCACATGCTGATCACTTCCATTATACACCATCCGATATTTTTATAACTACGTCCCAGCTCACTCGTCCGCCCGGATATGCTTCACTGAAGAGGCAATTTGCGCGTATAGCTTTGGATTGGAGTGGTGGCGGAACAGCTGGAACTGCGGCCTGGTGTTAGCTTCCAGCAGCCAAATGTTATTGCTCTTATCGATAGCGATATCAAGGCCAAGCTCGCTAATAAGTGGAAAATGCTTTTTCATCCCCAGCGCGATCTTGTAAGCATAATCACGCAGCTGTTTCTCCCATGATCCGCACTCCTGCTTCGTGATGCCCAGCGCATGATGCAGCCGAATCGCTTTTCCTCCGCTGCTGTGATTGGTCACAAACCGGTTAGGTGCAGCCACCTTGCCCATAACGCCAAAAAACTTCCACGTCCCATCCCTCCGCAGATGCATAAGGATGCGAAAATCAATCGGGTTCCCGTCGATCTGAATCAGATCAATGCCTTGCTGCATAATATATTTTTTCGATCCGATCAATTGCTTCAGCTTAAAGGCGGCCACCTTCGTACTCTGGTAGGAATAACGATTCCCTTCGGTACGAATGACAACTGTTCCGTCTTTATAGGTGACTTTCATAACGCCCTGACCCTTCATACCGAGATCCGGCTTCACGAACAGAACGGGATAAAGTTCAATCATGTTAATGAAGCCTTTTGGCGTGAATTGCTCGGTATCCGGCAGTAAATCCCGAATTTCCTCTTCACCCGACAGTGCCACATGCTTTAACCATTTTCTCCCCGGATATTTAATCATATAGCCTTTCATGTTGGAATCTCCTCCGTTGGCAACAGCGGTTACATGTCCTTATACATTAGGCTAATCGCTTGCTCCATACTATTCCTTGAACGAGTAAAAAGTACCTTCATTAGCCTCCTGCCCGTTTAGGAATAGGCATTTATCCCATGCCGGACAAATGTCATGCTTCATATGATAATATACAGTTCCGATATCAGCCCAAGCCACAGGACAGGAGAACGACAGATGAGCGACATCTTAGGAATCATGACTCATCGGATTGGCCATCCGGGCAGCTTTGCCAGACATGCCAAATCGGCTCTCACCGAGAAATTCAGCGGCATTCTTGTATACACCCCTAGGGATGTTAATTTAACGACCAGAAAAATTACCGGCAACATTTATCGCGGAGGAACCTGGAGCAAGCAGACCATGCCATTTCCAAAAATCAATATGGATATCGGGTTTTATAAAGGTTCCGATGTCGCTAGAGCTACTCTGGTCAAAAAAGCACCTTCTTTCCCTTTTACCGGCTACGGCATCGGCAATAAGATCCGGATTCAGAAGCATCTGGTCTCGTCTTCTGTACTAAAGCCTTATCTGCTACCCACAGAACCGGTGAAAAATGCGGGCAGTTTTATCCTCTTTCTTAAAAAATATAGAAGCGTCATGCTCAAACCTATTAGTGGCTGGGGCGGAAGAGGTATCGTTCGCGTAACCGTGGAGAAGGATCATTTCAAAGTTCAGACCAACGGAGAGATGACACAAACGATGCATGCCGCGGGTCTCCGTTCTTATGTCCAAAGGGTCATAAGCAAAGAACGGCATATCATGCAGCAGTGGATCGATATCCGCAACAAGCAGGGTATTGTCTTCGATATTCGGTCACTTATGCTAAAGAGAAACGAAGGGGACTGGCAAACGACGGGGATCGCCGTGCGTGAAGCAAGGCGTGGACGAATTACCTCCAACCTGAAGAGCGGCGGTCATGCTTTTGAAGCGAGATCCTATCTAAAAAAAGAATTTGGTGACGAAAAAGGAGACGCTCTCGCCAATTCGATTCGAGAGGTTTCAGAATACATTCCTTCCTTTATGGAGAGATCATATCGTTCCCGGCTCTGCGAGCTTGGGATCGACCTCGCAGTTGATACACACGGCAAACTATGGCTGCTCGAGGTTAACATCAAACCAGGGAAAATGATAATGAGGCAGTTATACGGCCAAAAGGTGTGGGAGCAAACCCTGCATACACATTTTCAATATGCCCGCAGCCTGCTGCCGAAAACCATCAAGTAAACGGAGATGAATCATGAGCACGGAAATAACGATAACCGCGGTCGGGGATTTCCTGATGAAGACGCGAATCATCAACTCTTGCAAAGGCGAGAAGGGTTATTCCTTCGACCATTTGTTTGAGCCAATCGCCCCTTACCTGCGTAACGCCGATCTGACCATCGGTAACCTGGAAACCGTATTCGCGGGCAAAACATCCGATGACGCTTACAGCGTAGTGAAGCGGCATCCGCGGACGAACTGGCCGATGTTCAACTGTCCGGACGCTTTTGCCGATACACTCAAAAATCTTGGCTTCGACTTCGTCTCAACGGCCAACAACCATTGTATGGATAACGGTATTAATGGTCTGAAACGGACACTCCGAATACTAGATAACAAAGGTATTGCCCATACCGGGACGTACCGTACACCTAGTGAAGCGCAGCAAGCTGTTATCAAAGAAGTGAAGGGAATCAAGATCGGTTTCCTCGCTTATACGAAAACAACAAATAAAATCCCTGTTCCTTCTGACCATAAATGGGCAGTCGATCTGATTAACCCGACCAAAATGGTCTCCGACCTGAAACGGTTGAAAGCTAAAAAAGTCGATCTGATCATCGTTTCTCTCCATATGGGAAGAGAATATGCCAATTATCCGGTTCAAAAGCAAAAGGACATGGTGCAATTATTATTCAAACATGGCGCAGACATTATTCTGGGAGCTCATTCGCATACGATCCAGCCGGCTGTTTTCTATAAAAGTGGCTCAGGTATCCAAAAATTCGCTATCTATTCCCTCGGCAATATTATCTCAACACGCCTCTACTACAATGACCACACCCTAACAGGACTCATTACACAGCTCCAAGTTCGCAAATTGGACGACGGCTCGATCCGTATTAAAAAGATCGACTTCATTCCAACGTGGACACGAATATTAAAATCAGGCGGCCGAAGTGAATTCAAGGTCGTCCCGTTATCCCAACATCTCAAAAAGCTGGATTCCACCAACCCAGAAGCCATCCGTATGAAGCGTATGCTCCAGCATGTTAAGCATCATATCGTTAGCGATCCCTCCTCCTTCAGCGCGGAAATCATATAAAAAATGGCCGTACGGATATCCCGTACGGCCATTTTTGTTTCGGTTTTCTCTAAAGGTAATAATAAGGTTTAGCTTTTTTGATTTAGTTAAAACCCAAACGGAGTAGTTCGTATGATTCTTGAGAAGTGAAACGTCCGCCTTTGTTCGGGGGATTCCACCATAACCAACTCGTTCAAGGAATCCCTCGAACAACAGCGGTCGAAAGAACATACGAATACGCAGTTTGCTAGTTAACTCGATCAATAAGCTATCCTTATTTAATTACGCGTCTTCCCACGATGAAGCGAGTTTTATAATAGCTGGAGTTAACATCCGAAACAATAACGTCAGCCGAAGGGCTTGCGTTGTGAATCATTTTTCCATTGCCGATGTAGATACCGACATGACCTACGTCTTTATGGTTTTTCGAACCGCTGTTCCAGAAGAACAACAGGTCGCCTTTTTTGAAGTTGCCGTAGCCTACTTTTGTACCTACTTTAGCTTGATCATCATCATCACGGTTTACAAGAGTAACGCCAACGTTAGCAAGTTTATATACAAGTGCAGTAAAGCCGGAGCAATCTGTTGCGTAAGGTGCTTTCTTCTCTTGACGGTTCTGCCAGCTTACATAATTGACATGACCTTTCAAGTTCATTGCGGTTTGGACAACCTTTGCTCTCTTCGCATCTGCAGACATCGAAGCGGCATCCGCCGTCGTATGTAGCAGCGCTGTTACCGGTAATGCGATAGCCACCAAGAGCATCGCGATTTTTGTCATAAATTTCATTTGTTGTTCACTCCCTATCTTCGTTGATAGGGCTAATTATAAAGAGGCTCAGAGCTGGATAGTACCCGCAAAAATTGGAAACGAGCGGTAAATGAAAGCGTTAAGAATGCTGAAAACTAGGTGTTTCATGAGGTTCACCCACTTTCTGAGAATCATATGAGCTTTGATGAGTATTTTCTTACTTGTTGCTTCGTGGTTCGTATGCTATAATCCGTAATTTTCATATTTTCTCACAATTAAGCCCACTCTCCATAATTAGAGAGCGGGCTCACTTACGGCTTAAAGCCGTGCCTCTTCTATTATAATGCTTTTAAAGCTTCGGCAATCTCGATACACAGATCTTCGGCTTGCGGTACAAAGCCTAAGCGATCGATGAACGCATGGGTGCAGCCTTTGTAACGAATCGTCTTAACCGGAACACCCGCTTCAGCAAGCTGCTTGCTGTAAACTTCCGACTGAATTCGCAAACCATCAAATTCTGCTCCTATGCAAAGCGTACGCGGCAATCCCTTGCTGTCCCCTAGAAGCGGACTGACATAGGGATTATGGACGTCCTCCTCGGTTGGCAGATAAAGCTCCCATGCTTTTTTCCCTTCAGGATCAGCCTTCGTAGGTCGTCCGATGCCAAGCATCGGATCAATCATCGCCCTTTGCTCTTCCGACATCTCGAATTGCGACAGCTCCCAGCGATAACCTTTCACATCATTAAGGAAGGTGACACATGGATAGATCAACACTTGCTGGGCAATCATACGAGTGCCTAGATCCCGGTCTTTGAGCGCTGCTGCTGCAGTTAAGTTGCCACCAGCACTATCGCCGCCAACCGCGATCCGGTTCCGGTCTATGCCATACTCTTCCGCATGCTCGTAAATATATTGAACGGCGTTAAAGCAATCATTAAAACCGTTCGGGAATTTATGCTCCGGTGCCAGCGAATAATCAATATTAAAGACGACAGCATCCGCCAGTTCTGCAATCAGCCGGCATGGATTCTCAACCGCAAATACCGTTCCGCCGATCCATCCGCCGCCGTGAATATAAATGAGACAGGGTTTGTTCGGCTTGCGCATCGATTTACGCGGATAATACCGCCAAAGGCCAACCTCATTATCGCCAAGCTGTATCCGTTCATAACCCGTGTATATCTCGACCGTATTCAAGTTCCGATTCGGAAAACCCATTGAATCTCGAATGAGCTGAAGCTGCTGTTCCGGTGTAGGCGGCGCGGCAGGTGGGTCCTGTTGCTGGCTGACATCCATCCACTGCCTGATCAGTTTAAGCTCATACGGATCCAAGTAACCTGCTCTTGTCTCTTCCGGATTACCTTTTACAATAACCGATGTTCCGTTCAAACTTACTTCTTCCTGCTGAGCCTGTAAAGCACTGACTAGTTCTTGACTGTACTCTCTCATTAAATAGAAGCCTCCCGGGATGTGAGTTACTATCCCTAACTACTTCTACTTCAATTCAAGAACATCCTTTATTCACTTTAGGAAGTTGTTCCTGCGATATATATACCGTATGGTCATCATGATCGGTCAAATCATCAATCCAAGCAGCCTCTGGGGGACAGTCGAGCATCATGAAACGTCCATTGCCATCTTCTTTATAATGATGATATTTTACATAGGCTTTGCCGCTTTCAATATCTAGAAGCTCAATCTTGCCAAAGGTATGCGCCATTAACAATCTGATGCGCTGGCCAAGCTCTGCGGTCAGTACTTTTGCTTGCTCTACAATAGAAAAAATGCTCTTCAGAGACAAAACGGAATCAGCGTATGCGGTATGAGGACGGTTAACGATAAAGGAATAAGGCGTAATCCCGGCTCTGGACAATTGATCGATCAGCTTGCCTAGTACAAGCGGGTCATTATTGACGCCTTTAACAATAGGGGTTTGATTGACGACTATAGCTCCTGCCTGATGCAGCGCATTAAAGGCTTTCTTCGCTTCTAACGTTATTTCGCGCGGATGATTAATGGAAGTCATGATATAAATCCGTTTCTCTGGACTTGAGAACTTATGAAGCATATCTAACAGCTCGGAATCCTCATAGATCCGCATCGGGTTAAAGATCGGGATTCTAGAGTCCAGTCGGATCGTACCTACATGATCCATTTCCCGCAGCTGTTCAATAATTCGGCGCAGCTTAGATGTAGCTAATAAGAGGCTGTCTCCACCAGTCAGTACAACTTTATGGATTTCGGTATGTTCTGCAATATAGGCAAGTCCTTCTGCAGCATGGGAGACGGAAAGCAACGCCATCGAATGGTAGACATGCTTACAGCCACTAGTGTCCTCCAAGGTCTCTCCGTGAGCTTCCCCGGCTGTTGCAATCAGGTGCTTACGGATCGGATCCTTCGGATCATCCCAGTCAATCAAGTTTAAGTAGTAATCATTGACGCGAAAATGCTTCTTAAGCCGCTCTCTCTCCGCCTCTGACAGCCCTGCCGATCTTCCTTTATCAGCCATTGGTTGTACCATTCGTCATCCCTCCAAAAGGTTTGTTGACTTTCTCACCTACTTGCCGGGAAGTCCATCCCACCCCCATGAAAAATAAAAAAAGACCCCAGCAGCACAGAGCATAGGCATGCTCTGTGTGCATGTGGGCCTTTAAACAGAAAAAGACCCTGTTAAAGGGTCTAATAATTCGCAATGTTATTCGCAAAAGACCCATCTCAAGCTGACGAGGTTAGCTGACGGACTCGGGATAGATGGTTCCCTACAGCCAAAGACTGGCTGATTCGCCCCAAAAGATTGGTTTCCCCGCTTCTCGGCGTACCGAGAACTAAGCTTATTGTAATTATCTCACAATTCTTAATATTGTCAATAATTAAGTAAATAAAAATCCCGCCCAAATTTCGCGGACGGGATCCCTGCTATGCTCACTCACTTTTTATCCACCTGAAGAAGAGATAAGTGCTTTACGGAATACGTATCTTTGATTGTATCTTCTGAAATAACATTCAACTTAATCAGACCGGCGATTTTGGAGGAGTCAGGCTTTGAGAGCAGCCGCCATACTTCCGGATCCGGAAGAGCTGCGAACAGCTTTGTCTCGTCGAATTCCTTGCGCTCCTGTGAGACAATCTTTACTTTATAGCTTCCAATCTCAAGTTCCGAGAGCTCCTGCTCGGTACAATGCTTCACAATTTCACCGCGCAGCTCAGATAATTCCTGCTCAATCTCTTTCTGCTTCTGCTTTAATCGGTAATATCGCTTAACCGTCTTGTCTTCCACATTATTCACGCTCCTCTTTCTCATATCTATGATCAAAAGAGCGGAATTAGGACAAGACATGCTATTGAGGGACAAGTCCTCTGCGTCGGTAAGCCCAGTGGTTGGTCGGGCCATGTCCACTGCCGATAGCAATGCTATCCTCAATAGCTGCTTGAATGTACGCTTTTGCTTGACGTACTGCTTCCTCTATTCCAAGTCCCTCTGCGAGGCCTGCTGTCAGAGCTGCCGAATACGTACAGCCGGTGCCATGTGTACGCGCAGTTTCGATTCGCTTGCCCGACAACTCGCTAAAGCTGCTGCCGTCGAACAACAAATCAACCGCTTCTGCTCCTGCTTCATGCCCGCCTTTGATAAGGACATATTTGGCGCCAAAATCAACAAGCTTCTTCGCTGCTTCTACCTTATCTGCTTTATTGCGGATTCCCATCCCAGTTAGATACTCGGCTTCTGGAATGTTAGGCGTAATAATCATTGTAAGCGGGAGCAGCTTGCGGGTGAGCGCCCGGATCGCATCCGCTTGAAGCAGTGAAGCTCCTCCTTTGGCAATCATCACAGGATCAATCACTACCTTCGTCCAACCGAAGAAAACAATCGCCTCTGCGACCGCCTCGATGATCTCCGCGCTGAATAACATTCCTGTCTTCATCGCATCAACACCAATATCGCTGCCTACGGAATGAATTTGTGCCGTTACTGCTTCCTTTGTAAGCGGGAATACGCCTTGAACACCAAGTGTATTTTGCGCAGTTACTGCAGTCAGGGCAGACATGCCGTACACGCCTAGCTCCTGGAACGTTTTCAAATCTGCCTGAATACCGGCTCCGCCGCCGCTGTCTGAACCAGCAATCGTCAAAGCTCTTGCCACTTTCCCGTTTATGTACTCCGACATCTTAATTCTAACCTCCTTTCTATTGTATTTAATGAGTGAACCGTTCAGGCGCAAACGCCGATAACGGACTACCGCCATCGATATAATCGGCAACGACCTGTGCCGTTACCGGGCTAAGCAAAATACCATTGCGATAATGGCCAGCCGCCATAACGACACGGCCGGCAGATTGCTGTAAAGGGCCGAGCAGCGGAAAACCATCTTGCGTGGAAGGCCGAAGGCCTGCCCAGCGATGGAATGGCTCCTGCTCCGCCAGGAACGGGAACGCCTGCTTATTCCATTTGCGCAGCCGCTCGATTCCACGCTCCGTTACACTTGTATCAAACCCCGCTACATCCTCGGATGCACCGCAGACAAGTGTACCGTTCTCCTTGGCAACGAGGTATCCCTGATTGCAGAACACCATATGCTGCACCGGCTTCACTTCCGCCTCATACGCACAGATCTGTCCACGGATCGGGTATACCGGAATGCGTATATCAAATGCCTCTTCCAGTTCCTGCGCCCACGCGCCGTTGCATACAACGAGCCGATCGCCAGTGAAGCTTTGTCCATCCTGCGAGACAACAACGATATCGTTACGCCATTCGGCAACAGTCACCTTACCTAGCTGCTCAAAGATCTGAACACCGATTAATCGGCATGCATGCTCAAGTGCCAGAACATAATCCGGCGCATACACATGGCTTTCCTCTGGTGTATATAGGGCTGCTTTTACTTCGCGCGACAACATAGGCTCCTGACGGAACAACGCATCCCCCTCCAGCACAATACCACTTGAAGCATGCTCATTCTGCCAGAGACGCCGCCCTTCTAGAGCCAGGCGATCAGCTTCATGGTAGGCAATATAAAGGCTGCCCGATTCGGTGTATTCAAAGGCTCGACCGGATATGCGGCGAACCTCATCCCGCCAAGCCGGGTACAGCCGTAAGCTTTCCTTGCACAGATGGAAAAAGTCGTCCGGCCCTTCTACATTTTCCGAGTAAGGCGCCAGCATCCCGGCAGCAGCACCGGAGGCTTGCCCGCCGCAGCGGCCAATCTCCACTACTGTCACTTGATGCCCCCGCTTCTGCAGCTCAAAAGCGCAGGAGAGACCAACAACGCCTCCGCCCATAATGACAATTGTTTCTCCCATGGTTAAACCAGCTTTCTATTTATTAATCCACGATGATATGACTATTTCACAATAAACTGTTCATGCCCGCTGCTTGCAGAGGCGTAACGCTTCTTCGATATCCGTCCAGACAAATACGACAGACGGCCTGCTTCAATGGCGAGTCTCATCGCCCGTGCCATGCCAACAGGGTCCTTCGCCTTCGCTACCGGCGTATTCATTAATACGCCAGAGACACCAAGCTCCATCGCCTGCGCGACATCGCTGACCGATCCAAGACCTGCATCCACGATAATCGGCACCTTCGCTTCTTCTACGATAAGGCCAATATTATAAGGGTTCAGAATCCCAAGACCTGTACCAATAGGGGCGGCGCCAGGCATAACCGCTGCTGCTCCGGCTTCCTCCAGCCTTTTGCACAGAATCGGATCATCCGACGTATAAGGGAGAACCGTAAATCCTTCTTTTACCAGAATTTCTGTTGCCTTCAGTGTCTCAAGCGGATCCGGCAGCAGCGTGCGCTCATTCGCGCTGATCTCTACCTTAATCCAATCGCTAAGTCCTGAAGCACGAGCTAGTCTTGCGATCCGCACCGCTTCCTCTGCTGTGCTGGCTCCCGACGTGTTCGGCAGGTATTGGAACGATTCACCTTCCACGTGCTGCAGGATCGAATCATCCTCCGTTGATGCGAGGTTAATCCTGCGAATGGCGAAGGTTAATACTTCTGCCCCGGACTCCCGGATTGCTTCCTTTTGCACATAGGGGCTTGGGAATAATCCCGTCCCGATAAAAAACCGCGAGGTCAGCTCATGTCCTCCAATATGCCATACATCCTTCTTCATCTGCTCAGCCTCCCCCAACAAAATGAACCAGCTCGATCTTCATCAGCGGTCGAACCTCGATGTCCGGCCACTGTTCCTTCGCAATAATCTCGCCGTCTGCTTCCACGACTAGCGGCCGCCCTTCTAAGCCAAAATGGACAACAACATCCTGAATCGTACGTGCTTCCAGTTCTTTGGCCTCACCATTAATGATCAGCTGCATGAGATTGCCCCGCTCCTTCCAGCTTGCGGAGGAAGGCCTGACAGGTACCTGCGACATCAGAGCTTCCGACGATCTCACTGACCGCACAAATACGGGTAGCTCCTGCTGCAATAACCTCATCCACATTGCTGAGCTTAATACCGCCAATCGCAACATATGGGATATTAACCCGCTCCGTAACCTGTTTCACATAAGCAACTGTCACTGGATCAACAACGTCCACCTTCGTCTTCGTTGGGAATACTGGACCAACGCCGATATAGTCGGCGCCTTGCTCCTCTGCAAGCAGCGCTTCCTCAATCGCATGCGTGGAAATTCCGATGATTTTATTACCAACACGGCGTCTTGCTTCCACAAGCGATACATCATCCTGTCCGAGATGAACACCGTCTGCGTCTACTTCCAGCGCAATGTCGATATAATCATTCACGATAAAGGTCACACCGTATTTTCGGGTCAGCTCACGCAGCGCTTTTGCTTTATTTAGCACTACTTCAGGGCTGCTGTCTTTGTCCCGCAATTGAACGATGTCTACACCGCCCTTAATCGCTTCTTCCATCACTTCCAGCATTTCTCGGCCTGGGTGGAACTGTTCTCCCGTGATCGCATACAGACGAAACTCCTTCATCCTGCTCTCATCTCCCTCTTATGTGTTAATGAATGGTTTTCTTAATAGCCGATATACCGGGCATACAACGTCTTGGCACGTACAATATCCTCTGTCCCCTGCACAAGAACCCTGCCATCTGGGAATAGGACAAGCCGTTCGCCTTCCGGCAGCTCGGCTTTCAGCAAATACGCGTTAAGCTCTACCTTTACCGCAGCAGGCTCCAGCCGTTTATGCCATTGCTCCAGATTAATAGACCCATGTCCACTGATCTGAACCGTACTGCGTCCACATAACGAGACTGTCTGATCCGTCTCAGTCATTTGCAGCGCCGGGTATTCCTTGAGCTGACAGCAAGGGCATTCTTTTGCCGCTTCACCCAGCTTCATCTCATAGTAGTAATTGCTCCACAGATCAAACGTAACAAGACTGTTTCGTCTTGCTTTGTCCGCTTCAACCAAATATTTAAGCGCCTCTACCGCTTGGTAGGAGGCGACAATATCAACAACCGGTGCAATAACGCCAATCGTATCGCAGGTTTGGCCGCCGCTGTCTGCCGAAGGCAGGAAGCAGCGCAGGCAAGGCGTCTTGCCCGGCACCAGAATCGCGCTCATGCCGCGCGAGCTTACTGCACCGCCATAGGTGAAAGGAATACCTTTGCGGAAACAGGCATCATTCAGCAGGAACCGTGTCTGGAAGTTATCCGTACCGTCGAGCACCAGATCCATACCGTCAAGCAAATCGTCAATATTATGGACCGTTACATCCGCCACTACCGCTTCAATCTTCACATCCGAGTTGATCCGGCGAAGCTTCCGCTCGGCAGCAATCGTCTTTGGATACCCCTCCCGTACATCATCCTCGTCGTACAGCATTTGACGCTGCAGATTACTTTTCTCCACATAGTCCCGGTCCACGATCCGAACCATTCCAACGCCTGCCCGAACCATATGATTGGCCAGTACGGTACCAAGCGCGCCCATGCCAATGATGCATACGGCGCTTTCGCTCAGCTTCTGCTGACCACTTTCGCCGATAGGGGCGAACAGCATCTGCCTTGAATATCTCTCCAGTCTCTCATCCATCTGCCAAACCTCCTAAAAAGAATTGTCACTCTAATGGGCTCTTTAAGGCCATTGTGGCAATTCTTACTTCGTAAGCATTTGCTTAAAGAATTGTCACACTAATAGGCTCTTTAAGGCCATTGTGGCAATTCTTACTTCGTAAGCATTCGCTTAAAGAATTGTCACACTAATGGGCTCTTTAAGGCCATTGTGGCAATTCTTACTTCGTAAGCATTCGCTTAAAGAATTGTCACACTAATGGCCTCTTTAAGGCCATTGTGGCGATTCTTACTTCGTAAGCATTCGCTTAAAGAATTGTCACACTAATGGCCTCTTTAAGGCCATTGTGGCGATTCTTACTTCGTAAGCATCAATCAATATTGCCTACAAATTGCGGAAAGCATCCGCCGCCTTCACCGGCGTCTTAATCTGATCATGCTCCGTCAGCCAATTAATCACCTTGTTCCAGGACTCCTCCGTCTGGCTGCCAAAAGCTTCTTCACCCGCGTCCATCAGCGGGAGCAAAATAGATAAGCTTTGCTTCTCGATATCAGCATCCAGCGGGAAGTCTGTACTCTGCTTATCGAGCAGCAGCTGTAAGGCTTCATCCGGATGGCTTGCCGTATACGCTTGACCTTTGGCTGCAGCTGCAAGGAAACGTTTTATCGTGTCACCTTTGCTGTCGAGCTCTTTCTCGCTTGCCGTCAGCACAAGCTCATAATAATCTGGCACACCATAATCCGCTGGGTTGAACGAGGTAAGCTTCTCGCCTTCCTTCTCGAGCAGCAGCTTCTCATGATTGATATAACCACCAATAATACCGTCAACACGTTTTGTCGTCATCGCAGGGATCAGATCCCAGCCGATATCTACATAATCTAATTTCGACGGATCGCCTCCGTCCGCCTGCACCATCGTGTTAACAAGCGCTTCATCAAGCGGAGCGGATGGATAACCGATTTTTTTCCCGATAAGATCCTTTGGACTCTTAATGCCAGATGCCTCCGGCACAAACAGCTGATTCAGCGGATGACGGACGATCGCCCCAACGGAGACAACCGGAATCTCTTCCGCTCGTGCTAATGCAACTTGCATTTGATAGCTGAGCGCCAGATCAGCCTTGCCCGTGGCTACCAGCTTCAGCGCATCCGTCGTATCGGCAGGCATCTGCAGCTTAACTTTAAGCCCTTCTTCTGCAAAATATCCCTGCTCCTCCGCCGCATACAAAAAGGTATGTACCGCATTGGGATACCAATCCAATAAGACGGTCAACTCTTCCGTTTCTTTTTCTTTCCCTGCGCTGCTGCCGGAATTATTGCTGTCCTTCGTGGATGAACAAGCTGTCAGCAGTAAAGTGAATATGAGTCCTACGGCTAATCCTGATTTGATGAATCGATTATTAGACCAAAACATAATTAAAACTCCCCTCAATTGCCTTTCAAATGACTGACTCTAACCATTTCGCCGGTGCCCAAGCACCAGTCTCTCTATGAATTGTGCAGCAATAAATAAAGCAACTCCCATTAGGGACAGCAGCAGCACTCCGGCGAACACATCGTCGCCGCGCAGCATATTTGCCGCTCGTTTCGTAAATACGCCAAGGCCAGCTTCACCGCCAAGCCATTCGCCAAGTGTTGCACCTCCAACACTGATGGCCGCTGCCATCTTGAGTCCTGTGAAGAAGGAAGGCAGCGCGGAAGGAATCTTCCATTTAAGGAACAGCTGTGCCCTTCCCGCACCCATCGATCGAAGCAGTTCTCCGATCTCGCGATCTGCTGTACGGAATCCATCTGCGGTATTAACCGCAACTGGGAAGAATGTAAATAAGATAACGACCGCAACCTTACTCCCCATCTCATAACCAAACCACATGACCATAATTGGCGACAGCGCGATAATCGGAATCGTCTGCGAAGCAACGATCAGCGGATAAATCGTCTTACGCGCGAGGCTTGAGCTGTCAATCCAGATCGCAGATAACATGCCGCATAGGATGGAGAAGGTTAGGCCAAGCAGCGCTTCCCACAGCGTTATGACAAAATGCTTGCCTAGAAGTGCTGCGTTATCCCCAATCGCGGCGAAAACATCCGACAGCCTTGGAATGATATAAGGTGGAATATCGAATACCATCGTTCCCACTTCCCAGCACGCCGCTAAAAGAACAATAAATAAAAGAATCGGCAGCTTCTCTGTCCATCTCCGCATCAGCTGTCACCTCCTTCCAAGGTGGAGGTGATCCGGCCAAGCTGCCGGAGCAGCTGCCGCTTGAGCGCCACAAACCGTTCATCCAATGTGGTCTCGTATGTACGTGGACGAGGCAAGTCGACCTCAAGCGCCTCCAGCTTGGTGATTGGCCGTGTTGCTGCAATTAACACTCGATCCGACAGCAGAAGCGCTTCGTCGATATCATGCGTGATGAACAGAATCGTCTTCCGATGCTTCTCCCACACCTGCAGCAGCCATTGCTGCATGCTGACCCGTGTCATGGCATCAAGTGCGCTGAATGGCTCATCAAGGAGCAGCAGTTCCCCGCCGCCCAGCAGCGAGCGGAGGAAGGATACCCGCTGCCGCATACCTCCAGACAGCTCATGTGGATATTTCGCTTCCGTACCAGCCAGCCCTAATTCCGGCAGCAGTTCAAGCACTCTGCTTCGGGCATCCCGCTTTGATATTCCTGCAAGTTCCAGCCCAATTGCTGCGTTATCCAGCACAGTCCGCCAAGGCATCAGACAGTCTCGTTGTGGCATGTAGCCAATCCCGCTGCGGCTTCCTTTCCCATGCCCTTGCCCAGCCCCAGCTACACTTATCGTGCCGGAGTTTGGCTGGAGAAGACCCGCCAGCAGGCGAAACAGGGTTGTTTTGCCCATGCCGCTTGCCGCCACGATACTGACAAATTGCCCTTGTGGAATGTCCATTTCAAGCCCTTCGAACAACGGCTCCTCGCCATCAAATCGGTAGGTTAATCCCTTAACCGATAAACCTGCATACCTTTCTTTTACGGTTACTTGCTGCCCGCTCACACCGGCCAGCCTTCCAGCCTGTAAGCCATATCCCAGAACATATATTCAAGCTTGGAAGCCATAATGAAATGCTGCTCGAGCTTTGCAAGCTCCTGCTCTGGTAATCCGTCTGCCAGTTGATCCATGATGCCGATGCACCAGTCCGTCAGCTCGCCAAACTCCTCAGAGCTGTACATCAGGACCCAATCACGGTAAAGCGGATGGTCCATTACGCCAGGCTCAGCTGCGAACAAAACGCCAATCTCACGGTAGCTCCACATACATGGCAGCACCGCAGCCGCAACCTCAGCTAGAGAGCCATGCGCGGCAACGTCGAGTAAGTATTTGGTATAAGCGATTGTCGTGGGTGTTGGTTCCGTTCTCTCCAGCTCTTCTTGGGTGACGCCAAAGCGCTCGGCATACTGCCGATGCAGCCCCATCTCCACATTAAGAATCGAGTGGCACAGCTCAGAGAATTTCCCCATCGTTTGGAGGTTCGCTGCCTTAATGCTGCCGTAAGCGAACATTTTGGCATAATCGATTAAGTAGATGTAGTCTTGCTTGAGGTAAAAAATAAACTTCGCGGGATCCAGCATCCCAGCCTTTAAGTCCTCGAGAAAAGGATGCCGATGGCTCTGTTCCCAGATCACCTTCGAGCTCTCATACAGTCTTTCGCTAAACTTGCTTGTTTGTGTTTGCATTTGCATTGTTCCTTGTCACTCCTCTGCTTTAGTAACCATTGGTAACTAAACATGAAGGCGTTCGAACAACAGAAAAAACCACTCGAGAATACACGAATGGTTACAATTCAATCGGTTCTCTACGCCAGCATTACCTGGTTCAGATTAACGGTCAGGCAAACAAGTTACCTATCTCAGCCGGACTTTATCCAGCACCCGCACGCATTATGCAATTGAATCAACTATAACGGATATGTGAAATTTAGGCAATCACTTGCTTGCTTTTTCTCCGCCTCCGGCTCCGCCAGCTTCTTCCTTCTTGTCAGTTGCAGCTTTGGTTCCTTTGCCGAAGATCCGTTTGGCGCTCTTCTGCTTTGCTGCTTTATCCCAGCGGCTCCAGCCCTTCTTGCCCGTTCCTTGCCCGATACCGCTCTTCTTTGCTTTCGTCAATCGATACAGCTCCCTTGTCTTCTCTACTACGGTGTATTGTACCAATAGCAAGGCAGGAATAGCAATCTAACAATAAATCCATTTGCCTAGAGGCTAGGCTCAATCCCGCATATGCCGTAGAAGAACAGATGAATAAACTCTTCAAAAAAGACATCTCCTTGGCCGCTCTGCTCTGCTTGTTCGAGCAGCATACGAGATTGTGCGTTAAACATGTTGATATAGGCCAATATCGCAGTCGTTGATACTTTATCCGAGATTTCTCCTTTTTGCTTGTAGCCTTCAATAAGCTTGGTAACAAGCGGCAAACCCTTCGTCCGGTAAATCTCATCGATATCCCGGCTGATCTCTTCGTCCGAGCGCATCATTTCCTGAATGGCAGCTGGTGTGAATTTGCGGAAAGCCTCCTTATCCTCAAGAATGATGTACTCCACAAACTGCTTAAAGGACGGCTGACCTTCAACAAAACGTTCAAACTCCTCCACTTTGCCCCAGTAATATTGCTTGAAGACATCCCGAATAAGCTCTTCCTTATTGCCAAAATAATTATAGATCGTTACCTGAGACACACCTGCTTCTGCGGCGATATCGGCAATGCGAATATTTTTAGGCTCACAGGTTTGAAGCATCTCCAGGACGACCGTCCTGATTCTTGCTTTCAGCTGCTCGGCTCTTTTTTCAAATCCGTTCATTTTACCCTCCGGCTTTAATAGGAATTAATGAAATTATAGCACATAAATATTTCATAACCCATTGACTTCTGTTTGGGCCAAGCCTATCATAATTATGAAATATAAGACATTAATTATTTCATAACTTTTTTCGAAAAGAGGTGCGGTCAGCATGCTGGTCGTAGACGGTTTAACGAAGCTTTTTCCAGGTGGTAAAGGGATTACTGATGTCTCCTTCACCGTGGAGCAAGGTGAGGTATTTGGCTTTCTTGGGCCTAACGGTGCGGGAAAATCCACAACGATCCGCCACATTATGGGCTTCATGAAGCCCGATCGCGGCAGTGCAGCCATTAAGGGGCTTAATACTTGGGAGAAGCAAGGTGCGGTGCAAAAGCTGGTTGGGTATTTGCCGGGAGAGATTGCGTTTATTGAGGGGATGTCGGGGAAGGAGTTTTTAGATTTTCTGGCCCGTATGCAGCGCGTGGACAGCTCTGTGAAACGCGAGCAGCTGATTAATCGGCTTCAATTCGATGTGAATACTCCTATCCGGAAAATGTCCAAAGGGATGAAGCAAAAGGTTGGCATCGTCGCTGCCTTTATGCATAGCCCGGAGTTTATTATTTTGGATGAGCCCACTTCCGGCCTTGACCCATTGATGCAGCAGCTCTTTATCGAGCTTGTGCTGGAAGAGAAAGCCCGGGGCACAACTTTCCTCATGTCGTCACACAGCTTCCCGGAGATCGAACGGACTTGTGATCGCGCCGCAATCATTAAGGATGGACGCCTAGTGGCAACAAATAATATTCATGAGCTGCAATCGATGCAGCGGAAGCTGCTTGTGATTGTATTCGAGCATGTGGAAGATGCGGGTTCGTTCGTGCAGAGTGGCAATGTGCCGATAGAGTCACATGATGGAAGAAGGGTGACCGTGGCTGTGCAGGGTAATTACAACGAGCTTATTCATGAAGCCGCGAAATATAAAGTACGCAGCCTGGACATCACGGCGCAAAATCTCGAAGATGTCTTTATGCAATATTACGACCGAAGCGCTGACAAGGGGGCTGTTAGCTGATGAACCTCCCATTATTCAAGCAAATGATGAAGATTCATGCGAAGGGGATGAGCAATTATGCTTTTGGCTCAGCCTTCTATATTCTGCTTATGTTCTGGCTTTATCCCGGCATTGCGGACAATACGGGAGCACTTAATGAACTGCTGGAATCGATGCCCGAGGGTATCGTAAACGCCTTTAATATTCAAGGTGGCTTTGGCAGTATGGAAGCCTTCATCTCTGGCGAATATTACGGACTTATATTACCTCTTCTGCTTTCTATTTTCAGCATTATGCTATCTACTGGACTGATGGCCCGCTTAGTGGATCAAGGCTCAATGGCTTACTTGCTCTCCACGCCAACAACCCGCCGGCAGGTTGCCACAACGCAAGCAGGCGTGCTGTCCACAGGACTTCTGCTTATTATGGTTGTGACAACTGCAGCAGGAATGCTTGGGTATATCTGGTTTATCGGAGATAAGTATGAATTTAACGGTGCACGTTATATTCAAATGAATGTCGTTGCTTGGATGCTGTTTATAGCTGCAAGTGGTATCGCTTTTCTCCTGTCTTCGATCATAAACGATGAGAAAAAAGCTCTCGGCACCTCTGGTTTTATTGTATTTGGGATGTTCGCCCTCGATATGCTTGGCAAAATCAGCGGCAGCGTCGAGTGGCTGAGATACGCCTCGATCTTCTCGCTGTACCGGCCAAGCGATATCGCTGCGGGTAACGGGCATCCGCTGCTTGCAGCAATAATCTTACTTGCTATTGGTCTCGCCAGCTTTGCCGCAGGCATTATCGCCTTCAGCAAACGTGATTTGCCGCTGTAGCAGCGGTATTTACCGGGATTACTGACGATTTACGTGCCTTACATTAAGCGTTGGTCTCAGCAGCTGTAGTATCGTCTGTTTCTGTTTGGGCTTTCTGTTTCATGCCACCACCATGATGCGAACCGTCACCTTTGAGATTGAATTCACCATTTACGATGCTTTGAGCTTGTGCGGCAGTTTCTTCTTTCTTCGTTACCGCTTCCTCTGCTGTCAGCTTGCCATCTGTGACAGCTTGATCAATGTCAGCATTAATCGCTGTTTCGAGCGCTGCAATCACCGTATCTTCGCTAATGCCTTTTTCATCGGCAATGGCTGCAATGGTTTTGCCGGCTTGCAGCTCTGTTTTCAGCTCATCTTCCGTCATATTCAGCGCAGTTGCAGCAGCATCCAGGTTATGTCCAAAACCACGTCCTCTGCGGTCTTCACGTCCTGTGGCGAGCTGTTCTGTATTGATCAGATTATCTAAATTCGCAGAGAATTGACTCTTATCATTGGTTTGACGCTCTTCGAATGCTGAGGTTAAAGCCGCCTTCAGATCGTCACTCGCTACACCTTGCTCTGCTGCGATTTCTGCAAGTGTGCTGCCCACAGCAAGCTTCTCATTGAGTGTTTCACGATCCAGGTTAAGTAGCGTCAATACGGAGTCAGAAATGAATTTACCGCCAAATCCGCCACGGCCATGCATCCCGTCTGCTTGTTTCATACTGCCATCAGCTTGGACTTGTGCCGTTGCAGCAGCTCCTGTTGTCGATGCTGTTGGGCTGGTTGCCGCGAATGCGCTTAGTGGTACCATTACCGCCATGGCTGCTGTTATACCAAATGTTTTTACGTACTTGTTCATGTTCATTTCCTCCTCAGTAGGTTTAAGTTTGTCCTGCTTACAAAACCTATTATGGAGTCGGAACCTTTAATGAAACTGAAATGCAAATAAGACCCTGTCAGGGTCTTATTTCTTCCGGGTACCGAGGTTACAGGAGCTCCAGCGCCTCAAGCGTCGATATCATATGCTCAAGCAGCTCAGGCAGGTCGTTCATCTGCTCCTCGTCAATGCGGCGGTTGAAGCGAAGCTCTACTGTGTTGCTGTAACGTCCGCTTTCTTCACCATAGATGAAGCTGAGCTTTTGAGTGAGCAATAGCTCCGTTCCCCATTTCTCCCTGACAGCCTCTTCAATCAAGCGGCATTGCACCTCCACATCCGTCACTGACAGATGGAACAGCAAGCGGAGCCTGCAGCCCGGCGGATCTCCTTCCTGCAGCTCCAGCAGCTCAGTAGCCAAATCACGAAGGGTCGTATCAAGCTTAACCTCGGCTTTCACACACTTCTCCCGCTCCGCACCAGCCAGCACAAACTGCAGCGCGAACTCACGGGACATTACCGCCATATCCAGCTTGTCTACACGATCAACAACCCGGATTCTTTCATCCAGGTTATCCAAATCATAGATCTGGTTCTCCAAAGCAACCTTCAAATTATCAAATATCGTAGGATCAAATAACATCACCAAACACGAACCTTTCCAGGTGTTCTAACGCCGATTCATCTAACTCCCGCGAATTATCATAGTACAAGACCGATGACTCCGGCAGCTCCCAAGCGAGCGTTCGTCTGACAAGCGAGCGGCTGAAGGAGTCCCAGTGTTCCAGCTTATATTGATCGGTCTCAAGCCCACGTTGCTCGATCCGGTTATAATGCAGCCGATCATCCTGCAAATAGACGATAACCGCCTTCACTTCTACATCATGAAGGGAGGCGCCAATCGCCGCTAATTCCTTCACAATCCAAGACGGATCGCTTGTTTCTTTGGTGAAGGGTCCGATGACAAAGACATCGGTACCTATCTCAATATTTTCGAGCGCTGCATCCATCGTAATCCGGTACCCAAGGTCTCGGCATAGCACCTTATACTCTTCCGAATCACGGTCATTTGGATCAAGACCTGCAACAGTCATAATCTGTACGGCAGCCGGACGCAGCATCGTGTCCATATCCAGTACCGTCACACCACGCTTACGTGCCAGCGCTTTGGCCAGCGTTGTTTTCCCTGCGCCTGCTCCACCAACGAAAAACACAAGCTTCCGCATGTCCCTCGCCTCCCTACTTCTGCTGCAGCTGCTTCCAGACCGTCTTATTGCTGTATTCCTTCGATCTGCTAATATCTTCACCAAACCAGCCCGGTGCAGCAAACGAATTCGCAGATTCTTCGGAATCAAACTCCACTTCCAGCACCGTCAGTTGAATTTGGTCGTAAATATCGATCTCAATAACGATATCGTTCCAGTCCGCTGTAATCCGATTTTTCGTCAGAGCTACCGCCCCAAAAGCCGTCACGACCTGCTCGTACAGCCCTTTATTAATCGAATACTCTATTTCCTCACGTTTAATACCAAAGCCCTTCTTGAACGTATGGGTATACGTCACTTCACCGCTGCCGACATCCGTAATCCGACGCACACGTAATTCTTGATCCTCTTCCAGCGCCAGATAAGTCTGCTCAATCCGCTGCTCCGAGCGCACCTGAATGCGATCTCCAATAGACTCGTAAGGAACTGCGAGCAGAAACTTCCGTTCGATCTCAAATGTCATAAAACATTCTCCCCCATAATTATGAATTTGCTTAATCATACCACAAGGTGATTTCGCCATCTATTAGTGGTGGAGCGCGTTTCATGCCGGTGAACGGCTAAATGGACGTGCCAAAAAACCGGGAGAAGCCTCATCCCCCGGTCCGTAACCTCATTTAATATTTTTGCCATAAAAGATCTCGTACATCTCGTCCGTGAGCCGCTCCGTAATTTCCTTCTGCTCGTCCATGCTCAGCTTGTCCTTCGTATAGCCAAACAGGTAATTGTTCAGATCAAACTCCCGCAGCTTGCATTTGGTGTGGAAAATATTTTCCTGATACACGTTCACATCAATCATGTCGTATTGATCAATAACCTCGTCCGGAATATAATTCTGAATCGAATTGATATCATGATCAATAAACAGCTTGTTACCATCAATATCTCTCGTAAAACCACGTACCCGGTAATCAATCGTCATAATATCCGTATCAAACGAATGGATCAAATAATTAAGCGCCTTAAGCGGCGAGATCTCTCCACAGGTAGCGACGTCAATATCGGCACGGAATGTACTGATCCCTTCGCTTGGATGATATTCAGGATACGTATGTACGGTAATATGGCTTTTGTCGAGCTGGAGCACAACATTATCCGGAAGCGGCCCCGGCGACTCGTCATACGTAGATTCCGTCGGCACTTCAACGATAGGCCCTTCCGAGACAAGAATCGTTACACTAGCGCCCTGAGGAACATAATCCTGCTTTGCGATATTCAGGACATGCGCCCCAATAATATCGGCTACTTGCTTCAAAATTTTCGTCAGGCGGTCCGAATTATACTGTTCATCGATGTAGGCGATGTAGGCCTCGCGCTCTTCCTTCGTCTTCGTAAAACAGATGTCATACATATTAAAGCTAAGCGACTTCGTCAAATTGTTGAAACCATGCAGCGTGATCCGCTGCTCGGGCGTAAACTTCACCGCAATCCCCCCGTTCCTTACTCCTCCACTACTATTACCCAATTTTCCGCGACTGATTCAAATATTGGCATGAATCTCGAACAATGAGAGGCACTGAATAAGCCCAATATGGTATACTGCTTCAATAACAATTGCATAGGAGGGCCTGCAAGTTGAAAATTTTTGTTGTTCTCTCGTTCACGGAAGACGGGATGGAAAATGTATACGTCGGTGATGACGAGGAAAGAGTGCTCGCTCTGAAAGCTGAAGATTTCGAGAACTGTGATGCACTGTTCGTCGAGGTTTGGGAAGACGGCGAGAAGACGGATGATTACCGTGTCGGTGCTTACGGTGAGGATGAAGAAGAGGAAGAAGACGAAGCAGTTAACTAATTCGTGCACACACGAAAAAAGGTCTCCGCATTGCCTGTCGCAGGCATGCGGGGACCTTTTTTCTTTAAAATATAAGAAGAGCCGTTTACGCTTGAAGCAGACCTAAGCTGCGCAGTTCCTCAGTTGTAAAAATACGAGACCTCGTCAAGAAGCGGAGTCCCTCTGGTCCTTCCAGCGAGAACATCCCGCCGCGGCCAGGCACAACGTCGATAATGAGCTGTGTATTTTTCCAATAATCGTATTGGGCTTTACTCATATAGAAGGGTGCGCCGCCAATCTCGCCAAGGTGCTCATCCTGCTCACCAATCAAGAACTCGCCTAGCGGAAAACACATCGGCGAGCTGCCATCACAGCACCCACCTGATTGATGGAACATGACGTCGCCATACTTCGCCCGCAGCCGATCGATCAGTTCAAGCGCACTTTCCGTGGCGAGTACTTTTAACACGGATTCCGCTGCCAACTTAGAAAAAGCCAAGCGCGTCAGGGCTGTAGCTGACGAGCAGGTTCTTCGTCTGCTGATAATGCGACAGCATCATCTTATGGTTCTCGCGGCCAACACCGGACATTTTGTAGCCGCCAAATGCCGCATGTGCCGGGTAAGCATGATAGCAGTTCGTCCAGACGCGGCCCGCTTCGATCTGCCGTCCCATCCGGAACGCCGCATTAATGTCCCTTGTCCAGACGCCTGCGCCAAGACCATACAGCGTATCATTCGCAATCGCGAGCGCCTCTTCCGGCGAACGGAAGGTCGTCACAGCAACAACTGGGCCAAAAATCTCCTCTTGGAAAATCCGCATGCTGTTGTCCCCGCGAAGCACCGTCGGCTGAATATAGTAGCCATCTGCGATGTCGCCTCCAATTGCTGCCCGGCCTCCGCCAATCAAGCATTCGGCCCCTTCCTGGCGTCCGATGTCGATGTAGCTTAGGATTTTCTCCATTTGCTCTGTCGAGACTTGAGCCCCGATCATCGTATCCGTATCCAGCGGATTGCCTTGTTTGATCGATGCAACTCGCCGCAGCGCCTTCTCCATAAAGCTGTCGTAGATCGACTCTTGAATGAGTGCACGGGACGGACAGGTACACACTTCCCCTTGGTTTAGCGCGAATAACGTGAATCCTTCGAGCGCTTTATCAAAGAGAGCATCATCCTTCGCCATAATGTCCTCGAAGAAGATGTTTGGAGATTTACCGCCAAGCTCCAGCGTGACGGGAATGAGATTTTGTGAAGCATATTGCATGATAAGACGGCCCGTTGTTGTTTCGCCGGTAAAGGCGATTTTAGCAATCCGTTTGCTTGAGGCCAGCGGCTTGCCGGCTTCCAGGCCGAAACCGTTTACAATATTAATCACACCTGCAGGCAGCAAATCTTCAATCAGCTCCATCAGAACACAGATCGACGCAGGTGTCTGCTCGGCTGGCTTAAGGACAACGCAGTTGCCCGCCGCAAGCGCTGGCGCAAGCTTCCAAGTCGCCATCAAGAGCGGGAAGTTCCAAGGAATGATCTGGCCAACGACGCCTAGCGGCTCATGATAATGATAAGCAACCGTGTCGTTGTCGAGCTGGCTGAGCGAGCCTTCTTGTGCCCTTATGCAGCCGGCAAAATACCGGAAATGATCAACAGCAAGCGGCAGGTCCGCCGCAAGGCATTCGCGGATTGGCTTGCCGTTATCCCAAGTCTCTGCAACAGCTAATGTCTCCAGGTTGCTCTCGATCCGGTCTGCAATCTTATTCAAAATATTAGCGCGCTCTGCTGCAGATGTCCGTCCCCAATCGGCTTTTGCCGCATGTGCCGCATCAAGAGCAAGCTCAATATCCTCCGATGTGGAGCGAGCCACCTCACAGAAGGCCGCATTGTTCACCGGAGATACATTATCGAAATATTGGCCTTGCGTTGGCGGCGTCCAGCGGCCCCCTATGTAATTGTCGTACCGTTTCTTAAACAAAATCTTCGAATCCTGCTTGCCCGGCTCAGCGTAAATCATTGGCTAACCATCTCCCTTTTCGAAAAGTAGCTTGCTAGCGTTATTGATAGATTCCGTCGCATAGGTATTTGGTAAACGCTACCATAGTGATACAAGCTTATGCGTGGCAGGTTGATGTTAGAACGAATGCGCAAAAAGCCGGCCCCAGGACATTGTCCTAAGGCCGGCCTCTACTGCTGATGCAGACGATTACACCATTATTTTACAAATATCGTTCGTGAATTGAACCGGATCCTGCACCGTCAAGCCTTCAATAAGAAGGGCTTGGTTATACAAAATGTTCGTGTACAGGTTCAGCTTCTGCTGGTCATTGCTATAAGCTTCCTTGAGTGCTTGGAACACTTCATGGTTAACGTTGATCTCCAGCACTTTGTCCGCTTTCACGTCTTGGCCGTTAGGCATAGCCTTCAGCACTTTCTCCATCTCGATGGTTACTTCGCCATCTGACGAAAGACAGACCGGATGGGATTTCAGACGTTTCGAAGCTTTTACGCCTGTAACTTTGTCGCCAAGCAGCTCTTTCATCGAAACAAACAGATCTTTGTTCTCCGTTGCTGCTTCTTCCTCAGCTTGCTTTTCTTCAGCATTCGACTCGATGCCGAGGTCGCCGCTTGATACGTTCTTGAACGACTTCTCTTTGTACGTTCCAATCATCTTGATCGCGAACTCATCGATATCGTCTGTGAAGTACAGCATCTCGTAGCCTTTGTCCGCCACGATCTCTGCTTGCGGCAGCTTCTCAAGACGGTCAATCGACTCGCCAGCTGCATAGTAGATGTACTTCTGATCTTCCGGCATACGTGATACGTATTCATCCAGCGTAACTTGCTTCTTCTCCTTCGAGGAGTAGAACAAGAGCAGGTCTTGCAGTGTATCTTTGTTCGCGCCGTAGTCGTTGTACACGCCAAACTTCAGCTGTCTGCCAAACGACTTGTAGAAGCCGTCGTACTTCTCACGGTCTTCCTTCAGCAGGCTTTGCAGCGTGCTCTTGATTTTGTTCTTAATGTTCTTCGCAATAAGCTGCAATTGACGGTCATGCTGCAGCAGTTCCCGGGAAATGTTCAGCGACAGATCCTCGGAATCAACCATCCCTTTCACGAAGCTGAAATAATCCGGCAGCAGATCCGCGCATTTGTCCATAATGAGGACACCGTTCGAATACAGCTCAAGACCTTTTTCAAATTCCTTCGTGTAATAGTCGAATGGCGTATTCTCTGGAATAAAGAGAATCGCGTTATAAACAACAGCACCATCCGCACTAATATGGAGATGCTTCAGCGGCTTATCAAAGCCGTAGCGCTTCTCGAAGTAGAAGTTATCGTAGTCTTCCTGCGTCAACTCACTTTTATTTTTACGCCAAATCGGCACCATGCTGTTGACGGTTTGTTCTTCTTGGTATTCCTCGAATTCGCCTTCGCTGCCTTCTTTCGGACGCTGGCCCTTCATATCCATCTTAATTGGGTAACGGATGAAGTCCGAGTATTTCTTGATGATGGCTCTGAGGCGGTATTCCTCAAGGAACTCATCGTAGTTATCGTCCTCAGTGTTTGGCTTGATCGTCATAATGATGTCCGTGCCGACTGTTTCTTTGTCCGCAGGTGTAATCGAATAGCCGTCAGCGCCTTCCGACTCCCACTTGTAAGCCTCTTTCTCGCCCAGCGCTTTACTGATTACTTCAACTTTGTCCGCTACCATAAACGCTGAGTAGAAGCCTACGCCAAATTGGCCAATAATGTTGTGGCCATCCTTCGCTTCGTTCTCCTTCTTGAACGCCAGCGATCCACTCTTTGCGATGACGCCAAGGTTGTTCTCCAGATCTTCCTGCGTCATGCCGATCCCCGTGTCGGAGAGAGTCAGCGTGCGGTTTGCTTTGTCAGCTGTTACTTTTATGTAATAGCTTTCTTTGTTGAATACCAGTTGATCATCTGTCAGTGCCTTATAGTAAATTTTGTCGATCGCATCACTGGCATTCGAGATCAGCTCTCTTAAGAAAATTTCGCGCTGTGTATAAATAGAGTTGATCATCATCTCCAAGAGGCGCTTCGATTCTGCTTTAAATTGTTGCTTTTCCATTGAGATAACGTTCTCCCTTCAGTTATTAAACTTGTTCGTTAGCACTCTCAATATCAGAGTGCTAATCCATAATCTAACTATATAATAACGGGTTTTTCGGTGTCAACCGGAAGACGTCCTCCTTATTCCAAAGCGAAGCCATTACCGTCATAACCTACATCGAATTCATCCGCGTAACGCTCGGCTTTCTGATCTTCAACCGCAATCTGACCTCTAGGTATTTCTTTCGTTGAATATATAGAATATTCGGTTGAGCCTTCATGTTCATACGATACCGGCGCACTAACTTTATAACCGTCTGCGAGGAGCTTTGCGCTTAACTGATTGATCCGCTCCTCTATGCCCGAGAAATAATATTGCTCAAGCGCGATTGTTGAACTGCTATTCTTTTGAATCGTGTTATTCTGGTTGCTGCAGCCTGCCACTAGCACAAACACGAGTAATAGAACATACCGGTACAATTACATTCCTCCAATGCTTGATTAGCATACTAGTTCAAGCTTGAAGCTGGTAATCCCTTCATTTAGGAGTATGTGATGCACAGCACCGGTGCTGCTCTAGCGCCACTTTACTTCACAGCCATCTCTTCGAGCGCCTGCCAAACGCAGACTGGATTTCGTACAACATAATCGCCCGTATTCACTCCACTGTCAATCGCAGACTGGATTTCATCCAATAGAAAAGACCTCAAGAGAGCAAATTGCCTCTATAGCGTCCATTTCATTGGATGAACTCCAACGCAGCTTTTGAGCAGCAAATCCATCCGCCATTATGGTGGATATTTTCCAACGTAGTGTTCCGCTGCACCAAAAAAAGAGGTGTCTCATAAGTCATTTAAAAAGACGATAGGTTTGGTACATGGATGCATAGCGATAAGACCCTCGCAGGGTCTTATGATTACTCATTTCACTTAACGATCACCCGATAAGACCCCAGCAGGGTCTTATTGGACCTCATACCGATTACAACGTGGCAGTTTTCTGCCAATTTCAAAAAAATAAGACCCTCGCAGGGTCTTATGATTACTAACTTCACTTAACTTTCACCCGATAAGACCCCCACAGGGTCTCATCGCATAACACAGCTAATCTTCCCAGGAGTTTTCCCTTGTGAGATACCTGACCAACATTCGTCTACACTGTCTGAACAGCAGCTGGCTGCTCGGCTTGCCGAGGCAGCTTGCGGCGGCCGAGCCAGCGCCAACCGACGAGGATCGCACGGAGGAACTCGTCGAGCAATAAGCCGAATAATACGCCTTTGACACCCATTCCGAGCACTACGCCAAATACATAAGCTCCGCCTGTTGCAAAGATCCACATGCCAAGGACACTACTCAGCGCAACAAACCTAGCTTCACCTATCGCCATCAAAGACTGATTGAACGAATACGTCCATGTACGCATCGGCTGCCAGACCATACACCAGAGGAATAATGGCAGTAGCAAGCTCGTAATCTCCTGATCAGAAGTGAACCACCCGACCGTCGTATTCCCAAATACATATAGCAGAACCGCAAGCGTAAGTGTCGGTATAATTCCAATTGCTGCGGCTTTATAAGGCGCTCGGTATACCTGGTCATACCGCTTTCCGCCGTATAACTGTCCACACTGAATTTGAACGGCCATCCCAATTGAATTACCAATCAGCCAAGGCAGCTGCTGGATAATGTTGAAGTAAGAAAATGCCGCGAGCTGGACAGCTCCCATCGAGGATACGATGGCCAGCGTTACGATCTGGGAATACCCCCATGATGCAGCATTACCCAGATTCGGCAGACCAATTCCGATCATTTCCTTCAGCAGCGGACGGTCGAATCCACGCCAGTCACTCCGCTGAAAAGGACTCGGGAATGATCGAAGCAGCAGCCATACTCCAACGATTACCGCAAGCAGGCGGCTGATGATGGTCGAGATCCCAATCCCTTCAATCCCCATCTGATGAACACCAAACTCCCCGAAAATAAACACATAGTTCAGTAGAACATGGACTGCGTTCATCCCAATAGCAATCATCATCGGCCCACGCGTATTGCCTGTATTTCGGATCATCACCGTCAGCATCATGGTCATCTCTGTTAGAATGGAGCATGCTCCAATAAACGTCATATAGGTAGTTGCCTGTGGCACCACTTCGGCAGGTGTACCCATGAGATGCACAATCGCCCCCGAGCCAAAAGCAAACAAGACACTGACAAGCGCTCCACCAATAACCCCAACTTTTATAGCCATAGCCGCTGCACGACGTGCTGTATTCGGGTCGCCCGCTCCCCATTTCCGCGCAATAATAATGCCTACACCACCGTTTATCAGCACAAAGATGGTTAACAAAGAACGCATAACCTGATTGGATACGCCTACTGCCGATACCGCGTTATCCCCAAGCTTACTGACCATCAAGGAGTCCACAGTTCCCATTAGAAATTGTAAAATCAACTCGATAGCAATCGGCCAAGCGAGTGTGTATAACGAAAGAGATTTGTCTGTCTTGATGCGAACCATTACTGTCTGCTGCCTCCCAGCTTGTTAAACAATTTTGCTCAACGAATCGTATATCCAACAATTCTTGAATCTGTGATAACATTAATCAATATAGAACTTTCAACCGTTAATGTCTTAATACTTCTTGTTCTTTATTATCCCAATCTTGCTAATCTGATTGCCGGAGGTTGCATCATGCGAAGAGACTTATGGGAAAATACAATCATGTCCGACCCTGCTCTGCCAATCAATGTATTTCACCCCACCTTCCGGCCCGGATGCTCACTAAGGCTTCATTGGCATGAGCATTTCGAGCTGATCTATGTAGATAGTGGTGAAGTCGTTTATCAAATTGGGGGACAACCCTTCCCGACCAAACCCGGCGATATGCTGTTCGTCAACAGCGGTGAACTGCACTCCGCCACTTCGCTTCATCCGAATGAACCGTTCACGGTCTATGCTTTTGTGTTTAACCCATCCATGCTGGGGCTGAAGGAGCCGCATATTGTAGACTTGGTCGCTCCGTATACGAACGGCTTATCGATGATCGCGAACCGGATCGAGCAGACAGATCCCTTTTATCCGCTTTTGAAACAGATCGCCATGCAGCTTGCCGACGAATTCGAGCAAAAGCGCCCTGGCTTCGAGCTTGCCGTCCGCTCCTACTGCCAACTGCTCTTCACCTGGCTCAGCCGGGAGTTTACCGTGAAGCAGCGCAGTGACACGGAGATGAATGCTTTTCGTACGAAGACTGACCAGTTCAAGGAGCTGCTTACTCTTCTTGAATCCGACATGACTGAACGTGTCACTGTTGAGCAGGCAGCTTCCTTCGTTCATTTGAGCCCGTACCATTTTTGCCGGATGTTCAAGAGAATGACTGGCCAAACATTGGTCCAATATATGAATCTGAACCGAGTCAATAAAGCAGAGTACCTGCTGAAAAATACATCGATGAGCGTCACAGATATTGCCGCCGAAGTCGGATGCAGCAGCATTAACAGCTTCTCGAAGCTGTTCCGTCAGCTTAGGGGCTTATCTCCACGTGATATGAGGAAGGGGCAGCCAATATGACTATCATTTCATCACCGTTAGCTGGGCAATTATTAGCGAACGCAGGAGCAAATCTCGTCATGGCAGAATGGACAGCCGAAGGATGTACAGCAGGAGCTGAGCCTATGAAGATTGCCCCGCTGCATATTCATCATGAGGATGACGAAGCCTGGTACATTTTGAAGGGGATACTTGGCTTCCAAATTGGAGAGCAGATGATTGAGGCACAAGTTGGTGATGCGGTAATCGCTCCTCGAGGGACCGCCCATACCTACTGGAATCCGGGGACCGAGGAAGCAAAATATCTCCTCATCATGACAACTCGAATTAATGAGTTAATTGAGGCCATACATTCAACCTCCGATAGAAGTATGGAAGCTATGAAACGGCTGTTCGAACACTATCAGTCAGAACTATTGGACCTATAATATAGAAAAAAGATGCCGTCCCAAAAGGCTTGTTGTTTGAGTCGAAGATATTCCATGCTCACCTTTATTTCTCGATCTCCTTGCACTTTTGTACATCGATCCTTTCCAACCTTACCTCGTTGATTCAAGGAATCCCTGAGCAATGGCGATCGAAAGAACATTAAAATGCGCAGGTTGCTGTTTAACCCTAAAACAAAAAGGTGGTGCCCCATCGTCATTTTCATGACTTATGGGGCACCACCCTTCATTTTCACAAAGCTAAATAATCTCCAACTCATCGAGGCTTGGCATAGCCGGATGAGCAGCATGCGGCTCAAGCTGATACCAATAAGCAACCGACGCAATATCGTCCTGCAGCGGCAGATAACGTCCATGCGAGCGCCAGCCTAGTGCCTGCACCGTCACTTTAAAATCTTCCTCGAAACGGATCGGGTCCATCACATGGAAACGGTACATGCCAAAGCGCTGGTTCGCCTTGTACAAGCCATCCGCCTTAATCGCCTGATGCATGCCAAGGAATGGCGTGGAGTACGTTACATATTGCCCGTTCATATCCCAGTTCCAAGCCCCGCCGAAATAATCCTCGGTACCTGTTCCACAGATTGTTGGATAATCCTTATCCCCATCCATGTAGAATTTCAGCTCGCCTTCTCCCCACCAGTTGTTGCTGTTGACCTGCCAGGCAAGATAAGTGCCGACATAATGACCTTTACCTTTAATGCCGTCAACAATCGTATGAACGTCCTTATATTTCACTGGATTGCTGCGACGCCACTGCGCGTGAAAATAAGCCATGTCCTCTGGAATTTCCGTAAGCGTGTAATTGATCTGGTAATACAGGAACGTAGATTCATGCGACAGATTGGTCATGACAATTCGTGCCTTCTTGCGGAAAGGCATCTCCCAATAACTGTTGAAGCCTCCAGCTGGATTAACCGAGATTGGCAGCGAATTGACCAGCGCCCGTTCACCCCAGCCGTTACAGAAGAAATCACCTACCGGCACACATACGGATGGATCCTCTTCCTCATCCCAGTAAATCTTGAAGATAAGGGATCTTACTGCCTGATGAGGACAGGTCAGCCAAATATTTTGAATCATACCCGGCCCGTCGATGACGCCCATCGTGAACTCTTCATGTCCTTCGATTTTTACGGAAGGGGACACTTTCCAGCCTAAACCTAAGTCACGGGCTGCCTGAGCACCCGTTCCTTCCGTCGCCATTGCTCCCTTGCCCTTCTCGCCCGTAAAATTTTCCGGCGAAATCGACCGCGTTACCGCGTTTGATACTCGTGCCAAATTACCAAGTCCCATGCCTAGTCCGTTAAATGCGTTCATATTTGCTAAATCCCTCCCAAGAGATGAATAGGCTGCGATGCCTGCTTATGCTTGCACGGTTTCAACAATATCTACCGATCTGATCGTTACCTTCGAAGTCCCAAGTCCTTCTGCCTCCGCGGTCACGACGATCTCTCCAACCTGCGTTGTGGTTCTTACATAGGCAAGAAGCTTGCCGTGATGGGCTTTCCGAGTTCTTGAGCTATACGGCTCCAAATCTTGAATATTGCCATTCTCCATCCCGATAATTTCACCAGGACCTTCAATAGACAGGGCAATAGGATAATCAGCTGTATAGACTGGACGGCCATCTTCATCCGTAATCTGAATCTCGATATGGGCAATATCCTGTCCATCGGCATGAAGCTCGACAGTATCCACGTTCACCTGCAATTGAGCCGGTTCCGATACCGTACTTAGCGTACAACTATGGATAGCTCCATCCTGCGCTTTCGCAACCACCTCTAACGTACCTTCTTCATAGGTGATTTCCCACGTCAGATACAACCGCGGGGCATCCGCCAGCTTTTTGCTGCCAAGCGACAGCCCGTTCAGGAACAGCTCCGCCTCTTCACAATTCGTATGACAGCTGACTCTCATCAGTTCTCCCGCTTCATAATTCCAATACGGATCGCCGCCGGTCCATCTTCTTGATCCCTTCTCCGCTTCGTCAGCTTTCATCGCCGTGAGGAAGACGACTGGCTTATCGCTCCATAAGCTTTGACGGTAATAATAGCTCGTCTTCTTAAAGCCGGCTGTATCCATAAATCCGGCACCAGCTACCCGCACTGGCCAGCCTCTTGCTTCACCCAAATAATCAATGCCCGTCCAGATGAACTGGGCACTAATTGCATCATTATCCCGGACAGCAAGCCAGGCTTCGAGGCTGGAGCTATTTTCGCTGCCGTAAGTGACCCGATCCGGATATTGCTGCAAATCATCTTTATACATATGCTCTTTGTAGTTGTAGCCTACGATATCGAGCGCTTCTGCATAGCCTGTTAAGTTCGATAATTCTGGGAAGGCTAGTGCTGCTGTAACCGGTCTAGTTGTATCACATTCCTTGACTGCTTTCGCAAGTCGTCTCGCAATCGTTGCCAGACGATCCGCGTTTGGCTTATTCGGATCATATTGCCGCTCGGCAGCCGGTTTGTTCGCATCATTATTGCCGGTCATTGTCTCGAAATAAGGATGGCAATACGGATCATTCGGGTAATCGACCTCATTGCCGATACTCCACATGATGATCGATGGATGGTTACGGTCACGCAGCACCATCTCCTTCAGATCAATCTCACCCCACTGCGGGAAATCCTCATAATAGCCAAAATGCTTCGGCGGGTAGACGTTATGGCCGGTTGACCATTTATTCTTCACGCCTTCCCATTCATCAAATGCTTCGTCAATAACAAGGAAGCCCATCTGATCGCACAGATCCAGCAAGTTAGAAGCTGGCGGGTTATGGCTCATCCGGACTGCATTACAGCCCATTTCCTTCAAAGCTTCAAGCCTGCGAACCCATACTTTTGCCGGAACAGCGGCACCTAGACCACCTGCATCGTGATGAACGCATACGCCTTTCATTTTCATATTAACGCCATTAAGGAAGAAGCCTTGAGCGGGGTCAAATGCGAACCAACGAATGCCGACCGGTGTCTCTACAAGATCGATCAACTCGCCGTCTTTGCTCACTTCTGTCCGCATGGTGTAAAGATAAGGAGTATCCGGCGACCAAAGCTTCGGATTCGCAACAATCATGGACTGCTCCGTATCTTTTGTAGACTCACCCGATACCGTTACGCTGTTGTTCACGGTTTGAACGATTTGCCCTGCTTGATCCAAGAGCACATTTCGAATCTGTACAGACTCATCCTTGGCATTTCCATTCGATAATCGAACGTCAACAGCCACCGTTGCCTGCTCCTCCGATACTTCTGGCGTGGTGATAAACACACCGTATGTATCAATATGAACCTGATCCGTAACGGTCACGTATACATCTCTATAAATACCGGAGCCAGTGAACCATCTGGAATCTGCAATGTCCTTATGGTCGACTTTCACCGTAATGACATTCGGGCTGTCGCCGAATGAAATAAAATTGGTTATATCATAAGTAAACGAGCTGTAGCCGTAAGGCCTTTTCCCGATATAATAGCTGTTGCACCACACCTGCGAATTATTGTAAACGCCTTCAAAAGTAATGAAGACACGTTTACCTTGGAGATCCGAAGGGAGGGATATCGATTTCCGGTACCAGCCTATTCCACCCGGCAAGTAGCCAGTTCCGCTGGAATGCTCCTCCGAGAACGGCTCCTCAACGGACCAATCATGAGGAAGAGTGACATTGCGCCAATTGGAATCATCAAAGCCTTTATACCAAGCACTAGGCTCATCGCCTCTATAAAACTTCCAGCCCAAATTGATATTATTAATGATACGCCCCTTGTTCATCTTCTTTCCCCTTTCGCATTCACAAAATTGCGATTCACCTAGATTATAGAGCTATAATAGGGAATATAGAATGAATCAAATTGCTGTAAACATACACAAAATTGTTTCAGGAGTGTGAGGCTTGTGATCAGTATTTCCGGCGATGCGCATAGTTGGCAGGAGCATGGCCTTAACAATACAGAGCAATTTCTAGCGGTCAATTGGTGTGGTTATCAAAGGCTTCAAACCAAAAGCTTGTCGCGTAATCGGGATCAAGGGCGAGTTGATTTTCAACTGATCTATATTACAGGGGGAAAAGGATTATTTCGCTTTCAAGATGAAACGATCGAGGTGACAAGCGGGAACTTCGTCATCTACACCCCGGGGCAGCCGCAGCATTACAGCTATCAAGCGGAGGATGGAACGGAAGCTTATTGGATTCATTTTACCGGATATAGTGCTTATGATTACTTGCAGCAATTTGGTCTGCTGAAGCAGTCCATTCATACGATTGGAATCATAGACGAAGTGATTGCATTGTTTAAAAAAATCATACAAGAACTAAACAGCCATATGCCGCTTCGTGGTCAGTTGACAACCGCTTATCTGCTCGAGATGCTTACCCTTCTAGGGAGAAGACTGCAGTCGACAGACGAGCTGGGATCACAAGGCCGGCATCCTGATATTAATCAGATGATTGCCTTCATGCATGAAAAATACAGCGACAACTTAAGTATCTCTGATCTTGCAGGAGAATGCAGCTTAAGTGTATTCCGGTTTATTCATAAGTTTAAGGAAGTAACCGGCATGACGCCGATGAAATATATTACCGACATTCGGATGAATGAAGCGAAAAAGCTCCTCTCCGAATCCTCTCTCCATGTGAAGGAAGTTGCAGCTGTTGTTGGCTACGATAATCCGCTGTACTTCAGCCGGATCTTCCGCAGCACGGTTGGCATTCCGCCAAGCGAATATAAGAAGCAGTTTCTATAAAAGATGTAACAGCGTTCCCGCTTCCATCCGATCAGTCAGACAAGCGGTCGTTACGGGAACTGCAATTTATGTGGGAGAGCTGGAGATTACTATCTCATAGGGATAGCCAGGGATAACAACTTTGTTGTTGCGTTTCCCAGCTATCGTTATCGAGAACGGTGTAATTCCCGCTTGTTCATTCGTAGGGAACCAGGTGCGCTCAACAGTTGCAGCAATAAACATGCCATGCTCATCTCCAATAGGCTGGAAAGTTGTCCCGTTGCCTCGCCAAGGAGCAAGGCCCAACTCTTTCGAGCAATAAGCAACCGTGTCCGCAACAACCTCTACTGGTAAGCCTAGCTCGCTGATGCCTAATAGATCTGTAATGGAAAAAGAACCATGCGATTGACTGACGAGGTTATGCCTAGCTATAAACTCAACAATATTGCCTGCGGCATCATAGAAATAACAGGCATGGGCATTCCAATCCTGGAAATGAAATACCTCGTCCTTGCCGTCACTAAGCAGCGGAGTCCGTTTCTTCAAATAGTGAACAGCATCCATCAACTTGTTCTCTTCTATATTAAAGGCAAAATGATAGATGCTTCTCTCATTAGTCTGATTAAAAGTTAATTTGGTATAACCTGCTTGGACAGTGAAAGAATCTGCTGATTCCTCTGTCAGCTTCAGGCCAAGAAGCTGGCTATAGAATTGCTTTTGCTCAGACAAAACAGTTGTGTGTAATGCTAAGTGCTGGATAATCATTTGACACTCTCCTTTCAAGCGATACCCTATCATTCATCGAAATAAAGGTAGTGCAGTTGCTGCATGCCACCCCCCTCGCCCTCTAGCTATGTTCGTATTTAACCAAGTTAAATCCTTCAAACTTCAGCTTAATATCGATATTATCCGAATTTTCGAGAAATCAAAAAAAAGCGGTGCAGAGTGCACCGCTTTCGTAACGTGGCGGAATGAGTTAATCCGCTGCTGGGACTTGCATTTTTTTTAATCCGAATTCTCCGAATTCTTCATCACTGTATTCCGGATCATCTTCAGACACATTATAAATTTTCCAGCTGTTGTCCTGCATTTTTTTGAAATGGTAAGTGGCGTCAGTCGGAATCCGCTGAGAATGCGTCATATCCGGAGCTACAATATTAATGATATAGGAGCCGCCTGTCGAATGAATAACAGCAAAACGGCTCGATTTGGATATAACCTCAAAGCTTTCCGGTGCAGTCAGCTCCACTGTAATCTTGATGCCTTCCTCTTTAAATGTCTCATAAAGATCATTGTCTAAACTAAGAATGGCCAACTCGTAACCAGTAAAATATTGTGCCTGAATCTCGCTGAGCTTATCGAATTGCTCTGTGTTGATCGCTTCTGCCTCTTTGGTGTTATCATCATTAATTACGGCACTAAATACAGCATCCTCAGGCAGATCACTCTTCTGCAGATCAAGAGCACGCTGGATCATTACAACAGCTTCAGCGCGAGTTGCGTTGGCAAAAGGCTTGAATGTAGTTGCCGTTGCACCCTTAACAATGCCCGCCTGACTTGCTTGCGTAATGAACGGTGCAGCGAAATATTCCGGAACGTCGGAGAATACCTTCGCTTCGCCTTCAAACGATACGGATGAGGTGAAGGCACGAACAACCATCGTCGCGATCTCACCACGTTTGATCAATTCATTAGGACCAAACTTGGTTTCGTTCAGACCGTTAACGATACCAAGGGAGCTTGCAACCGCGATCGGCTCAGAGTACCATTTGCCGGCAGGAACGTCAGTGAAGGTTTTGCCTGTTTCTTCTGTAGTCAGGCCAAGTGCGCGTACCAGAATGGATACGAACTCCGCACGGCTGATGGACATATCCGGCTTCAGATAGGTATCACCATAGGAATCAACGTATCCCTTAAGCAGATCCGCTGAAACGAAATTATCAAGCGCATCATAAGCCCAATGTTCGTCAATATCCATCGGTAAATATGTATACCAGGTGTCTTCCGCAGACGCAGCGCTTACTTTAGAAGCCTGGAATGGGAATGCAAGCAGAACAGCTGCTGCGAGCATAGTAAAAAGAAAATTACGGTAAAAAGTTTTCATGCGATATTCCTCTCTTGGTATGTAATAGAAATAGACCCTGTACGATAATACCAAATGAGATGTTCTAGTTCCAGAGAGAATAAGTAACTCAAATACCACATTTTTCAACAAAAAAAGGGCTGTCCCCGCGTCATCTTCATGTACGTGGGACAGCCCCTCCATTTGAGCTGCAATGCATCATCTGGACTATGAATCAAACGTTACAGCCTCTCGTATTTAACCAGATTAAATCCTTCATACTTTAATGTTAATCCACCGCTCAAGCCCTTCAGCTGTTCGGTTGGGATAAACACTTCCCGGCTGCTATTCCCATCATTAATCGGGATCACACTGCCGTCATCGGCATAATACTTCGGAAGAAACATCACATCACGATAAGATTGATCCTCGTTAAAAATCGTGCTCGTAACAAAGCTGCCCTTGCTGTACAGATAAGTAGGATCAAACTTTAATGTAATGTAGATATTGTCTGAATTCTTAGGCGGGTTGTGCCAGGCAACTGTCTCCAAATAAATTTTCGTATGATGATGATTGTAAATAAGTTTATGTAGCTGAAACACCTCTCCAGGCTTCCGCGGAATATAAGCAGGATCAATCCGGAAATCCAGCTTAATTGACTGCTGCTGGCTCGTGATCCGGTAACTGTTCTTGGAAAATATATTGTCCTCAATTGCCGACTGAGAATAGCGCTGCTGGAGCATGGCATGTATGGTCAAAATCAAAGGAGTCAGCATGAAAGCTATCAGCAAAGCGGCGAGGTTCCTCGTTGTCATCATCCGGTTAAGCGGATAACTGCGAATATTCACCTTCATCATAACCTCCTTCGTCTCCGATTGACTTACTACCATTGTACTCGTTCCCCGTTCCATACATATGCGCATTAGCAAAATTTATACAAACCTTCACACAAAAAAAGACTCTGAAAGGAACTATCCCTTCAGAGTCTTCTTACTTATTTCACCGCGCGGAAACGGTATACCTTACTTGCATAATCACCGTGGAACAGTGGTGTCTGCAGACCTGCGTGCATCAGCTCGTCACCGCCATATGCACCGTCTTCTCCATCAAGTGCATATTCAAGGTTAGGATCCAGCCCTTTCAGACGGATACGGTCAAGCTTGGCGTTCGCCTCCTGAAGGACAGATACATAGACAACAAATGCTTCGCTTTTGTCCTTCGATACGAACATCCATGCCGTCTCATTACCCTCAAATGGGCTGAGCAGCCGATAGAAATCACCGAATTGCACGAGAGGCCGCACATCTTTATAAAGAGCAACCTGCTCCTTCACAGCTTCTTTCTCTTCCTCTGTGAACACCGTCAAGTCCAGCTCATAACCAAAGTTACCGGACAAAGCTACATTTCCTCTTGTCTCAAGAGATGCTTTACGGCCTACCTGATGATTCGGAATCGCCGACACATGGGCGCCCATCGTACTAATCGGATAAACGATACTCGTACCGTATTGGATTTTCAGACGGGATACCGCATCGGTATTGTCACTTGTCCACGTTTGCGGCATGTAGTACAGCATACCTGGATCAAACCGTCCACCGCCGCCTGAGCAGCTTTCGAACAGGATATGCGAGAACTTAGAAGTGATTGTCTCAAGCACTTCATAAAGTCCCAGCATGTAGCGATGAGCAGTCTCACGCTGGCGATCCGCCGGCAGAAGTGCCGAACCAATCTCCGTCATATTGCGGTTCATGTCCCATTTTACATACGTAATTGGCGAGCTCGACAGAATATCCGATACGGTCTTCACGATGTAGTCTCTAACATCTTGGCGAGAGTAGTCGAGAATAAGCTGATTGCGGCCCTGCGATCTGCGGCGTCCTTCTACATGGAGACACCAATCCGGATGTGCCTTGTACAGCTCGCTCTCCGGCGAGATCATCTCTGGCTCGAACCACAGACCAAATTGCATATCCAGACGTTTCACCCGATCAACAAGATCCTCAAGTCCGTTCGGCAGCTTGTTACGGTCTACAAACCAGTCGCCAAGCGAGGTGGTGTCCGCATTCCGTTTGCCAAACCAGCCGTCATCCAGCACGAACATTTCAATGCCAAGCTCTTTGCCGGCTGTTGCTATTGCTTCGATTTTGTCTGCGTTGAAGTTGAAGTACGTTGCTTCCCAGTTATTCACGAGGATTGGACGAGTCTTGTCACGGAACTCACCACGAACAAGTCTTGTACGGTACAGCTCATGATAAATGCGGGACATACCGCCAAGTCCTTCCGGCGAGAAGACCATAACGGCTTCCGGTGTTTGGAACTGCTGACCTGCTTCAAGCTTCCAGTTAAAATCAAATGGATTAATGCCAATAAATAAACGCGAAGAATGATATTGATCAACCTCAACACCTGCGATAAAGCTGCCGCTGTAGACAAGGTTAACGCCATAAACATCACCATGATCCTCTGTCGTCCCTTCAGCAAGCAGCGCGAGGAAAGGATTTTGCATATGGCTGGAAGAACCGCGGCGGCTCTCAACAGACTGCATACCAGGCTCAAGCTTCCGTTTGTGCACATAACGCTCACGCGCCCAAGCGCCGGACAATTGCAGCATTTCGAAGTGATCATGAACAAAATCAACGCTCATGCTAAGCGCACGCTGCAGATCAAGAGTCATTTCACCACTGTTGATGAATTTCACAGAACGCGTAATCGCGTCATGATTCTCCAATACGGTATAGGACAAAACAGCAGTAAGTCCTGTCAGATCATCCTTCAGCGTCAGTTCAAGCGTCTGAGCTTCCGAGTCGGATTCTACGTAAACGGCAGGCAAGCCGTCGAGTTTCTTTTTACCGTCGAAGATTACATGGGAGTCATACGTCAATTCGCAAATCGTCGAGCCGTTTGGCAGCTTCACTTGGTAAGCCGGCGAGCGGAAATCCGTAGTTCCGTAAGAAGGGAACTCCTGCGGCAGCGCATCCAGCGACAGATTCAGCTGACCTTGATCAGGGTTCGGACTAAACGATGCTCTTTCTTTAATCTGAAGCAGACGATCAAGCTGCAAGCCTTTTACTTTACGGCCCCAATAGATATGAGCGGGATAACCCTGCTTCAGAATTTGAAAAGCATAGCTTGTATTCTTTGATTGCAGATGAAATAGATTTAGTTCCTTATCATAAAAAATAGCCATTGTCTTAGTTCCTCCTCATGTTGGGTAAAAGTTTGTTTACTTACTTCCGCAGCTCTCTCGGACGATCAGCTTCGTATTAATCGTGATATGCGAGGCCACTTCTCTGCCCTCTGCCCGCTCGAGCAATAACTGCACAGCCGTCCGACCCATCAGCTCGGTATGGACACGGACGGTAGTAAGCGGCGGTGTGAGAAAAGCGGATACCTCAATATCATCGAAGCCGATAATCGCTATATCCTCAGGCACTTGCAAACCACGCTCATGAAGAGCGCGAAGAGCACCTACCGCCATCGGATCGCTGGCTACGAAACAGGCCGAAGGCTTATGCCCGGCATCCAGCATTCGAAGCATCGTTTCGTATCCTCCGTTCGAGGACCAATCCGTCAAATACATAAGCTCTGGATTATAAAATCCGCGCTTCTGCTGAAGCTCTGCGAATATCCTTGTACGCGGATCCTCCTGATACCCCTGTTCCCGCTGCAAGACAGGATTCGAGCTGCCTCCGATAAAACCAATCTCCGTATGCCCAAGCTCGTGCAAATGACGGAGCACTTCCTTCATCGCCTGCCCGAAGTTAAGCTCAACGGAATCACAGTCATCCGGAGCAAGATCATGGTTTACGAAGATAATTTTGTCCCGATGCGGATAAAGCCGATTAACCTCCTGATCATCAACTGAGCCAACGACGATAAGGCCATCCAGCTCGTTAAGCGGTGTCATATCGGACTTCAAAGCACCTCGTATAACCTTGTCAATCGCAATACCAAGCTCCTCACAATGCGTCTCAATCCCGCGCCGGATGGCGCTGAAATAAGGATCACTATGCTCATCTTCAAGCGTTGACCACATAACGAGGCCAATCTTTAACGTCGATAGCAGCTTGTCCTGCTTCATTCGCTTAAGGCGCGATGGCTTATATTGCAGCTGTTCGGCAATATTAAAGATGCGGCTGCGTGTCTCCTCGCTGACACTTAGCGATAAGTCGTTATTCAGCACACGGGATACCGTTGCAGACGAGACGCCTGCTTCGCTTGCAATTTGTTTAATTGTAGCCATATATGCCTCATTCACTTAAAATTTAGTTAATAAATTTACTAAACTACAATTCTATTGTAGCAAATTGGCCGAAAACAAACAAGAGCGAAGCTCGTGTGGCCGAGTTGGCCATCGCATGCTTCACTCGATTTCGCTTGCTTACTTATTTCTGATTGCGTTCTTTATACTGTTTGTCTAAGGCAAGAGCACTTTCGTAATCAGTAGCTGGTGCCATGATTTCAAGGTCTTTTCCTTGACTTGGACTTTGTCCAACTGGTTCATTGAGTAGCAGCTTTAAGCTCTCAAACTCACTTGTTTTCCAAATTGAGCTTAACATTACAATATTTGAACTTTTAATTGCCCCCGTCGTTTTATAGACTTCATCAAAATAAGTTAAAACTCCCCAACCATTATTTATGTCTTTATGGAAGATAAGCGGAGCCATCCTCGACTTTGTCACTTCATACTTCGCAATCTCAATCTGCCCTGAAAAGCTTTCATTGCGCCACAGCTTCCGGCGCAGCGTCCCTTTGATCGTAATCGTTGTTTTATCTACCGAAGACGGATCTCCTGCTCTGAACTCGACCGCTGGATATGTAAGATTAATCTTCTTCGGAAAGTCATATTTCCATATGATCAATCCGGCTGCAGCCAGTAGAATAAATAATACGATTCCGGATATTTTCAATGTTCTGTTCATGCTCAATGCTGCTCCTCTCCACTCCTAGAAATTACTATACGGGTTATAACGAGCACAATGGTGAAAAAGGTTCAAATATAAACAAGGCTCTAGAGTTCAACAGACTCCAGAGCCTTGTACAATGGATTTCCTCCAATAGAAGATGGCCAAAATAAACGGCGGCTTAGCTACGTTGGATTTTCTCCAATTAAAAATCGATGAATGGAGCTTCTACCGCCGAAACAATCAGATTATACTACATGAAATCCAACGTAGCTCAAGTTCCCGAGAGAGAACGGAGGCTTATCCTGCATGAAATCCAACATAGCGCATTCAATTCAGTTGGCGACCAACAGCAGCGCGCGTTTAACGCTCAACCAGCTTCCCATCCTCCAAGTACAACACTCGGTCGCAAAGCGTCAGAACTCGCTCGTCATGCGTGACCATGATCGCGCTCTTCCCTTGCTCCTTTACCTCGCCTGCAATCATGCGTACAACGTCCATCCCCCGGTTTGCGTCCAAACTTGCCGTTGGTTCGTCAGCCAGGAGCACAGCCGGATCGTTCATAAGTGCTCTAGCAATGGCGACACGCTGGCGTTCCCCTCCGGACAACTTATCTGGATAAGCTTGGCTGCGCTGGCTCATGCCTAGCTTCTGAAGCAGCCCCCTCGCTCTTCCAACTGCCTGCGTATTGTCCATACCTCCTTGTTTGGCCACAAACAACAGCTGCTCCTCAATCTTTAGATAAGGAAGTAAATTCGCGCTTTGAAAAATAAACCCAAGCTTATGCAGCCGCATATCCGAGAGTGCCTGCTTATCTTTACCGATGATCGATTCTCCATCGAGCAGAACATCTCCACTTGTAGGCTCTAGAAGCGCACCTGCTATGGACAGGAATGTGCTTTTACCGGAACCAGAAGGTCCCATTACGGCAACCAGCTCCCCTTCCGACACAGACAAATTCAACTGATCAAGGATCGTACGCTGTATACCGCCATCATCGAACTTACGGGTTATATTATGAAGAATCATTCTTTCTCTCATGCTGCTGTCCTCCCGATCGCATCCAAGGCGTCAATTCTGGCCACTTTCCATACGGAAAACAAGGAGCCTGCGAGAGACATGACGAGAAAAGCACTGCAAGAAATGGCTAGTGTAGAAGCATCAAGCTGAAACGGCATGCCGCTTGGCAGCAATGCTTTTACTCCGAGTATGAGCAGTACGCTGATAATAAGACTCCCTGCACATAAGAGCAGGACTTGTAAGGTAACACTTAACAGCAAGTAAGTCGTACGTGTGCCGATGGCCTTCAGAATGCCAAACTGGCTGCTCTTTTGTATGGTAATGACGTAGAAGAACACCGCAAGCACAAATGCAGAAATAACAAACAAAAATGCAGTCATCATCTTTAGCGAGCCTTGCTCTTCCTTGTAGCCCGGAATCGCAGAGACTGCAGCCGATTTGGTCACGATCTCAGCATCCGGCAATACGGCTGCAAGACGTTCAACTTGTTCCTTATCCGCATGAATAGCAAGAGCGCTGTAAGCTTTATCGATATCCGTCCCGCTGACATCTGGTCTCGTCGATGATAGCAACTGAAGCTGCTGCCAGTCTCGATCACTTAGGAATACCGCAGGTGAATGACTGAATGATTGCTGGGTTACAAAACCACTGACGGTCCACTTCATACCAGATATCTGGTCTACGATCACAGTACCGATCCGAATCCCCGAATCCTTCAATTTGTCGTCCACAAGCACTTTTCCTTCACTCTTCATTTCAAGGGCATTTCCTTCAACAACCGGCGGCATAAGCCAGCCTTCAGGTCTAATCGCTAGCAGCGTTACATCAAGCTTGAGAGCACTAGCTTCAGCCGTCACCGTTGTCATCCGAACACCCAGCGGCTGCACATTATTCTCGCCAACTATGGCCTCCGCCTGGGTCAACGCCTGCTCTTTAATCTGAGACCGTGTAAAGCGATGATTGGAATCCTTCTCCATCACAAAATGCGTAGCGTTCATATTCTGAATGGATGCTGCATTATCATAGGCTAGACCTTGCGCCAACCCGGTAACGAACAATACAAGAAAGGCGACCAGCAGCATAATAGCTGCGATCAGCGAATAACGAACTTTGGCGAATCTAATCTCACGAATGGCCAGATACATGATGCTTCCCTCCCTTTAATGGCTCAAGTTTAGGAAGCGAAAATGAACGGCGTATGAACGAATCATTACAATTGGGGGAGCTTCACCGTAAACCAAGTGCCTTCACCAAGTGAGCTGCCTGCTTCGATTTCCCCTTCGTGCAGCTGCACAATCTTTTTCACGATGGCAAGTCCCAGGCCTGTCCGGCCTGAAGCACGCTCGCGTGCGCGGTCGACTCGGTAGAAACGGTCAAACAGAAACGGCAGATGCTCAGAAGGAATACCCTCACCTGTATCCGCTACAACAATGATGGTATAGGATTGCATCTGTTCCGCCCGAATATCAATACTTCTCCCTGGTGGAATATGATTCACTGCATTACCCAGCAGATTCATCCACACCTGCTGCAGCAGCACCTCATCTCCGTAAAGTGTGATGGACTCGGGAATGGACAGCTTGAGCAGCAGCTCCTTCTCCTCGAGCTGCCACTGCATAACCTGTGCGGCTTGGCGAATGTGTTTGTACAAGGGGAAGTCCTTCTTGTTTAACGCCTCCTGCCCTTGTTCCAACGAAGAGAGCATCAGCAGTTGCTTACTAAGTACAGAGAGGTGACGACTTTCAGCTTCAATAATCGAGGCGTAATGCTTACGCTCCTCCTTCGGAAGCTCTTGCTCAGCTAATACATTGGCAAACCCTTGGATAGAGGTAAGTGGTGATTGGATTTCATGTGAGACATTCGAAACAAACTGCTGACGTGACTGATCAACCCGCTCGAGCTCCTTACTCATTGTCATAAAATGTTCGGCAAGCTGTCCGATTTCATCGCGCCTTCTTTTTGGCAGGCGAAGATTGTAATTCCCTTGTGCGATCCGTTTGGTTGCCTCCGTCAGCCGTGTAATGGGCTTGACCAAATAACGTGTACTGATTATAAAAAATAAAACACTAATGATCACCGTCAACAACCCAATCAGAGCAAAGAAGGTGCGAAGCTCGCCGAACTGCAGCAGAACGTCAGGGCGCATAAACAAGGCATATTTCTTATCGGGTGATTGTACGAGCACGCCAACGGTGTTGCTTAACCGATTTTCAAAAAATCCGGTTATGAACGGCTTATTTGGAAACTGTGCTACGCCGTGGTATACTCCTCCGCCAAGAACAGCTGCAACAGCCTGATTGTCCAAGTCATGCTCACGAAAGCTCCGGCCGTAATCATGCGATTCTCCCTGCCCGTCCGTCACATAAATCTCATAGCCAAGCGTTGCTGCATTGCGCAAATAACGATCCATATCGGCAGGCTCCGCCTCAATGAAATCCTTCATCTGCTCAGCAATACTGACCAGCTTGTCATCGTTATAAGGCTTAAGCTTTATATGATAATAATAGTTAGAGACCAGAAACCCGAGTATACTGCTGACGAGAATAACAGCTAGTGTCATGAAAAAGACCCTAAAGTACAATGACTTCATTTGCCTCTCACCTCTGCCTTGTAGCCAATTCCCCGTACCGTCTGTATCGTAAAATCATCAGCATAATCGGCAAAACGCTGGCGGAGCCGCTTGATGTGAACATCAACCGTTCGGTCATCCCCCTCGAAATCCGCCCCCCATACAAGACGAATCAGCTCGTCACGGGAGAAGAGCCGGCCCGGATACTGAGCTAACTGGGCGAGAAGCTCAAATTCCTTCATCGGCAGCAATAGAACCGATTTGCCATCGGTAACTTCTACGTTTTTACGGTCAATCGTAATGCGATTCATTCGGATGATGTCATTAGATACCTTTGTATAACGGCGAAACAGAGCCTTGACCCGATAAAGCAGCTCCTCCGGCTCGAAGGGCTTGGTCACGTAATCATCCGTCCCTCTGAGATAGCCTTGCTCTTTATCAATCAGTTGATCCTTGGCTGTAAGCATAATAATCGGGATATCATAGTGCTCCCGAATATATTCGCAAAGCTCAAACCCATCCAGATGCGGCATCATGATATCAATAATGGCCAGATTAATCGGCGCGCGTGTCATCACCTCTATCGCTTCAGCCCCGTCCTGCGCTTCATGCACCTGATAACCTTCACGGGTCATAACGAAACGGACAAGCTCTCTGATATTGGGATCATCGTCAGCCAGGAGAAGGTGATTCATCATATTAACCCCCTGTCTATTTCCAGTACTTTTTCGTTGATAGCATAGCACAATACCAAACAAACCAAAACAAGGCCCAGGGTCTCTACGATTCCCTAGGCCTTGCTCCTTCCATCTATTCCTTTCATTTAGCTCCCGCCACGCAGCACTTCCGATACACCTTGCGGACGGACAGTCCGAGGAGGCAGGATCCGGTCAATGAACGGCGTCGTATCAATCGCCGCGATCTTCGTACGACCTGGTCCCCACCCGATAATGGCACGCCAGCTGCCTAGTACACCTTTGTCCGCGAGCTCCTGCTCGTTTACTTCTACCGTCTGCTCGGCATACGGAGAGACATAAAGCGCATCTGCCGGGCAATAAACTTCGCAGATAAAGCAGGTCTGGCAATCGCTTTGCCGTGCAATGACAGGTACGCCGTCATCGCCTTTATCAAATACATTTGTCGGGCATACTTTGACGCAAATATTGCAGGATATGCAACGCTCCTTACTCACTAACTCGATCATCCTGCTTGCACCCCCTCGGCTGCTGCCGCATCTGAAGTTATGGCGTTACTCGATTCCGGCACCTGTTCCGTCCGAATATGAATCTCTTCGAGTCCCGATACGAGCAGCCGGTGCTGCTGCGCTTCGTCCTGGTCCGGATATTCCGCCAGCACATGAAGCCCCCCGCTTCGGGATTCCTTCCGTGACAGGGCAGCCGTATACATCCAGCGGGCAGTTGCCGCCATCGCCGCCGTCTCACGTGCGCGCACCTGCTCCAGCATGTTCTGTGGAGCTTGGTTATTCACCTGCTTCCACACTTCATCCAGCCGATGCAAAGCCATCTTCAGCCCAGGCTCGGTGCGGAAATAATTCGTGGTAAGCGGTAGTACCTGATTTTGAATCTCCTTGATCAGCTCCTGCGAAGTAACGGAAGACGCCTGTGCTTCCTCGGCGTGGTGCGAAGGGGCACCAAGGCCGTACTTGCCAGCCGGCTTCAAGTCCCGTGCCGCAGCACTGCTTCGGTGGGATAAGGCATAAGCAGCTGCTCCTTTACCCGCCCATGTTCCCGAGCAAATCGCCCAAGAGGCGTTAAAGGCGCCACCACCCGACGCTGAGCCGGTAATACGCTCGCGAGTCGCGGCATCGCCTGCGGCGTACAATCCCCCAACCGTCGTGCCGCAGTCATCACCTACGATACGGATACCGCCCGTACCGCGGACGGTTCCTTCGTAGCGCAGCGTTAGCGGGAAAGGCTGAGTGAATACATCTATGCCCGCCCGGTCGTACGGAAGGAAAAAGATTGCATGGGATTTTCTTAAGAGAGCTTGCTTCTCAGGCGTATCAGCCTTGTTCATAATCGCGTAGACCGGCCCCTTCAGCAGTGACTCAGCCAAAAAATCTCCCTGCCTTGCCCCTTTCATTTCATTGCCATGCTCATCATAATAGGTTGCCCAGCCAAGCAGCCTTGAACGGGTATTCGAGCCAAAGGCCGGAGCAGGTGCATATCGGCGGGAAAACTCCATCCCCGAGAACTCCACCCCAAGCTCCCCGGCCATCAAATAACCGTCGCCGGTTAATACGTTACAGCCAAGTCCGTTGCTTAAGAAGGCGCAGCCCCCAGTTGCAATAACAACCGCATTGGCTCGTACTTCCCATGTCCGGTCGTCCTGCCTTGACACCCCCCGGGCGCCGCCTACGCCAAACTCATCGACGAGCAGCTCCAGAGCAGGCGATTGGTCGAGAACCTTCACCCCGGCCCGCTTTACAACCTTGCGCATAATCGACATATATTCCGGACCATGCAGATGGTCGCGCATCGGGGTGCCGTTCTCATCGCGTACGAAAGGATAACCCCATTCTTCAATCAGCTCCATATTCGTATATACCTGGTCGAGCACCCGATGAATCCATGCCGGCTCCGCCAAATAACCACCCTGCTTCATCCTGCGCTCTACGGCGAGCTCCCTCATTTCCTTATCCGGCGGCAAATAAAGCAGGTTTGTACCACCTGGCGCCGTAGCGCCGCTGCTTCCGAGATAGCCCTTGTCTACCAGCACGACTTTGGCCCCGTTAGTAGCAGCGCTCCAGGCTGCCCAAGCGCCTGCCGGACCACCGCCAATGACCAGTACATCCGCCGTTAGCTGCAATTTCGCTGAATCACTCATCCTTCTCCTCCTTCTTGGCCCTATACGCCGTCTGCTTTATCTTCCGACTGGTACAGCACTGTTGACAGGTAACGTTCCCCGTTGCTTGGAACAACCGCAACAATCCTTTTGCCGGCCCCAAGTCTTTGCGCCAGCTGCAAAGCAGCATATATGGCTGCACCTGACGAGATCCCGCCAAGAATGCCTTCCTCACGGGCGGCAAGGCGGGACGCTTCGAAGGCCTGCTCATTGCTGACCGGTATAATTTCATCGTAAATTTCCGTGTTCAGAATGGAGGGCACGAACCCGGCACCAATTCCTTGAATTTTGTGTGGACCGGCCGAACCGCCGGACAAGATCGACGAGCCCTCCGGCTCCACTGCGGCAATATGAATATCGGGAAACCGCCTGCGCAGTACTTCTCCCGCTCCGGTGATCGTTCCGCCGGTGCCGACCCCTGCAACAAACGCATCCAGCCTTCCATCCAGCGATTCGATCGACTCGATAATTTCCGGTCCAGTCGTTTCGCGATGAATTTTCACATTCGCTTCATTATCGAACTGACGAGCCGGGAAATATGAAGGATTCCGGTCCACAATCTCATTCGCCACTCGGATAGCGCCTGCCATCCCCTCCGTACCCGGCGTCAAGACAAGCTCGGCGCCGAAGGCTTTCAGCAGGTTACGGCGCTCCAGGCTCATTGTATCCGGCATGACCAGAATTGCTTTATAGCCCCGGGCGGCAGCGACCATCGCGATGCCAATGCCCGTATTACCGCTTGTCGCCTCGATGATCGTATCACCGGGCTGAAGATTGCCTTCCTTTTCCGCTTCCTCAATGATACTTAGGGCAATCCGATCCTTCACGCTGCTTCCCGGATTAAAAAACTCCAGCTTCAAATAAATCTCGGCGCTGCCCTGAGGCACGATCCGGTTCAGCCTGACAATTGGCGTTGCCCCGATCAGCTCTGTAATATTGCGTGCTGCTTTAGTCATAATGCTTCAGCCGCCTTCCATCTTTACTTTTATACGTTCGTCGCTATTGGAAGCAGGCTGTCTTGCAGCGACCGGCGGCTGTTCGGAATTTCAAGTTCATGGAACGAGGCATCCAGCGTCGCAAGCTCCCCTTGATAACCGAGGGCAATAACCGCATGAAGCGCGATATGCTCCGGCGTCCCTAATACTTCACGGGCCTTGGTTGCATCAAAGCCGCCTACTGCGCGTGTCGACAAGCCAAGCAGATTAGCTTGAAGCGTAAGAATACTCCAGGCTGCACCGCTGTCGAAAGCATGTGCGCCGTTCGGATCGCCGTTCTCCTTCAGCTTCTCAGAAGCTATCAGCAGCAGAACCGGCACTTTGTCTGTCCATAGACGATTCCTAGGGCGGATAAATTCGCGGAATGTCTCATGCTCCGCTTCCGTCCTTGCCACATAAAAACGCCATGGCTGCACATTGCTCGAGGAAGGCGCCCAGCGGGCAGCTTCCAGCACGGTGAACAGCGTCTCATCCGTTACAGGACGATCAGAGTACGAGCGCGGCGACCAGCGATTGAGAATAAGCGGGTGGACCGGATGATCAGGCTGCCGTTTGGCTGCAACCTCCGGCAGGTAAGATGTCAACCGCGTTTCGTTTGATACAAATAGTTGTGTCATGAGTATATTCTCCTCTCATCATTAAAAAATCTTATGCCATTAAGCCTGTGCAGCACGTCTTCTATCTCTCAGCCCGTTTAATAGAGGAACAGTATCGTTCGCCGCCATCGAGCCTTTGCTATTAGGTCCCCAGCCGATCGTTGCCCGCCAGCTGCCGAGCAGGCCGTCAACGATGAGTTGCTGCTCATTCACCTGTACAGAAATATCAGCCTGCGGCGATACGTACATTGCATCAACCGGACAATAAGCTTCGCACATAAAGCAGGTTTGGCAGTCTTCCTGCCGGGCGATCACCGGCATTCCGGCATCGTCCTCATCAAATACATTCGTAGGACATACCTTGACGCACAGCCCGCACTGGATGCATCTATTCTCACTGATAAGCTCGATCACAGAATCAGCCTCCCTTCTTCCTCAGCCGGCTTTAGCCTGCCGCCGCCAGCCACCTTTTCCTTGCGGAGCGTTATATGCTCCACCCCGGATACGAGCAGGCGATGTGTCTGATCCGAATCCATCGCCGGATGCTCCGCCAGCGTATGCATGCCGCGGGTCTCCGTACGGGCAAGCGCCGCCGTGTACATCCAACGTGCCGTTGCAGCCATGGCCGCCGCTTCCCGGGCACGAACCTTGCCCTGTACCGAATCTGGAGGCTGCCCGTATACCTCCGGCCACAGCGCATGAAGCCGGTCAAGCGCACCTTTGATAGTCGGAACGCTTCGGAAATAATTGATTGCCAGCGGCAGCACCTCGCGCTGTATGCTTTCCGTTAAATCACGAACTTCCATCACCTTGCCCGTGCGCGCTGAAGAGACGAGGCCGAATTGCCCCGTCGGCTTTACTTCCCGACGGTCTGCGGCGGAGCCAAGTGAGCGGGCGTGTTCAGCAGCGCCCTGCCCCGCCCAAGTACCGGAGCAAATCGCCCAAGAGGCGTTGTAGGCTCCGCCGCCGGTACGTGCCCCGGCTGTTTTCTCACGGGAAGCCGCATCCCCTGCCGCATACAAGCCCGGCACAGAGGTAGAACAATCCTTCCCGACAATCCGGATGCCGCCAGTCCCCCGGACTGTGCCTTCGTAACGCAGCGTTAGCTGGAACCGTTCCGTGAACGGATCTATGCCTGACCGGTCATACGGCAGGAAGAAGACCGGATGCGCCTGCCGAAGCAGCCTGCGCGTCTCCTCCGTATCTGCCTGATCCAGCGTCGCGTATACAGGCCCATTGCGGAGCATACGGGCGAGAAAATCATCGCCTTGCGGGCCGGTCTTCCCGTCATGGAGCGACTGTCCATCCGCATCATAGAACGATGCCCAGCCAAGCAGACGTCCGCGCGTAACCGTACCGAATGCCGCACTTGGCGCATATTGGCGGGAGAACTCCATACCCGACAGGTCCGCCCCAAGCTCGGAAGCCATAAGCAGACCGTCGCCGGTCAGCACATTGCAGCCAAGCCCTTTGCTTAAGAACGCGCAGCCTCCCGTTGCAATGACAACCGCGCCAGCTCGCACCTCCCATGAGCGGCCGTCGAGCCGGCTGATCCCTCGTGCTCCGGCAACGCCATGCTCATCTTGCAGCAGCTCTTGCGCCGGATGCTGATCGAGTATCTTCACACCGGCCTTCGCGACCACGCGACGCATCAGATGCATATATTCCGGCCCGTGCAGATGGGCTTTACTAACGTTGCCTTCTGCATCCTTCGGAAACGGGTAACCCCATTCCGCCACCAGCTCCATATTAATGTACACCTGCTCCATTACACGGTAGATCCAATCGGCCTCGGATAAATAGCCGCCACCCTTCAGCCGTTCCTCGACGGCAGCGTCCCGCTTCGCCTGATCAGGCGGCAAATACAACAGATTTGTGCCGCCGGGAGCCGTCGCTCCGCTTGTCCCAAGATAACCTTTGTCCGCCAGAATAACCTTGGCTCCATGCTGTGCGGCACTCCATGCCGCCCATGCGCCCGACGGTCCACCGCCTAACACCAGCACATCAGCCGTGAACTGAATTTCAGGGCTTGCTCCCATTCCCGTTCCCTCCTTTATTACGTACTGCATATAGCCATAAAAAAACGGAGATAGGCCTCACTTAAGAAGCTTATCTCCGTTTGTACGGTAGAATTTTATTCATATACTATTCCAACCTGATAAATAGGAATTTGAGGCTACTATATCACCGAACTCTTAAAGCTGTCAAAACGTTTATGACAGCTTCATGAATTGTAGTTCCTGTTCCTGCTGCTGTGTCTCCCCCTTCACATGGCTGTGAAGTTTGTAATAATAGCCGCGATGCTTCAGCAGCTCCTCATGCGTACCCTCTTCTGCGATTACCCCGCTGTTCATAACCAATATCCGATCGGCCTGTTGAATTGTAGACAGGCGGTGGGCAATAACGAACGTCGTTCGGCCGCGCGAGACGACCGACAATGCATGCTGGATCAACTGCTCGGACTGCGAATCCAGATTTGCCGTCGCTTCATCCAGAATCAGGACCTTCGGCTTAAACACGATAATACGGGCGAAGGAAAGCAGCTGTCGCTCGCCTGCTGACAACCCGCTGCCGCGCTCGGACAACATCGTATCGTACCCGCCTTGCATCCGGCGGATCCGTTCATCAGCGCCCACCAACTGACAGGCTTTCTCCACCTCTTCGCGCGTAATCGATTCATCGAATAGACGCACATTATCCACGATGCTGCCATGATACAAATATGGCTCCTGTTGGACAAGCCCGATCAGCCGATGCAGCGTGGCCTGCGGAATATCCCGAACATCTATGCCATCGATGAAGACGCTGCCGCTCCTTACATCATAGAACCGGCAGAGCAGACTGATCAGCGAGCTCTTCCCGGCTCCTGTCGTACCGGCAATCCCGATCATCTCGCCCGGTCGGACATGAAGATCAAGTCCACGGATTACAGACCCACCATCCCCATATCCAAAGGTGATCTGATTGAAATCGATCCGTCCCTGGAACGTTTCAAGCTCCACTGTTGCTTGACTGGATGGCTCCCGTACTTCCGGTTCCTGCGCAAAAACATCCCATATCCGGTTCACGGATACGGTAGCCGACTGCAGCGTATTCCATTGCTGAGTAATCGTTGTAATCGGCTGAAAGAACTGGCGGATATACGTGATGAAAGCATACAGGACGCCGAATTCGAGATCATGCCCAAGCACAGCCCGCCCGCCAAACCAGATAACCAGCGCCACAGACAAGTTACCCAATATATCAAAGGTTCGGTTGAACATAACGTTCGTGCGGATTTCCCGCAGATTTGCTTTATAATAGGCCCGGTTGCGCTCCAGAAACCGGCGCCGCTGTTCGCGCTCCTGATGAAACACTTGAATAAGGCCCATGCCCGCCAGATTTTCCGCACAAAAGGCGATCAGACGGGAAAGATTCGTTCTTGCCAGTTGATAAGTTTGGCGCATATAGCCGCGGAACAAGATGGCGATCAGCGCGATGACCGGCAGCAGGATCATGCAATACAATGCAAGCTGTGGATCAAGTTGAAACATCAGCACCAAAATGAAGGTAAGCGTGAGGCCGTCACGAAGCAGGCTGAGCAGCACCTGGTTAAAAAATTGGTTCAGCGATTCCGTATCGCTCGAAACATAGGTAATTAGACTGCCGCTAGGAACGCGGTCGAAAAAGGAAATCGACTGCTTGGCGATATGCCGAAACACCTGCTTGCGGATATCCGCCACAATGCCCTGGCCGGCATGCTGGATCAGGTTGTTTTGCAGATAAGTAAACAGCAGATTTCCTGCTGACAAGACGAGACAACTACCTGCGATTACGAGCACAGGTGTGTATTCCTTGCTGCCCTTCATTAAATGATCATCGATTGCGATCTTGACCAAATAAGGCTGAAGCAAATCAGCGAAGATCGCAAGCAGGATACATGCAAATACACCAAGGAGCGTTAACCTGTATGGCTTCGTATACCCGATCAGGATACGGAATGCGGATGAATAGGACGCTTTGGGCGCCGGGAGGCTATGGTCGGTCTTGCTGTCCATTTGCCAATTATTAGTCGCCTGTGCCATTTCGGCTCCCCTCCTCCTGAATCGCATGCAGCGACGCATAAATACCCGGCTCTGCCAGCAGCTCATCATGCGTACCCCGCTGCACAACCTGGCCTTGATCAAGCACAATAATTTCATCGGCATGCTTCAGCGCGCTAATCCGGTGCGCAATAATAATTGTTGTTTTGTCTGCCCGCTCGTCGCGGACAGCTTCAATAATTCGTTTTTCCGTCACGGTGTCCACCGCACTCACGCTGTCATCCAGAATAAGCACAGGTGCATCCTTCATCAGCCCCCGAGCCAGAGAAGTACGCTGCCGCTGTCCACCGGACAAGGTTACACCGCGTTCCCCAAGCTTTGTCTCATAACCATCGGTGAATTTAGATATGCTGCTTGCGATCTGTGCAGTCCGGGCCGCATGCTCAACCGTGCGGAAGTCAGCTTCACGGTCATGGAACGCGATATTATCGCGGATTGTCGTACTGAACAAAAAGCCATCCTGCGGCACATAAGCGATACTGTCACGCAGGCACGCCAAGGTAAGGTCCTGGATATTGGTATCTCCCGCACGAACGGTCCCTGGCGGAGCTTCATAGATGCGCAGCAGCAGCTTGATCAGCGTTGTCTTGCCGCTGCCGGTAAGCCCGACGATGCCAACAGTCCGTCCCGGCTCCAGCGTGAAGGAAATGTCCTTCAGCACCTCCCGGTTAGTGCCGGGATAAGTGAATGACAAACGATCGATCACCAGCGGTTCCTTCTTCAAATTCTTCTCCACGGCATTGTCCAATTCCGGAATATCCGCATGCTCGCCGAACAGATTATTCAACCTCGTTAACGAAGCTCTTGAGCGCTGCATCGTGTTGATGACATTCCCGATCTGCTGCAGTGGTGTGATCATCATCCGGATGTATAGAGTTAATGCGATGAAGTTGCCAAGCGTAATCGTTCCGTTCATCGTCAGATAGCATCCGAATGCGAATGTAATAATGAGCGACAAGGCACCAAGAAACGGGATCAGCGCCTGGAAAATTGACGATACCCGCACCAGCTTCACCTGCTTGTCGCGGATACTGTCGACCGTTTCGCTGAATTTACGGATCATAATCGGCTCCACCGCGAACTTTTTCGTTACCCGGATTCCAGCGAACTGCTCCTCGGCCGATTCCGTCATCGTGCCAAGCGCCTCCTGAACCGCAAGCGACCTTTCCCGGATAACCGGCCCGAATCGGACCACCATATAAGGAATCAGAAGCAACGGGAGGACGCAGACGCCAATCAGATAATACGGAATATTGCTCGTCAGCATCGCCGCGACTGCCGTAATCATAAGCAGCGTCGTATTCGTCGTCTGGTTGACTCCCATGGAGATCGACTCACGTACGGACGTAATGTCATTCATCACATAGCTCAGCAGATTGCCGACTCCCCGCTTCGCATAGAAGCGTTCGCCGAGCACCGTGAAATGATGGAATAGCCTTTTGCGCGCGAAATATTCGAAAATCCTTCCGACGTACATAATATGGAACTGCCCAATGCCACCAAGCACCGCATAAATAATGCCAATGCCCACAAGCAACAGGCTATAATGGCCAATTGCAGAAGCTGTCAGCGCGCCGCGCTGCAGCTCATCGGTGAACTGCCCGAGCACCTTGGGGAAATAAGCCTGAAACAGGTTCGCTGCCAGTATAAACATGACGCCCGATGCGTACACATACCACTTCGCCTGGAAAAAGGCGATTAGAAGCGGCTTGCCGCTCGCCGCCTGACGTTTATCCTTTTGCTTTCCGAGCCTTCGAAAGACAGCTGCTATCCATCTGTCGACAAAGCCAATCCTGCCGCCTGCTGCCTCGTAATCATCATCGTCAAACCGCCAATCCTTCGCCGAGTGAATATGCCCCGGCGATGAACCGGCATGGATCGATTCACTCAATGTTCTGTTCACTTCCCTGCAGTTAGGTTATCCGCCCGCCCTTGTCTTATAGCATGGACAAGCGGGTTATTCTATTCGACAAGCCCCGTCCGTTCCACTCCCTCAACAAACCATCGCTGAGTGAAGCCGTAGATGAACAGCACCGGCAATATAATAAGAAAGGAACCTGCCATCTTGATCGGCTCCGCAAATACGCTCATTCCTCCCCCTTCCGCCTCTCCAGCGAGGCTGGCCGACAGCCTAGACAAGCTGACAGATAACGGAACATGCTCGGCCCCCAGCATATACATGGCGGGATAGTAGGCATCATTCCATGACCAGACCAGTGAGAACAGGAATACGACAGCCATAGCTGAACGCGAGATGGGCAGCATGACGCGAAAGAACAGCCGGAACATGCTGGCGCCGTCGATCCGCGCAGCTTCCTCCAGCTCTTTGGGCAGCGTAGAGAAAAACTGCCGGAATATTAGAACGAACAACGCGCCTTTCAGCCCGTGGCCAAATACAGCCGGCACAACCATCGGCAGCACCGTATTCAGCCAACCCAGCTCCTTGAACATGAGGATCGACGGCAGAATAGTGACTTGCGGCGGCATAATGAACGTAAAGAGCAGCGCGGCGAACAGGAGCCTCTTAAGCGGAAAGGACAGTCTCGCGAAGGCATAACCGGCTATCGCGCAGGATACCGTCTGAAGAATAGCGGTGGATAAGGACAGCCCAAGGCTAATGCTGAAGCTTTGTGCATACTGCATTAGCGCCGCTGCCTCTTGAATATGCCCCATATACAGCGACTTTGGCACCCAAATAACCGATGGATCAAGCAGGCTGTCCGCATCCTTCACCATCGTCGTCATCATGTACAATATTGGTTTCAAATAAATAAATGCCGTATCCACCAGAATCAGATACATAAATACACGGAACAGCAGCCCCTTATCCGCTTCTCTCCCGAGCAGCAGCGTCTTTGTCCCACGCTTCAGCTTTTCTGGTGAAACCGAAAGCTGAAAGTTACCAACTTTTTTTTTAATAAGCATCCTCGCCATGTTGCTCTCTCCTCTCTGAACGCTAATATGGATCTGTGGGTTATTTCCTTTCGTTACCGCCAAACGACTTGTTGACCCGGCTGAACAGCAGAGCCGCAAGACCAAGGAACAGCAGCACAAATACAAAATAAATCCAGGCCAGTGCACTCGACACGCCATAATTTTCTGTATTTACCTTGGCGATGATCGGGTTCGACGGGAAGGTAAACAGATCAACAACCGTATAGATCAAGTTCAGGAACAGAAACGGTGTAAGACCGGGCAGCGTTATTTTCCAGAAGGTGCTCCATGGATCGGCCCCGTCGATCCTGGCTGCCTCGTAGACTGAGGACGGGATCGTCTGCCTGCCTGCAAGGAAGATCAGAATTTGTACGCCCGAATACCAGAGCACGAGCACAAAGGAGCCAATCAGGCCAAGAAGTGTCGATGACCAGGCATGCGGCAAATACGTCTGCAGGAAGGTATCGACCTTCATGTCTGATAGAAAGGCCAGCCCACCTTCACCCTGCACGGTTAGCTCCTGAATAATTTGTCCAGAAGCAAATATAACCGGCAAGAAGAAGATGACACGGAACAAGGTTCGGCCGGGAAACTTCAAATTTAGCAGCACCGCAAGAAGCAGCGAGAAGATCAGAATAATCGGAATCATCACCGCAGCCTGCCTTAGAAACGGCACCAGATCATCGTACAGCAGCCCGCCGTCTGACATCAGAATTTCACGGTAATAGCTCAGGCCAACAGGTACCGTCTTAATGCCGGTAACCGTAATCTGCACCTGATGAAAGCTCATATATAGCGAATATCCCAGTGGAAAAGCCACAAACGCCAGAAAACCGATTACCCAAGGAGCAATGAACAAAGAGCCTTCAAGGCTGCGCAAAGAGGCAGGACTCAATCTTTTTCGAAGCTGGTTCATAAGGAAACCTCACCTTCTTCGAGAACAATGAAGTCCTGTGCAGGAACATGAATGCCGCCACTGCCGTCATAGCTCATTAGGTTGTAATTGACCACGATTCGGCGGCCTCCCGCATAGACAGTCTCCTTCACACCGGGAGCCAAAGTGATGTGACCGGTTATCGCCTGATCTTGCACACCTGCCAGCGCTTCGTTATACCGCTTGTATTCCTCAGCCGCCGTATCCAGCCACTCTGTATAATCGGTGCTGTAATACCAGACCGAATACGAGCGCTTCAGCTTGTCGGAGGAAGCCGCAGTGAAGATAAAGGACGGGTAAGCGCCATATTCGATGCTTCGCAGGAAGCCAGTCCGGTATTCATCGCGAAGATTCGACCATTGCGAGGTATACGGCACCAGCCCGTGCAGCACCATTTGGGCGAACGGAACGGCTTCATCCGTGAACAGATCATAGGAATAATCGTCGGATAACTGCAGGAACCGGGTAGCGGGGCCAAGGGTATAGAAGCTTCCATCGGTTACGCCGGCACCGCCGAGCGAAGTCCGCACCTCCTCCAGCAATTGCTGCTGATTCTCAAGCGCCTTGCCACGGTCGATTATGTAATTTTTATTGAAATCGCTGCTCAGCGAGCTGCCGAAGCCGCCGCTAAACACAATGCCGTCAGCTCCAAGAGATTGATAAGTTTTGAGATCGGATCTAAGCGCTTTGGCTGCGAACAGCGGGCTCGTATAGGTGATCTCATCCTGCTCCGGTGCCGGCCGGTACTGCTGCACCGTGCCCGCCAAATTACGCAAGCCGTCCTCTCTTGCCCAGAAGCCGCTACGTCCGTTATTGTTCCACTCGTAATTCGCAGTCAGATAAACATCGGCTCCAAGCTGATGCGCCTCAGCGATAAAAGTCTTCATTCCTTCGTTGCCTCCAAGCCGGGAATCCACCGGGAACAATCCGCCGTAGGAGGAATAGCCGCCCTTCTGCCACCCCTCATATTGGACCGAGACCGGCGAAATACCCTTCCCGGCCAGCGCACGGACAATTTCTCCCGCCTGCCTCGTCGTTGTCGCTTCCAGGTAATCATCTTTAATCAAGCCCTGCTTCGTATCGCCTCCAATCAGATCGAGGTAAAACGGCACGTTCGGATGTGTTTGACTAAGCGGCGCCAATCCTTTCTCGTCTGTAAGATAACGTCGGTAGGCTGATGCCATTCCTGCGTAATCACTGCTGTCGCCCTCGAGGAAATAATAGCGGACGGCGCGTTCAGGTGCCACGAAGCGTTCCTTGTTATAGGTGAAAAACCCTTCATCCCCGCTCCGGCTCGTATTCTGGAAAAACTTGATCCGGTACTGCCACTCCGGTGTGGCCCAATAGGAGTTGCCATACACGCCACTTGGCGCGGCAAACAGCTTAGCGTATTGCTCGCCTCCGGTCAGCAGACCAAACACCGCCTTCTGCCCGGATTTGATACCAAATATCGGCATCCGCACAGTTGCGCGGTCCGTATTGTCTACATAAAAGGCCATATCCTGCCCATAAATGCTTTCGCGGTAAATCGTTTTATCTGCCGAGGCATGATCCTTGAAGCGGATAAGTGAACCGGATCCGTCCGGCAACAGCACATATCCTTCGCCTCCGGTATAAGGCTCGGCACCAAGCAGCGGATACAGCTTCAGGTTAAGCAGACTAAGCGCCCCCCTCTCCTCCAGCATGCCGTCGTCGATTGTCGTCTCTACATGATCATCCTTCAGCTTCACCGACACCGGAATCCGGAAACCCGAATTCGTAAAGGTATAGGTGGCTGTAAAACCATCCGCTTGGACAGCGAAGTCATCCAGCTTGCCGCCATCATCATACCAATTGACCGTTCGTGATTGAGACTTTGCATTACTAAGATCTACACTTTCCAGGATGACCGGCGATAAAATGTGATTGCGCCATGTTCCCGTAATCGTCTCCTTCGGCCACTCGGTAGGATCAGGATAGGAATACCACATGTTCCCCGATGTCTGGCTGACGACCTTGAAATGCCCGGTCGACGGGTCCGCCCATAGCTGAAGCTCGGCGGATTCACCAGCCTGAACAAAGCGGCTCTCATCTGGCAGATCCGGCTTTGGTGCAGGCGTGCTTGTTTTCGCGGGTGCACTAGCAAGTTGAACTTTTACATCGGTCTTTGAGGTACTAACGTTAGAAGCAGCTGATACACTCGCTTCCTTCGGATTGCCCGCCTGAAGAAGCACCGCCATGATGACAATCGCCGCAGCCGCTGCCAGCAAGGCGGCGATACGTGAAGCGGATAGATACCTTTTCATCGGATCGACACCTCCTGATAAATCGAATAAATAAAGCTGAACAGTTCGCTGGTGAGGCCGTATACGATAAACAGCAGCACGCCGCACACCGCCATCGTAACAATGGAGAGCGACATATTGACAATCGTTTCGCCAACGCTGTAATTTTGAATGCTCTGCACCTTCCAGAACAACAGTAGACCGACCCAGACGTACATGGCGAGCTGGAAGAAATGAAAGATCGAAGCCTCGTTTTGCGTCAGCACATTCGATATCAGTGTTAGAGGAATACCCGCAAGCACAAGCGGGAAAAGCGCATAAGCACTGCCGTACGCAACATCCCGGAAGCGGCCTTCCCCCTTATAAATCGAGCTGACCAAATAGTTGCAGACGACCCAGCCCAGCCACAACACGCCAAACCGCACCCAGACGGTAAGCAGATTCAGATCCAGCGAGGCTTCGGGATCGAATACAAAGCCCGTTCCGGCTTTGATTACGCCGTATGCGGCGAAGGCGAGCAGCAGGATGACCATGCTGCCGATCAGGCCTGCTTTTCCTTCATACCGAATGCCGGTAAAGCCATCAATCGGATGCCTGAGGATATAAAAGGCATGCCTCAGCTCCGCCAAGCAGCGCTTCAACCACCCCGATTCTTTATCAACACGCCGTTTCAACCGCCGCCGGATCACACGTTTTGCAGTGTAAACCACGGCAAACGCAATAACGGCGGCTGTCATTAGACGGCCGAAATGATGCTGGAACCATTCGAGCCGCGCCTGCCAATATGCCTCGGAATACCCTTCCGTATGACCGGCTTCCCGAAATAGTCCCTTCGCGCGGTTGTAATCCCCCTGCTTGAACGCTGCTTTGGCGAGGCCAAGCAGCGCCGGCGTGTAATGGGCGTTAAGCCGCAGCACCTCTTCCCAGAGCTTGGAGCCTTCTTCATATCGGCCATCCTGCGTCAGCTCGTTGGCCTTATGGACTAATGCGCCGAATTCCGACAGGCGGAAGACTTGAACGAGATTATTTTCTCCGTCCAGAATATACAGATTGTTGTCCGTGTCGGAGGCAACCGCCGCCGGGCTCTTCACAACCCCAAGCTTCGGCTCCGCGCTTTGCGCGCTGCTGCCCCAATAGAACAGCAGATTGCCGTTCGCATCGTATTGGCTGACAATGTTCAGCTTAGCGTCAATCACAGTAATATTGCCGGTGCTGTCCACCGTCAAATCGTTCAGCTGCGGCTTATCGCGGCCCTGAAACATTTCGCCGAACCGCCGGGCTCCGCCGCTATTGAAATCGCCTTTACTAGCAAGCATGTCGAGCCCTGCGATATTATGCTTCCGCACCTGCCCCTTCGCGACTTCCTTAGTCACCGTATAGATGAAGCCCTCATTATCCAGCGTGACGCTTGTAATGGAGCCGGGAAGCTTCGCAATCTCACGCTGATACATTTCCCGGGTGTACAACACCCGCTTGATCGCATCCGACAAGGAGTATGCGGTCTTGCTAGCGCCGAAGAAACTTTGGAAGCCACCATCCGGCTTCAACTGCAGCAGCCCCTGGTAGCCGCCAAGCGTAGCAACATATAGAAATCCACGCTTGTCGACAACGAGCTTAACCGGATCGTATTTGAAGCTGTCCGGCAGGAATTTCGATTCCGGCCGCTTGAATTCCTGAAGCAGCTTCCCGCTTGGATCCAGCTTCACAACCCGATGGTTGCCCGTATCGGCTACATAAATCTGGCCCGCTTTGTCGACAAACAAGCCTTGCGGCTGACTGAGCGGGCTATCCTTCACTTCTATCACCTGCAGCAGCTCGCCTTCCCGCGACATAACGACAATCCGGTTATTGCCCGTATCCGCGATATACAGACGGTTATTACCGTCGATGAACAAGTCCTGCGGCTTCTGAAGGGGTGAATTCACCAGCTTGGAAGTATCCTTCTTATCCGGCAATATAATTTCCCTGCCGAATGCACCGCTTGGCAAATACGCCATCTGCGTCCGCACGGCTTCTCCGAAGCCGTCCTTGTATTCCGTTGTATACGGCGCATAAGCGGACACCTCCTGAGGGTGAACGGCGTTCCACAGTAGAGAAGCAAGGAGCGACCATATGACGATGGTGATTATTCGTTTGCGCACGGCCTGCCCTCCCTTCTTATTTGATGCCGGAATGCGTCATCGTCGCGATGACCTTCCCCTGCAGGAACAGAAATATAATCAGATTCGGCACGAACATAATGAGCGAGGCAACCGCAGCCGCGCCCTGAAGCGCCACGTTGTTGCCAAGCGTGCTCGTCAGTGTGGACAGGAAGAACGAGAAGCTCTTCATATTCTCATCGAGCATAAACAGCGAGGACGACTCCACGTTGCCCCATGCATTCTGGAACGCCAATATGGCAACCGTAGCAACGGCCGGCATACAGACCGGAATAACGATCCGATAAAACACAGTAAACTCCGATGCTCCGTCAATCCTTGCCGCCTCGAGCAGCGCATCCGGAATCTGGTCGATGAACTGCTTGAGCAGAAATACGCCAACCGGCATCGCCAATAAAGGCAATATATGCCCGAAATAAGTGTTCATAATTCCCAGCTCGCTTACGACCAAATACCGGGGAATCTGCACCGCCTCGGGAGCGAACATCAGTGTCAGCACGATGGCGCCGAACACCAGCTTATGCCCGGGAAAACGATGCTTTGAGATCGGGAACGCACACAAGGCGCTGACTCCGGTAACCGCTATAACGGCTGCAACGGCGATAAATACGCTGTTGAACAAATATCTCGACATCGGCACCGTCGAACGGGCCGTGACGAGGAACAACTCCCGGAAATTATCCAGAGAAGGCTGCGAGACGAAAAACCTCGGCGGATATAGAAACAGCTCCTGGTACGGCTTAAACGCCTGATTAAAGATGTACACTATCGGCAGCAGCATAAAGACCGACAACAAGGCCATGATGATAAACAGAGACAGCTGAAAACCATCGATCCGATGAAGCCATCTTCCTCTCTTCCAAGGGAAAGCAAGCAGCCTGGCCATCATTCATCCTCCTTCGAGCCAAACAGCGACCAGCTCAGTTTATTGGACAAGTACATCAGTACAAGCAGGAACACGGACAACGCAGCCGCATATCCCATCTCGAACCGAATAAACCCGTAGTCGTCAATGTGATTAATAATCATATGGCCCGCATACTCTGGAGTCGGATTAACACCCGACAGCTGTACGCCAATCGCACCGGACTTGAAGGTTCCGACGATCGCCATTACCGCCCCAAACAGCATTTGCGGCTTCATGGAGGGGATCGTAATGTACCATATTTCCTGCAGCCGGCTCTTTACACCGTCAATTCGTCCCGCTTCATACATCTCCTTGTTGACGTTCAGAAGTCCGGCAAGCATTGCCAGAAACCCAACGCCCATACTGGACCAGAGCGTCGTCACAATCATCGAATCCATTAGATGAGCTTTGTCGGTCACCCATAGAATCGGGGATTCGATTAACCCTAGCTTCAGCAGGACGCTGTTCAGATAGCCAAGCCGGTCCCCTGACAACAGCGGCAGCCATACGATGGACATCGCGATGCCGATCGTAAGCGATGGCGTATACATTGCCAGCGTGAACCAGCGCTGTGTTCTCGCCGGTAGCTGCGTGATGAGCCAAGCAAGCAGGAACGAAGCGATATACCCTCCAGGACCTACGATGAGCGAGAATTTGAATGTGTTCGGTATGGCGTATTTCAGAAAAATCAAATCCTGCGACAGCATGTATTGAAAGTTTCGCCACCCGATAAAATGCGGCTTCTGGATCGAGTTATAAGAAGTAAAGCTAAGTCCGATCGCCGCTAGCACGGGCACCGCAATAAAGGCGGTAAAACAGAGCATGAACGGCAGGATGAACAAATAGGACACCCGGTATGACCATATCTCTTTCAGAAGCATAAGCAGCCTGGCATCCTTCTTTCGGAGGACGGCTTCCTTATGTGCCAGCACCGTCTCCACTACGGCGCCAGGCACGGCAACCGGAACATGGAGTGATGTCTGGGCGGTAGAGGTGGAGACGGAAGCCTTATGCTGTTTATTTGACATAACGCTCCACTCCTTTCCACGGTTCATTCACAACCGGAATATCCATATGTTTCAGAATATTGCCTGACGGATCAATAAAACCAAATTCCTCCTGCTTGCGCCGCAGCTCCCGGTCGACGTCAAGAACAGTCGTCTCCATGGATGTGCGGTAATTCATGCCGTCTACAGCGGTTCTAACCCATGCGTTGCGGATCTCCCGGCCCAACAGATAGCCGCCTGGTAGGTTCGGCTTCTCCTTATACCACGCCCATGCCTGCAAGATGACAGCAGCGTCCTCCTTCTTCCATGGCAGCTGGACAAACGCGTCGAGATTGGCCGTATTCCAGCGGAATGACACACCGTTCATTGACTCCAGATCAGAGCCGTAGCGTACCTGTGTATCGGTGGACAGCCACCACTTCAGGAACGTCCACGCCTCTTCCTTATGCCTCGAGCTTTCGAAGACGACGCCCGTCGACTGGTCGCCGCCGGCCCATCTTGTAATCGAGCCGTCCTGCTCTTTAACGCCGGGAATAAGTGCGATGCCCCATCTGCCGTTCAGCTCCGGCGCTGCAGCAGAGAGTTGAAGGTACATATTGTAGTCCGAGATGCCGATCGGCATCGAGCCGTCGCGGAAATGCTCATAGAAGCTCGGCACTTCCTTATCCACGGCATAGGTATTGAACAGATCGGTCCACTGCTTGAACGCGGCGAAGCCTTCCTGACTGTCTATAGCGGTTCGCTGTCCATCCGGTGAGAAAAATTCTGCGCCATGCTGATTAAAGAACGGGATGAACTGCTGCCAGCCGTAATAGAAGTTCTTATAGTTTTCCTGAAGCGTCGGGAGCATGTCGTACAGCTCCTCCCACGTCTCGGGCACCTGTAAGCCAAGGCTCCGCAAGATATCCTTGCGGTAATAAAGCACCTGAAACGACTGTGTTTCCGGCACAGCATAGTAGCCCTTATTGTAGTAGACGGACAGCCAGGAGCCCGGACTGTAGCGGTTATAAATATCCTTGAAATCGGGAAGCTTGGACAGGTCATGCAGACTGCCCCGGATGGCATAATCTACCGGAAGATCCTGCGACAAGCCAAGCGCGACATCGGGCTGCAGCCCTGCGGCATTGGATAGGACGAGCAGCTCAGGATTCGGGAGCAGATTCACCTTCACCCGGATGCCCGTCTCCGGCGTAAACATCTCGTCTGCGAGATCCTGCAGCTCCGTCACATGATCGCGGCCACGCTGTACCCAGACGTTCAGCACCTGATCATCGAGCTTGCCGATGCTATCTTTGTTATTGAACGAGTAATAGAAGTTTTTAACGGTTCCCTTCACTTTCGCAAGACGAGAAGCAGTCATATGAGGAAACGGCTGCACTTCAGGCGCTATATATAGTTGATCAAGAAGCAAAGGCTGCTGGTAAAGGCTGACCGTATAAGCGCTGATCCGCTCCTGAATAGAGGTAAAGTCATCAATGTGGCGCGGAATGTCATCCTCTCTCTTCAGCATTGTCCTTAAATCAGCCGCCGAGGTGCCCAGCCCTTGGCTGATGCTGTCCTTGCGTCCATTCGCTTCGACCATGAGATCTGACAGAACCTCCAGTCGCTCCGCAGCCTTGCTTAGATGCGTGGGCAAATCCGGAAGCTCCTGACGGATGCGCCAGGTGCGGTTATTATCAGTCTGCCCGCCGGTCAGCGACAGTAGGTCGTCCTGTGCTGTCCGCAGCAGCGCCGTAACATCCTCGATGCCACGTACAATCGGACTAACCGCCGAATAGTTGTTCGTAAGCGACAAGGTATGCGTGCCTTCGTGCAAATAAAGAAGATAAGGCTCCCCGTCCTCCTTCTCCAGCACAGTGCCCTTCCAGTTCCCGGAATAAGCAAACCGATAAGCGAGAAACTCGGCGAACGGGACGGAGCCGTCCACTTCAATCCGCCGGTAAGAGGCTTTCTGGGAATAGCGGTTCTGAAGCGTTCGCAGCGCTATTTTGTAAAGTCCATCTTGCGGGGCATTAAATGTCCATGTCACCTTCTGATTAGACTGGTTCCAGCGTTCACCGCCAAGCGAGTTGAACACAATTTTCCCGTGGCTTACCGGTACCGTACGCTGGTCCGTATCATAGAACATCTGTACCGCCGGGTCGTTCTTGCTCGTAAACTGCTCAGCCTCCAGCGTCAGAACTGTTGTTTTGGCGTTTGAAGCCCCCCCTTGCTCTGTAGGATACTGAGCAGCAATATCCTCATAAGCCGGAACCTCCGTAGGCGGCGCCAACGTGAGCGAGCCGATCGCTACCGGCTCATCACCCTGCAGCCGGAGCGAGTGGCTTCCTTTCTCGAAATACCAGAGCAGCGGCTGCGCATAAGCGGCGCCGCTATCGCTGAAAGGTACCGTCTGCCAGCTTGAGATATCGATAGAGCGGGGACGAATCTCTTCGCCTAGTTCATTCTTTTTCACCGGTCGTTCGTCCGTCCAGCTCCGATACAAGGCAATTGATGAAGCCTCACGGAACGGATGTAAACCATCCAGCATAACTTCAAGCAAAATCGGGCGTGTCTTGCTGGCACCTGTGATTGGATGATAGTCCACATGAATTTCATACAGGCCGCTCTCCGGCACATCCAGCCGATACTCAATCCAGCTGGCGTCTTCGGCTTCCCACCTCAGCACCTCATCGCGGCCGTCATAGCTTCCATCTGAGACATTAGCTCCCGCCGACACGGCCGATGGCCTCAAGACATTGACGGGAACGGCAGCAGCGGCGCTCATTGCCCCGGCCTTCTTCCACTCAAGCATTCGGTCGGCATAATAAGGCTCCGCATCCGACTCCTCCGGCTCACTCAGCCTTGGAAGCGACAGCGTTCCCCGGTCCCCAGCCGCCGCATAGCCGGCAGGCGCAACATCCGCAGCGGCAGCTGACTGCCGCTGCCCATCCGCCGAGCAGCCTGCCGCCACCGCAACCACAATAAGCATCAGCCCTATAAGTCTAGCGGCAGGATGTAAGACGGCGGACCAATTCATAAGCGGATCTTCCTTTCTGTCTCTCAAAGTCACGTGAACCGGACACCCGTATTCACATCAAAAAACAAAGCCTTCGACATATCCGGCACAATGCGCACTTTCTCGTCATCAGCCCAGCGTCCATGCGGGCTTACGCGGACGAGCAGAAGCCGTTCCTGCCCGATATCCAGATGCAGGAATCGGTCAGCACCCATCAGCTCGCTGAATTTATAAATACCAGTCACTACCGAATCGGAATACAGTCCCTCAAGGCCGATATTCTCCGGACGAATGCCCAGCGTAACCGCCTTCCCAATGACCCGGTGCTTCTGCAGAACGGATGCTGCAGGCTGCGGCACCTCGAGATCAAACCGGGAGGTCCGAAAGATCAGTTTTCCAGGCAGCGTCTCCTCAATGCGTCCAGCCAGAAAGTTAATCGGCGGCGAACCGATAAAGCTGGCGACGAACGTATTGCTAGGTGTGGAATAAATGACCTCCGGCGTATCGATCTGCTGAATAACGCCATCCTTCATAACGACGATCCGATCGGCCATTGTCATTGCTTCGATCTGATCATGGGTCACATAAATAAAGGTGGCATTAAGCTGTTTATGCAGCTTGATGATCTCTGCCCGCATCTGCACGCGAAGCTTTGCATCCAGATTGGACAGCGGCTCATCCATCAGGAACACCTGCGGCTCGCGGACAATCGCTCTGCCAAGCGCAACGCGCTGCCGCTGGCCGCCTGACAGTTCCTTCGGCTTACGGCCGAGGAAGCCTTCAATCTCCAGCGCTCGCGCTGCTCGCTTCACCGCCTGGTCGATCTCATGCTTCGGCCGTTTGCGCAGGCGCAGGCCGAAGGCGATATTTTCATACACCGTCAAATTGGGATACAAAGCGTAGTTCTGGAACACCATCGCAATATCCCTGTCTTTGGGCGGAAGATCATTCACCCGTTTGCCGCCGATAAAAATATCGCCTTCGCTAATATCCTCGAGTCCCGCGATCATTCTGAGCGTCGTTGATTTTCCGCAGCCGGAAGGACCAACAAATACAAGAAATTCCCGGTCCTTGATCGAAAGATGGAAGTCCCGGACGACCTCGTGTTTGTCTTTGCCGTACCTCTTATACAAATGTTGAATCTCAATAGCAGCCATCTCCTGCACCCCCGTAAGCTTTGTATATGCATGAAAAAGAGCGCGCCTGCCCTCAGGCAAGCGCGCTCTCCTTCATTCCTTCACGGCTGACAAGAAGCATAAGCTCCGCCGCGCAATCCCGTGAAGAGGTATGCGTCACCGCCCGTTTATTTGGAAGATGTATTTTGCAACTCCTGAACTTGCTTCTCAATCGCGGCCTGCGCGTCCCGCAGTGCCGAGTTGATGTCTTTGCCATTCAGCGCTATGTCCTGCTGCGCGGTATCAAGCTGCTTACGCACCTTGCTCTCGAATTTGTTCGGTTTGATGACTTTTCGCGGTTCAGATTTGAAGATATTGTCGATCTTCTTCCCTTGCAGCACCGGCACATCCGCGCCAAACTGCTTCTCGAGATCATCGTTTGCGATAACCGGAACTCGGCCATTTCGCGCCATAATTCCCTGTACCTCATCGGACAGGATATAAGCCATAACTTCAAACGCTTCGTCCTTATGCTTGCTCGACTTCGTCAACAGCATGGAGTGAACGTTAACAACCTTATTCGTCCCTTTCGCCTCATCAAAGGCAGGGTACGGCGCAATATCCCAGTTCAGATCAACGCTACCGTTCTTGTCATAAAGCTCTTGAAGAGGAGGTACGACCTGTGCGACATTATGCGGCAGCAGAGCCAGCGTCTTATCGACGAAGAAGATATCATCGTCATTCGCGTATTGGTATCGTTTCTCCGCGTCCACAAAGCCCGGAATATCGTAAATTTCCTTCCAGAGACCAAACAGCTTCACCCATTTGTCATTCGTCACATCCGGCTTGGCAGTTGCTGGATCAAGAATCGTCGCATCCAGCTGAGAAGCGATATCCGTTGCAGATGCAAAATCAATGCCGGTATAATGTGTGCCGCCGTCATCCTTAGTCAGCTGCTTCGCAAGAGTGACAATATCTTCCCAGCTCGACTGCTCGTCGCTTGGATACGGAACGCCAAACTTATCAAAGATGTCTTTGTTGTAGTACAGAATAGGCAGGTTGATCGACAGCGGAAGAACCGAAAACTGCCCTTCGCCCGAATACGTCTGAATCGCATCTCGCACGACCGGCTTCAGACGGTTTAAGTCGAGATTATGCTTGGCGATCAGCTCCGTCAGATCCTCCGGCAGATCGAGGTCCTTGTAAGTAGATGTCGCTCCCGCCGTACTTGTAATAATAATGTCCGGGATGCTGCCTTGTGTGATGAGCGGCTCGATCTCAACATCTTCCGGAACATCCACCCACTTCACCGTAAAATTCGGGTATTTCTTCGCGATCGGCTCTTCGAAATATTTCTTGAATTCCGACTGCGTAAATGTAATACCGGCTCGCATAACCGTAATCTCTACTTTCTCTCCACCCGCCGCTTGCGTGTCATCTGCTTTGGCTGTTTCAGTGCTTCCTGCGTTATTTGAAGGAGCTTTAGTATTGTTACTGTTATTGTTATTGTTGCTTGAGTCTGATTGACTTGAGCAAGCTGCCACAAACAGAAGAATAAGGGCAACTGCCAGTACCGAAAGTCGTTTCATTGTTTACACCTTTCCTTTTTGACGAGTGAATGATAGCTGTTAAATACATACTTTTCATATATGTATAATTGGTATTTAACCTGTAAAAATCCCGCCTCGCGAAATCCCTTGAGCATTAAGGAAACGCTTAAGGCGGGCGTCATGCTGTTCCTGATCAGTTGGTTATTGAGCCTGTTGGGCAGGCTGAGGAACCAGATCGCAGGCTTCTTCCGGTATCCAGTGTCCATCCTTGCCTTCCCACTTCACATTGCAGCCGAGCGGGTTCGTAAGCTCCGTCGTAATCGGTTGGCCAGCCAAGTATTCAGTCAATACATCCTCTAGATCATATTTCGTGATGGCCGAGGAATCCTTCGGATTATCGACAGCACGCCCGGTATAGATCAGCTTGCGGTCCGCGTCAAACACATAGAAATGCGGTGTACGCAGCGCACCGAAAGCGAGGGCCACCTCTTGCTTCTCGTCATGCAGGTACGTCCACGGGAACTGATGCTCCTCGATCCGTTCGATCATTTTCTCATAGGAATCTTCTGGTTTAGTCGCTGAACTGTTCGCGTTAATGGCTACGAAGGCAACACCATGCTGTCCGAATTTGAGAGCAGTCTGGCGCGTCACTTCATCGGAACCTTTGACGAATGGACAATGATTGCTGGTAAACCAAACCACCAGCGCCTTTGCCTCTGCGAAGCTGTCCAGTTGATAATTGCCGCCGTCTGTTCCCTTCAGTTTAAAATCCGGAGCCTGTGCCCCAATTGATAAAGTAAATGCCATTTCGTTAATCCCCTCTCTGAATCTAGATAAATATTATGGAAAAACAAAAAGGAGACATTCTCCGCCTGTCTGGCAAAAAATGTCTCCGGTGAGCCGGTCGACCAAAAGTTATGGTTAAAGAATAATTACGATAGCTTAATAATAATATATAATTCCGATATGTCAAGTATGGATTTTACTTTAATTTTACAATAATTATATTTAATCCCATTCAATTTTCATCTATCTGCCTTCCTTATGCTAATTTCTCCTGGAAGAAGAGGATCGTCGCCTGTAGGGCGGCTCGCAGCTGCTCGGTAGCCCCTGTATATGGATGTACTGCATTAAAGGTATGGTCCGCTCCTTGCACAAGCACATATTGCTGTTGTGGTGCCTCTTGCCGGAAGTAGTGAAGCTGCTCCAAAAGCGGCTCGCGGTCTTGATCCCCCTGCACAATAAGGGCGGGAAGCTGTAAGCTAGTGAAGACTTCCCGGATATTAAACCGCTGCTCATTCTGCTTCCAATCCTCTCGGACGATCTGCTCCAGCAAGGATTCCGGCTCCCCTGCCTGCGGTTGGCGGGAAGGTGGTGGGCCGCCATTCCATACAGCCAGCGCACTCACCTGTTCAGCATGTTCACCCGCTGTTACAATGCTGCTTCCTCCAGCTCTGCTGTGGCCAAGCAGCCCGATTCGTGCTTTATCCGCCGCATAAGGTAGCGGCAAATCGCCGCCCTGCAGAGCTTCAATAATTAAATCCAAATCATCCAGCTCTTGGGAGAAGGTAGATGCTGCAGCAACAGCTCCTTCTTCCAAGTCATCTTCCTTAGCGGAAACGCGAGAGAAATTATAGCTGACCGTATAAAAGCCTTCTTCGGCCAAACGACTTGTCACTTCCGGCCAAAACGCCCAATCCTTATGTCCTCTAAACCCATGGCTGACAATAATGGCCGGGTGCGGCAAACCATCATCCAACACTTTTACTTCTCCTTGCAAACGGCTCCCCTTGCTTGATACTAATGTGAATGACTCAATGGTCAGCGTATGATTCCCCATGCTTATCCCTCTCCTTCTTCCCTTACTTACGAGTTACTTCACTTCCCAATCCTCAATCTTGTAGTCCTTCTTAGCCAGACCTTCCTCAACGAGGAAATCCTTCGTACCGGTAATGCGCGTAATGCCATCTGTCGTAAATGGTTCGACTGTAATATCACTGATCGGGCTTACCTTCTTCGCCAGATCCACCGTTGTTTTATTCAGATCAGCAATAAACTGGTAGTACTCCTCTTCATGCTGTTTTAAATCCTCAAGCGCCTTTTGACGAGCTTCATTCCATACCTTCGGGAAGTCAGGGAACTTCTCCAGATAGCTCTCCGATACAACGGTCACACCTGTTCCATGCAGCTCAGGATGCTTGGTCGAATCATCAATCAGCGTATACCCTTGAGCCAGCAGCTTTTGGGCAGTGTAACCCGTATTCGTCAATGCATCTATGTCGCCTCTTGCTAGTGCAGCCTGAGCATCCGGGATAAGCATATGAACCAGCTTATAATCCGTTACCCCTGCTTGCTTAAGCAGCCCAACAACGTAACGGTGCATATAGGAGCCTTTTTGAATCGCAATCGTTTTTCCCTTCAGTTCTTCAATCGTCTTAGGACCATTAGGTCCAGAAATTAAGTAAGCAACATTGGTAATGTTTGTTTGATTGATCAGTCTTGTTTTTGCACCAGATCCATGCGCAATAATCGCAGGAGTATCGCCCAACCCGCCAAAATCAAGCCGTCCGCTGATCAGTGACTCCGTCTGGTCCGGACCATTCGGGAAGCCCGTCAGCTTCACTTCTTTGATGCCGTACTTTTTCAATTCCTCTTGAATGATGCCTTTGTAAAAGCCCCAGCCTTCCGCTCCGCCGGGAAGATTCTTATCATTACTTCCAATGTAGCCGTAGTTCAGCACGGATGGGACTTTACTGTTCGTATCCGCCGCTGCCGCTGTCTCCGTGCCTGTTGAAGCACCCGCATTCTTTTCCTTCGAATTTGAATTCGAATTCGAATTACCGTTAGCTCCGCACGCCTGCAGCCATACCGTTGCCAGAATCAACATCGCCATTAAGGCAAGCCTAATCGGCCCGCGCAATCCTCTTTGATTTTCTCTGTTCTTCTGCATAAGACAGACCCCTCTCAGTGGTTAAATAATTAATTGCAATAAATGGTTAGAACCTTGCAAACAGCGATAGCCGGTACATGTAATCATGCGAAGCAACAGGCTTTCTGCCTTTGCCCCAGCCGACCTTCTCCCGATAGCCGCCAAGCAAGCCTTGCTGCTCAGCCTCCTGCTCCGAAATACCAATCACCTGCTCCGAATCCGGCGCCACATACAGTGCATCAACCGGGCAATACAGCTCACACATGAAGCAGGTTTGGCAATCGTCTTGCCTGGCGATGACGGGAATTCCATCCTCCCCGCGGTCAAATACGTTCGTCGGGCATACCGATACGCATTGGTTACAGGAGACGCACCGGGACTCGCTTACTACCTCAATCATGGTGCGATAACCTCCTTCTCTGCAGGTGCTTCATTGACGGCTTCCGGCTTCACCCATACCCGATCAAGCCCGCCGCTGATCAGCCGATAATGCTGCCCCGCATCCAATGTCGGAAAATCCTCACGCTTGTGCATGCCGCGTGTCTCCTTCCGGGCAAGTGCGGAATTGTACATCCATCTTGCCGTAGCTGTCATCGCAGCAGCTTCGCGTGCTTTTACTCCCTTAGCCGAGCGCTCCACCGACTGATTCCGCTGGTCATTCCACAGCCCATCAAGCCGCTCGAGCGAGCCTTTCAGCCCTTGCTCCGTACGGAACAGATTGCGATCATACGGCGTAACCTCATCCTGCACCGCACGGACAATTTCCTCCGTCTTGCCCGAAGACGAGGCTGCAGTATTCGTAATGACTGAAGTGGAAGCACTACGAAGATTGCGGTCAGTTGCATGGTCTCCTGCTTTTTTCGCATAAGCGGCAGCGCCTTCCCCAGCGAATGAACCAGAGGACATCGCCCAAGCCGCATTATGGCTGCCGCCCCCAGTGAAACCGCCGCAGATCAGCTCACGTGTAGCTGCATCACCTGCTGCATACAAACCAGGCACCGATGTAGCGCAGGTTTCATCAGTAATGCGGATACCGCCTGTTCCGCGAACCGTCCCTTCCAGCCTGAGCGTTACCGGAAACAAATCCGTAAACGGATCAATTCCACGGCGGTCAAACGGCAGGAAGAAATTCGTTTGGTTTACCCGCAGCAGCGGTTTAATTTCCTCCGGAGCAAGATCCAGCTTCGCATACACCTGTCTCCCATCCTGAAGCTTACGGGCGATGATAGAACGGCCGCGTTTCGAACCTGCGCCTTCCACCGGCGTACCATCCTCGTAATAAAATGAAGCGTAGGAATAATAAGCCGTCTTCGTAACGGATGAGAAGGTTGGGCTGATTGCGTAAGCGTTCGAAAACTCCATGCCTGACAGCTCAGCGCCTGTCTCAGCTGCGAGCAAATACCCATCACCAGTCAAGACATTGCAGCCAAGTGCCCTGCTGAGGAAGGCACATCCACCCGTCGCGATTACAACGGCACCCGCATGTACCGTCCATGAATCTCCGGTTTGCGTCTGTACGCCAGACGCGCCGCCAACGCCATATTGATCCACAAGCAGCTCGAGGACAGGGCTGTGATCCAAAATTTTTACGCCTGCTTTCTGTACCAGCCTCCGCATTAACCGCATATATTCAGGTCCTTGCAGCCCTCTCTTATGCAGATTGCCGTCGTCATCCTTCGGAAACGGATATCCCGCATGGCCCAGACGGTTCATATTCTCGTACGTACGGTCAAGCACTCTATCCATCCAGCGGTGCTCGGCAAGGCGGCCGCCCATTTCGTAACGACTTGCCTTCGCCTCCTCACGCAGTCGTTCATCCGGATTCACATACCAAACGCCGGTGCCGGATGGAGCTGTTGCACCACTTGAGCCGCAATAGCCTTTATCCACCAGAATAACCTTCGCACCTTGCGAAGCAGCTGTGATCGCCGCCCATGTTCCCGCTGGTCCACCCCCGATAACAAGTACATCCGCTTGCAATTGAATAGCACCGATTGGTGATAAAATCGACATTTCCTTTTCCCCCTCATCAAATCATTAATTGAATATTTCGATTATTATAGAGCTTGCAGGGCGAGGACAGCCGTACAGACATTAGCCCTTATAGCTGTCACGCCAGTTCAGCCATCTGCTCTCAAAACCTTTCATGAAAGAATCGATAAGCTTGCCAATAACCGCAAATAGTATAATACCAACAAATATGATCGAAGTTTCTGAATTCTGCTTCGCCTCATTGATGAGGAAGCCGATACCTGACCGGGAGCCGATTAACTCCGCTACAACAAGCCCAATCCAGGACACGGCCAGTGAGATGCGCACACCAATCAGAATATCAGGAAGCGATGCCGGAATAATAAGTCTAATCAGTCGCTTCAGCGGGCTGAAGCCTAGTATGCTTGCCACTTCAAACAGCTTATTGTCCACATTGCGGATCCCTAGAAACGTATTGATGTATAACGGGAAGAAGGAACCGGTCACGATGATCGCTATTTTCGAGGTTTCTCCGAAACCGAACCAGAGGATAATAAGCGGTGCGATGGCGAGATGCGGAACTAGCCGAAGCACTTGAATACTTGGATCAAGCAAATATTGAGCTTTCCTGAACAATCCGTTTAATAATCCGAGCAGAAGCCCTGCTGCTCCTCCGATCAGGAAGCCAAGGCCGGCTCTGCCCATACTTACCAGCAAATGATGCAGCAGATTTCCCGATGTTACAAGTGTCCAGAAAGCCTGCAGAATGGAACCCGGCGACGGCATGAACATCGGGGAAATGTATCCGGTCGATGCTGCAATCTGCCATAAGATGAGGAGAATAACTGGGATAGCAGCACCAATCGCTATATCCTTCAGTACGACTGCTGCAAGCTTCGATAGCCGCCATTTGCGCCTTGCCGCTCCGCTTCTAACCGCTCTCTCCTGTCCTGCTGGCCCCGTTCCATGATCAGTTTCTGTTGCCACTTGAGGCGGAACTATTGCTTCAATTGAATTGCTCATCTTTTATCCCTCCTGTCTATCCGTCATAACGGTCTTTCCATCTGAGCAGCCGTCGTTCGATCACAGCGAGCAACGAGTCCGTCAACAGCCCCAGTATGGCGAAGGTAAAGATCCCTACGAATACAACCGGCGTATCGGCAAACTGCCGCGCATCCGACATCATATAGCCGATTCCTGATGTTGAAGCAATCAGCTCCGCTACAACCAAGCCCAGCCATGAAAGTCCGATTGAAAGCCGTGCACCTAAGATGATGTTTGGCAGCGCCGCCGGCAAGATAAGCCTAGTCACTTGCTTGAGACGACTGAAGCCAAGCACTCTCGCCACTTCAAACAGCTTGTTATCAACATTACGGATCCCAAGAAACGTATTGATATAGAGCGGGAAAAAGGCACTTTTAGCAATAAGCAGTACTTTGGATTCCTCACCGATACCGAACCACAAAATAAACAGCGGCACGACAGCAAGGCTTGGAATCATCCTAATCATCTGAATGGAAGGATCAAGCAGCTTTTCTGTTCTTCTGAACAGTCCTACTGCGATACCAAACACCAATCCAAGCGAACCGCCAAGCGCAAATCCCAGCAGAGCCCTTATGACGCTGATTCGAATGTTCGTCCATAAGTCTCCGGAGGCCGCCAAGGAAATACCAGAATCAATAATCGTATACGGCGTAGGGAACAGCAATTCAGAGATATAACCGTAATGCCCAAGAACCTGCCATAAGACAAGTAAGGTTACCGGAAAAATAAGCGCAAGTCCTGTAAGCGCCAGCTTGCCTGGCGTTTTGACCGCTGCTGCAGCTTGACTGCTCATCTTCATCACCACTTTCGCTATCTCATTATGAAGGACAAAAAGAAAACAAAAAGGAGGCATCCTCATCATGCGAGAGAATGCCTCCGTTAGAACGGTAGACGATATGATTAATTTCATTAATTCCTATTGATTAACTCTGTTTTAAGATTAGCATGGAGGTATTTTACTGTCAATACAAAAAAAGCCACGACCTAAATAGAAGCCGGAAAGCCACTCTGAAAAGTGACTTTCCGGCTTCTGTCATGAGCCATGGTGCTTCTCTATTATAAAATTAGGCAGCAGCCGTAACGGTCTTAGCACGCATCGCTTTTTTACGAATAACGAGTGTAAACGGAATGGCTACTACAGCAATATAAGTCGCAATCATAAAGACGTCGTTGACGCTCAGTGTAAAGGCGAACAACGGAATTGTCTTCGCACTCTCTTGGCCAGCTTGCGTCAGATCAGTAGCATGCGTAATCGTATGGGAAGCAAGCAGTGATGTAAATAAGGCAATCGCAAAGGATCCACCCACATTACGTACCCAGTTCGTTACGGAAGAAGCGTGACCCACCATCTGCGGTTGAATCTCCTCCATACCAGCTGTGCTTGTTGCAGCAGCAGCAAACGATACTCCAAGGTTACGAACAGCCATCCAGAAAATAATATAGAAATGCGAGCTGTCAGTATGCAAATGAGTCATCTCATAACTGCCCACAATAATGAGTACAAGCCCGCCAATGGTCATCCATTTGGCACCAATCCGCGGATAGAGTTTACCAGCGATCGGCATAGCAAGCGCCATAACAAGCGAGGATGGGAGCAGGATAAGTCCTGTGTCCATCGCCGTAATCGCCTGAACGTTTTGTAAGAACAAAGGCACTAGCAGCGTACCGGAATACAAACTGATTGTAATGATCGTATTCGCAACTAACGTAATAGAGAATCGATAGTTTTTAAATACTCTCAGATCAAGCAACGGGTTCTCTGCCTTAAGCTCACGCCATATGAACGCAACCAGCATGAGAGCACCAAATACAAACAAGCCAATGACTTTACCGGAATCCCAGCCCCACTGCCGGCCTTCGCTCAGTGCCACTAGCAGTGAAACACTGCTGAGAACAACGGTAGCAAGACCAAGTTTATCTAACTGTTTGGCAGCACCTAATCTAATATCCGGAATCATCGCGATAATGAACAAGATCGCAACGATACCAATCGGCACATTCATGAAGAAAATCCAACGCCAGTTAAATTGCTCGATAAGCCAGCCGCTGATCGTTGGCCCAAAAGCTGGTGCAAGCATACCGGATAAGCCCCAGATACTAACGGCAAACGGCTGCTGCTCTTTCGGAATGGTTTGGAAAATAATCGTCATTGTTGCCGGCATAACAAGCCCTGTAAAGATACCTTGGATAATACGGAAGGTGATCAGCGATCCGGCATTCCAAGAAAATCCACACAATAAGGAAAATAGAACAAAGCCAATCATTGCATATAGATAAACATTTTTATAACCGAATTTATTCCCTAGAAAACCAGTCAATGGCGCGATTGTCCCTAAGGAAAGCATAAAACCGGTTAAGGTCCACTGCACCGTACTTAGGTCCGTATGGAAGTCCTGCATAAAGATCGACAACGCCACATTAATGGTGCTGATCCCAAGGATACTTAGAAAAGCACCAAAAAATATAGCAATCATAATCGGCCAGAATCGAATATTCTGGTTGGATGAAGTACTCATATGTTTCTCTTCTCCTGTTCTCTATTGGCCAGTTGGCCTATTGTAGAAATGATCATACTGCAAAAGCTAGTCAAAGTAAACTCATTTACACAAAATTAGTTTACTTTGACTAACAAGTCCATTTCTTTATCCGAAAAAATCATGTATACTCCTTACATAGGAAGTGAGTGTGAGCGCGTATGGAAACAACAAACGAAACGCAGAGCTGCCGATACACCGATGAAGCAACTAAAAACAAATATGTCGCCAAGCTATTGCATCCCATAAAGGCGAACGGCTTCCAAGGACTTCGCATGGATGACATCGCCAAAGCAATGGATCTGTCCAAAGCGACATTATACAAGTACTTCCCTTCTCGTGATGAGATTATCGAACGGCTAACAGCCCTTTATATTAGATATGTCGTGTGTGATGAGAGCCAATTGAAGGAAGGCAGCAGTGAAGCCTATATTCAGGGCTTTCAGTCCACCTTTGCCCAGACGCTTCTAATTGCAAACTATGGTACGGAAGCTTTCTTCCATGACTTACGTGAGGTATATCCTCAGCTGATGGCCTCAATTGAGGTGGCGATTAGTGATCGAAACAATCGCTTGCGGTCGTTTTATGAGCGAGGTATTGCCGAAGGGTATATGAATGATTTGAACGCGATGCTTTATATTTTGCAGGATGAGCTGATCTTCCAGAAGCTGCTCGATCCCCTTTATCTCATGAAAAACAACCTTACGCTGCGCAACGCAATATGGGACTACTATCAAATCAAGAAACAGCAGCTCTTCAAACACGATGTAATCCCTCAGGTTAACGATACGGTTATGTCGGAAAAAGTAGACTATTTGGTTCGTAAAGTTACTTTTGGTGTGGCTTAAGCGTTTTTCAGAAAGACGCCTTTGCTTTCTGAAAAATCGCGGGCTAAGCGTTTTCCCGAAGTTGCTCTTGCTTCGGGAAAATCGCGCCTGTTAAGCGTTTTTCAGAAAGAAGCTTTTGCTTTCTAAAAAATCGCGGGCTAAGCGTTTTTCCGAAGTTGCTCTTGCTTCGGGAAAATCGCGCCTGTTAAGCGTTTTTCAGAAAGTTGCCTTTGCTTTCTGAAAAATCGCGGTCTAAGCGTTTTCCCGAAGTTGCTCTTGCTTCGGGAAAATCGCGCCTGTTAAGCGTTTTTCAGAAAGTTGCCTTTGCTTTCTGAAAAATCGCGGGCTAAGCGTTTTCCCGATTCGGCTAAAAACAGAAAAAAGTCGTATGCCGTCAATTTCCGCGTCTTCGAATGAGCGGTCTTTTTTTTATCATTTTGTGGCTGGTGAAAGTTACTGTACAGATTCAACTTAGCTCACAGCAGTCTTCGGTAAGCCGACATATGTTGGATGAAATCCAACATATGAACATCCAGACCGAGCAAAGTAACTGGTTACTAATGCTGCACGGCTGCCTATGTTGGATTTTGTACAATACAATGCTGCGTCACACCAAGGTAACAGAAGCTACATTGGATTTCATCCAGCAGAATGAGCCCATTTAGGAGAGAGTAGCTCGATTTGGTGAAAGTTACTGTACAGAATCCAACGCAGCTCGCAGCAGTCTGCGGTGAGCCGATTTAAGTTGGACGAAATCCAACGAAGGGACGAGTCCAGGAGAGTAACTGGTTATTTAATTGTTATTTAATGCAGCATACCCGCTTAGCTCGATTACTCGGCGAGAACGTAGCCAACGAAAGTGACTATAGTCCTGAAACTAAAAAGCAGCTTTGCCGGGATTACCCCTGCAAAGCTGCTTTTTCTGTTAAGCCTTCTTTTTCCGTTAAGCTTTCTTCTTCGCTCCCGTGTACAAAAGATACGAATACATATATGGGATAACCACACTCAGCACAATACCAACGGCCAGAACTACAATAAGCCACTTAGCTGGAAATAGGCATGCACCAAGGAGCATCAGAATACCCGCTACAACCCATAACCGGGCACTTATACGGTGCGTGCTGCGCCAATTATTCTCGTCGGTGATTGCCCAAGGTGTCTTAATTCCTACAAAAAAGTTGCTGCGGATCTGTCCCATTCGATTGCCGATGACCATCCACATCACACCAAGTCCACCAATCACGATATTAATAAAAGGCAGATCGTAATCGAGATTTTGCAGCATCATAAGCACAAATGCGCCATGGATAAACAAACTTACGGTCCAACGAATGAGCATATAATAACCGCTGAACTTTGCATAGTTCTGACGACGCGGATCAATGTTTTTTACCACTGATAGAAAGACTGGCAACGCGATGCCGATACCTGCGTATACGAGCCACATATTCGATTTGGACATCGTACCGTCCTGCTCACCGTTGAGGTTGTAATGACTTCCGACTATATCGGGAAGCTGATGATTAAACAGCAGAAATACAATTCCAAAGATAACGGCATTAACAGCGAGCAAGATCCAGTCTTGCTTCGACCAGCGTTGAATTTGATTCGTTGCATCATTCATGGTTCATTCCCCTTTCGTCCCAAGCATCCCAAGAAACCAGCCCATCGCTTCCTGTACGACGGTCATATTCAGCGAGTACACGCGGTTCTGACCTTGTCGTTCTTCGCTGACCAGCTTTGCTTGCTTGAGCAAATTCAAGTGATGAGAAATGCTCGGCTTGGAAATATTAAATTGATCGGCGATTTGTCCGGCGGATAGATCTTGTTCCTTCAGCATCTGGAGGATTTGACGACGAGTTGGGTCGGACAACGCCTTAAACGCATCATTCAAGCGGCTCACCTTCTTATGAATCATTCTATTCAATATTTAGATAATAATCTAAATATCGAATTAAGGCAAGCGATATAATCCTCCACTTTCTGTATCTTCCCCTCTCTTTGCCTAACTATCCGTGAAGAAAGCCCTGAGGCCAACAATGGCCACAGGGCTTCACATTCCCAGAAAATATTAAGAATTAATACCCGTGCACATCAAAACTCCAGAGCGAGTAACCCCACTGCGTCCCACGTTCTGTGCCAAGCATACGGACATAACGGCCATTGCCGTTCACATTCTGATCCAGGTCGCTGCCTGTACCCGTTGTTGTACTGTATAGATCAGTCCAGCTATTCCCGTCAGTTGAGATTTGCAGCTTAAATGATTTGGCATAAGCGGTTTCCCACTTCAGCTTAATATTGGTTACCGTGCGGTTCTGCCCAAGATCAACCGTGATCCATTGCGGATCAACGCCCGTTACCGAACCCCAGCGTGTGCCCGGATCGTTATCAAATGCCGAAGCTGCAACAAAAGGATCTTGGTAAGATGATGCTGTCGCTGTCTTGCCTGTAGACAGCAAGGAAGAGTTTGATGTCGTTGCCGCATGACCGTATACCTCAACTTCATAAAGCGAATAGCCGAAGGCTGTGCCACGCTCTGTCATGTAGATTCTTACATAACGTCCTGTACCTGCTGCGTTAAACTCATCCGTGCCGCCGTCGCCTGTTGTTGTCGTGTAAATATCGGACCAATTCGAGCCGTCAGCAGACACTTGTACTTTATACGATTTGCCGTACGCTGTCTCCCAGTTCAGCTTCACACGGCTCAACTGCTGCGAGGAGCCGAGATCAATGGTAAGAGTTTGCGGATCAGCGCTTGTTACAGAAGCCCAACGTGTTGCTGCGTTGCCATCAACCGCATTCGTACCGGCAAATGGGGTTTCTGTCGACGATACTGTTACTGTTTTGTTAAGTGCCACATTAGTGTTGGTACCGCCGTTGCCGTTATCTCCACCACCATTGTCACCTCCGTCTCCACCATCTCCTTCACCAACAGGAACCCAGTTATCTCCGGCATTCGAGTTCACCATCGGATTAACGGATACGAGTGATTTCGCAGCTACTACTGCTGTTCCTGTCGTACCTGCAGCGTTCTTAAACGTTACCGTTACAGGACTCGCCGTCGGATTCCATACTTGCGCTGTATAAGTGGTTCCTTTCTTATACACCGTTGCGCTTGTCCATCCTGTTGCCCAGACGTCTTTCGTACGGGAACCAAGTGTTGCCATGTTATGAACAAACCAGTACGTGTTGAAAATCTCATTTTTCTGCATACTTGTCGTGCTCCACTTATTAATGACCGCCTGCGGATCACTTAACGCCTGGATCGGCCACACGATATGATACCAGTCTGTCTCCTGACCGCCGTTATCGGCGACAAAGCCGTTATACAGACCAGCCGCTTTGCCTTGTGGAAGACTGTAGCTTGTCAGATACTCCGCCGTTGGAAGCCAGTGGATACCGTATACATAGACCGGATCTCCGTTGAAGAAGGTGCCGAAGAAATTAGAAGCACCGTACACTTGTCCAACCGTTTTGTGTGTATATTGTGGAAGCCAGTTGTCTCCGTCGTAGTTGAACCAGTATTGCATAACGGCATTTAACTCTGTCGTAAAGCCATAAATGGCCGCATTACGGAACGCCGTATCTCCATTGGTCAAGCCCCACATGTATTGGCCTACCCAGCCAAACAGTGATTCGCCTGCCGCTTCCTGGTTGTTGCCGTTGTCATTATCCGCATAACCACCTGCCCATGAATGGCCTTCATACGGGTCAAAGCTGCGGAAGAACGGGAACATGGAATCTGTTCGTGATGGGTTCGCATAGTCACGAACCAAATGGTCAATCATTGGTCCGTATTTCGTTTTGAATTCATCATCGAATGTAGCAAGTACTGCGGAAGCAAAGACATAGTAGCCATACGTAAAGTGATGGTCCGTAATGCCATTGTTGGCGCCAAACTCACTGGATTTGTAATACGTTGTACCCCAATCCGAGTTGTAGTACAGGAAGTAGTCCGGTTCACCATTCGTGTACGTATACCAGTCTGTCAGAATGGACTTGATCCGCGACAGGAATTTATCCCGATAAGCCGTCTCACCAAGCTCATTAGCGGCAAGTACGCCCATAGCAAGCGGATGAAGCTTCTTGCCTTGCCAATAAGCATCGGCAGCCATTAAGTTACTTGTTGTTTCCTCATCCAGCGCTTTCAGATAAGAAACCATAAGTGACTTGTCATAAGCCGAATCGGTTGGCTGTGTGAACTGCGGTACGATACAGTAGAAACGGTCAACCGTTGTAAATGTATTGCCTTCGCGCACTTTCAACGTTCCGCGGACCGAAGGATAAGTCAGCGTTGTAAGTGGTGTCGAAGACACTTTCCATTGATGCGGAAGCAGCGTTGTCAGCGCTTGATTCGAGAAGCCTGTACGCTTAAGCGCAGTCGTCAACGTGTAATCTGTTGTGACTTGCGAAGTTGATTCGTTATAGTTGTAGTTCACTTTCGTATCTGTTACGTAGGCATAGGCATGCTGGTAGAAGTAGTTAAGGTTCGAAGCTGTTGGCATTGCACCAATCGACAGGTAATTCCCGCCGCTGCCAAGCTGGATTTTCACCTTTGCTCCAACTTTCTTAAACACCGTTCCGGCAGGAGCAAAAATGCCATAGTATCGGGTAAAGGATGTACCGCTGCCATCCGTATTCGTAAGCTTAACCCCAATGTGGTCAGCCGTCAGTGTTGCGCCTTCTGTTGTCAGAACGGAATTGCCGTTATCATCGAATAATTGCGTGATAAGCGAAGAATAGATCTCTACCGAGTTTGGATCGGCAAATGTGTTATACACGTAAGGCGAGCCTTTTACAAAAGTAGATTTCATCTTGTCTGTTGCGTCATCACTTACAACAGCGTCTACTGACCAGTCTCCATATCCGGTGACGCGGGTTTGAATCTTCGAAGTATTAATGCTATTCGACATAACGTAGAGATCCGGGTTGCCATCTGCATTAACCGCTCTGCCGTCTGAAGACAGCCAGCCTGCTCCTGGATTCAAGATACCAAGACCTTGCTGGAAGTACTTCGCTTTCAGCGGCAATGTCACCAGATAGTCGCCATATGGCTTGATTAGGAGGGATTGCCACCAGTCATTCGACGGGATTGGTGTCGTAATATTGGATGATTTGTTTGCCGGATATTTTGGCTGCGGCATATGCATATCATTCGTTAAATAGCTGCCAGAGCCCGATTGTACAGCTGTTGGTGTTGGCAGAGCTGGAATCGTATACGTCGGCTGCGGCTGGCCTGCGATATAATCATAGACTTCAAATTCAAGCAAGGAATAACCAAAGCTTGTTGCACGTCCGATACCGTTCATCCGAACGTAACGTCCGTTTGTATATAGCGGGATTTCTTGCTTGCCTCCCGCAAAGTGGAGCTCACGGTAGACGGTTGTCCATTGCGAGCCGTTATTCGATACTTGAACATCATAAGCCCGTCCGGCTGCGGCTTCCCAATTCAGGACAACCCGGCCAATCTGATGGGCTGCACCAAGGTCCACATAAATCCATTCACTGTCTGTCGCATTGGACGACCAGCGAGTTGTTACATTGCCATCAACAGCATTGGAAGCTGCCGTTGAGCCCGGAGGTAAATAGGCGGAATTTTCAGTCGATGAAACCGTGACTGGTTTGTTCAGCGCAACGTTTGGACCGTAGTCAACCGGAGGCGCTGTCGAGCCGCCTGTACCGTATACTTCAAACTCCAGAATGGAATAACCATAAGCAGCAAGAGCACGCTGCGTGCCATACACTCTTACATAACGTCCGCTGCCTGTAAGAGTCAGGTCATCCACACCACCGTCTCCGGTCGTTGTGGAGTAGACATCCGTCCAGGTAGATTCATCATTGGATACTTGAACCTTATAGGCCGTTGCAAAAGCACCTTCCCACTGAATCTTTACACGGTCAATCGCAGCATTTGCACCAAGATCGACATACAGCCATTGCGGGTCAACGCCCCATTGGCTTCCCCAGCGCGTCCCCGTTGAACCGTCCACCGCTAGATTTGCTGCATTTCCGCCTTCCACCGAAGAGGCGTATGCGGTTTTGTTTTGCGATAATAAATAAGAGCCCGCGGCGTGTGCTTCGCGGATGAACAATGACGATACGAGTGAGACCAGCATGACAGCGCAAAGCGTCAGGATAAGCAGCTTGTTCGTCGTCGTTGTCCGATAAATAGTGTACATTCGTTGATTTCCTCCCTATATTAGATAATCAATTCATGGCTATGTTTTGTTGGAGTCAATCGCATGATTTGCCTCCTGTCAGCCCTCCTTTCCAAATCAACGATTACTGGCAACGCTTTCATCACCATGCACGGATTAGTATACTTCTAGGGCATAAAGGAAGAACATGCCAATAATTAGCGTTTTATGCCACGATCTCTTGAGCTTGTCCTTTTGTAATCGCATAGTCCTGGTCCCTTCTTCTCTCAAATAAAAATGCACCACCGGAAAAATCCACCGGATTACCTAAATAGGTAAGCCGATGATCTTGTCCGGAGGTGCATCAAACGTTCAGAGATCAACGGAATTGCTGTTCGAGGTTTGCATTCGTGCTTTACGATTCAGCATAATATTACGGAAATAGATGAAGACGCTTGGCAGTTGACCAAGCAGGAATACTGGATCCTTACGATAAATCGCATAAATAGATAATACGGCACTGCCTAGAATGCTATAGATCCAAAATGATTGAGGAATGACGGTTTGTTTCGCTTTTTCGCTTGCCAGCCATTGGGTTATAAACCGCATCGTGAACATGATTTGTCCAATGAAACCAAAGATAATCCATCCCATGTTGCCAGCCGACACATTGCCTATTATCGAATGCCACCACATGATTAATGGCCTTTAATCTGATAGCGAATGACCCGTTTACGGAGCCAGCCAATGACGATTGCATCCATAAGTCCTACGAATGCCCGATTAAATACGCCATATTTGGAAACGCCATGCTGTCTTTCCTGGTGGGATACCGCAACCTCAATCACTTTAAAGCCGTTGATCTTCGCTAATGTCGGCAGGAAGCGATGTTGTCCCTCGTACAAATAATAACTGTCTGCCACTTCACGCTTCATCAGCTTCATCGGGCAGCCCGTATCATAGATTTGATCTCCCGTCAGCCAGTTACGTACGCCATTCCCGACACGGGAGGATACTTTCTTCACGACCGTGTCTCTTCGTCTAACACGCTTGCCGTTAACGAAGTCCATATTTGGAATATAAGGCATCAGCTTGAAAATATCACGTGGATCCGTCTGCAAATCGGCATCTATAAGTGCAACAAGCTCCCCCGCTGAGCCTTTCAAGCCCGCATAAATGGCCGCAGTTTGGCCGCAGTTTTTCTCGAAATGAATGACTCTCAAGTGAGGATCCTGCTCAGCCAGTTCGTCCAGCAGAAGCGCGCTGCGATCCTTGCTGCCATCGTTAATCAGTACAATTTCATAGCTTTCAACTTTATCTTTCACCGCATTCGTAATGGCCTCATGCAGCAGTTTAATATTCTCTTCTTCGTTATATATTGGCGCTACGACCGATAATTTAACCATTTGAATCCCCCCTATACCATCTAACAAACTTGTGTAATCCTTCGGCAAAATCGGTCTGTGGTTGATAGCCGAACAACCGATTCGCCTTAGATACGTCTGCGTAGGTTTGCTCCACATCTCCCGGCTGGTTAGGCAATGTACGAATAAGAGCTTTTTTGCCAAACTCCTGTTCCAAGCTTGTAATTAAATCTCGGAGCGTGATGGTTCGGTTCGTGCCCAAATTCACAACTTCATAGACGCTAGTGTTCTGTTCAACATACGATAACGCGCCAAGAATACCGGAGATAATATCACCAATATACGTGTAGTCCCGTCTCGAGAAACCCTCCCCGTACATCGTTAGTTCTTCATCGCGATCGAGCATTTTGGCGAATTTGTGGATCGCTAAATCCGGCCGCTGCCGCTCTCCGTAGACAGTGAAGAAACGCAACATAATCGTATCGACATGATACAGATGGTAGTAAGTATGTCCCAGCACCTCACAAGACTTCTTCGTTGCCGCATAAGGTGAAATACTGTAATCTACCACATCTTCCTCGGAAAAAGGCACCTTCTTGTTATTCCCATACACTGAAGAAGAAGAAGCGCACAGCCATTTGCGAACGCCATGCTTACGCATCGCCTCCATCACATGCAGAGTGCCCTTCACATTCACTTCCTCATATAACAGTGGATCCTCAATAGAAGGCCGAACCCCAGCCATTGCTGCAAGATGAATGACCGCATCAATCTTCTCGCTTGCAAATACCACATCCAGCTCGTCCATATGACGTATATCCGTGATCACCAGACGGTAATGATCCGATTCCACCATGGCTTGAAGCTTGGCCAAATCCTCCGCTTTATCTCCCGAATAGGAATATGGAAAACTCGATCCTGTACTACTCAGGATATTCCTGATTTTCGTTTTATAGTCGTACACGTCATTGAAATTATCGATATTAATGACACGATGGCCTTGGCTGAGCAATTGCTCGCAAAGATGAGAGCCGATAAAACCAGCTCCCCCGGTTACGCAGTAGGTTTTCATTGTGCCTCCTGCAATAGATACCCGTATTCGCTTGAACCAACTGGGTAATATTGAAACCATTGACGCACAGCTGAATCCTCGGTGAACATATTCCGCATATCAAAAAAGACATTGCCGCGCATCGTTCTTACAAGCTTCTCCCAGCTGCTCGTACGGAACTGCTCCCATTCCGTCATAAGCACAATAGCGTCTGCTTGCTGTGCGCATTCCGCTTCACTATCGCAATATTGAATACGGCTGTTGAGCTCCGTCCAATGCTGCTTCGCTAATCTCATCCCCTGCGGGCAATAGACCTTAACGGAAGCTCCTCTGCTGAGCAGTCCTTGGATAATCTCATAGCTTGGCGCATAACGGATATCATCCGTATCCGGCTTAAAGGCAAGCCCCCATATCGCAATGGTTCTTCCTTTTAAGGTTCCATCAAATGAGAGCACCTCTTCGATCTTCGAGACCATCTTCGCCTTCTGCTTGTCATTTGCGGCAATCGCCGCACGCACTACATAAAGCTCCTCGCCGTTCTTCCTGCCGACATCCACGATCGCTTGCGTATCTTTCGGGAAGCAGCTGCCTCCATAACCGGGGCCTGCCTGCAGGAAATGCGGCGAGATGCGGTCATCCATCCCCATGCCCGTCGCAATATCTTGAATTCTCGCGCCAACCTTCTCGGATAAAAGGGCTAATTCATTAATGAAAGAAATTTTCACCGCTAGGAATGAATTGGACGCGTATTTAATCATCTCGGAGCTTTCCCAGTTCGTGAATAGAAACGGGACATCCTGCTCAAGATGAGTAGCGTAGACGGTCTTCAGCAGTTCCTTCGCTTCTTCGCTTTCCGTTCCAATAACAACACGGGATGGCGCTAACGAATCGCTGACTGCCTTGCCTTGTCTAAGGAATTCTGGATTCGAAGCAACATCAGCCCGGCAGGAAGTACCTCTAAGAATCCCGTCGAGATATAAGGCAATACTTCTGCTTGTTCCAACCGGCATCGTCGATTTGCTGACGATTACTTTATAACCATTTATATATTTACCGATCTGCTGCACAACTTCCCAGACATAAGAAAGATCCGCACTGCCGTCTTCTTTTGCAGGCGTTCCAACAGCTATAAACAGGACATCACTGGATTGAACGACTTGCTGCGCACTTGTTGTGAAGGATAAAGTCCCCTTTTCCAAGCCCTCATGCAGAAGCTCTTCAAGCCCTGGCTCGTAGATCGGTGAAATGCCTTGGTTTAGACGCTCGATCTTGTGCTCATCTACGTCCATGCAGGTAACTCGGAACCCATAACTGGAAAGTACAGCGCCATGAACAAGTCCAACGTACCCTGTACCCATTACTCCTACGTTAACCATCGTTTCACCCCATTATTTTGGTGATAAATATTTAGTTTACCAACTTAACTATAATAATAATGAGAATTATGATATATTTCAAGTATTAACAATTAACAACTGAGGAATAGGAGCAGGTATGGACAAAGACAACCAACAAGAGATCATACAACAACTGAAAAGTTCTTTTACCCGCTTCGCCAAAGCGGAGTGGCGACAAAAATCGGTAAGAGGACTAAACCGGAGTGAGCTGCGTCTATTGTTTTGTATCATGGCGAATACCGATGAGGGCAATCCCAAAATCAAAGTGTCCGAAATTAGCAAAAGACTGCTTGTCACAACACCAACCGTCACCCAGCTCATTAAGAAGCTGATCGCAGATGGGCTTGTCGAACGAACGGTAGATCCTGATGACCGGCGAGCTGTAGGAATCGAACTGACTGCTAAAGGTGAGGAAATTGCTAAAGAAGCAGACGAATTGTTTAACCAGCATCTTGGTGGACTCATTGAGCATTTGGGCGAGGAGCAAAGCCGAATTCTTGCTGAGTTATTGTCGAAAGCTTATAACTACTATAATGAACGAGATTAGAATGAAAAGAGAGGGACATCCCTCTCTTAGTTACATATTATTAAGATTTTTGATAGAGTATGACTTCGATTTACAAACCAATCATACTCTTCAACCCTTTGTAGCTTCCGGCTTCAGGAAACCCGTCTTGGACAAGCTGCTCAAAGGTATCGGAGAAGCCGTATTCAATGAGTTCAGTGATCGAAACAAATGCTACATCGTTAATCGGATTCTGGTCAAATTCATTCGACGGAAGACGCAGCTCCCCACCAACCTTCTCGAGTAAAAAAGTAATGTGCAGTAACGATGGTGAAGCATCGGGTTTAACTATTCATGACTTCCAAATCAGTTCTACATGATGAAGTGCGAACCCATTAAAGCTGAGCTTATAAATATCCGGCATGTTCAGCTGTTTCCAAAATTCGAAACCATATTTACTATTAAGAGCGTTCATGATTAACACCATGATGTTGCCATGTGTACCAATCGCAATTTTCTGACCTTGATGTTGCTGTAAAATCTTCTCGAGAGCTTGTACACCTCTTTGCTGCGCAGCAAGGTTCGACTCACCGCCCGGCCAAGAGAAGGATTCTTCCTCCCATACTTTCGTAATGGCATGATTGAAGTCCTCTAGGTGCTCATCGGATAATAACCGTTCTCTAAATCCTTCTTCAATATGTATCGCTAGACCGTTACGAACCGCTAAAGGCTCTACCGTCTGGACCGCCCGTTTATACGGACTGGAGATTATCGTTGTGATCTGTTCATCCTTCAAAAGATCCGCAGCTTGTAGAGCTGCCTCTTCACCTGATGAAGATAAAGGACGGTTAAGTTCATCAGTTGAATAAATGGAATGTGCATGCCTCACGAGGTAAATCTGCGTCTCCAGGTTATCGAATGATTTCAACCTTCCACCACCTGCTCTTCCAGTTTTTCTTCACAAGACGGTCTTCGTAGCGTTTCATCAATTCCGGTGATTCTGCAAAATGAGGTGTTGGACGGACAGCATAATGCAGCAAATCTTCGATCCCCCAAGGTGCAGATAAAATAACCTTGTTCTGTTCATCCAAGGTTAGACCTAGTGCGGTAACAATCTCCGGGAACTTGGACATCGCATCTACAGATGAAGAGTAAGGTGGAATATCGTTGATAAGATGCATTCTCGCCTCATTTTTCACCGACCAAGGGACAGCCGGCATCATGTTTCTTAATTGCTGTTCGTACTGCTTCTCCACGGCTTCATCCTGATCGGAAAGATCGTAGTAAATCAAGTCAACATCCGCCAAAGGAGACCACTCCGTATAACCGTGCAGATAATCCCATACCTTCGACCTTACAAAGCCTGCACAAACCCACCAATCGGGCAGGTTAAGTGACTTTGCTGTATGTAAAACAGACATCATCCACTCATCCTCCATCACGAGTTGAATAATGTCCTGTTCCGTTTCCAGCTTTCGCATCATGCTCCTCCTTATCGAACATAGGTTCTTTATTAGGATACAATAACTGGAAGGCAATGCAACATCAAATTGCAAACTATCGTATAATGAAGACAAAAAAGCGAAGCCCCGGTCATTCGGGCTTCACGTGTATTTATGGAGGCTCAATGATTTTACATAAAGGCGAGACGTTATTCCTGCAAGGGGAGTCAGGACCACTCTTCCATCTGCGAAGCGGACTGCTCAAAATTGTTCGTATCCACCCGGACGGCTCACAAATTCTCGTGAACATCATCGTTCCGGATGAAATCATTCCGCATCATTCTCTTATTAGTCCCAACCCTTATTTCGGTACCGCGACTGCCCTTGTGACCTGCGAAGTCGATATGATCCCTGCCGCTGCATGGTATCAAGAGCTGGAGCAGCATCCCGACAGATATCGCTCCATTGCCTTACAGCTACAGGATAAGCTACGCATGATGCAGCAGCGGATCGACCAATTGACCTCGATTGCACCCGGTGACAAGCTTCGAAAGCTGCAAGCCTGGTTTGATCATTACATCTCACCAGCCGTGCTGACCGATGTTCTGACTCAAGATGAGATCGGTCAGTTTATTGGCATGCGTCGAGAGACGATAAACCGGCTGCTTCGTGCCCAGAAAGAAGGCTGATTGGACAATTCCTATTGCTGAGGCACAGCCGCTTGCTCTGAAGGTTGATCAAGGCTGCCGGACGGACCAAAGAATTCATAATGAATATGCTCTGCAGGAACATTCCACTCAAGAAGCAGTCGGTTAATATGAGCCATAAAAGGAACCGGTCCGCAGAAGTAGAAGACAGCGTCTTTATTCGGAATCACTTTTTGCAGCCATGACAAGTCGATATAGCCTTCCTTGTCAAAGGCATGCAGCTCTCTGTCATTAGCCGTCGGTTTCTCATAGCACCAATGTACGGATACACCTGACATTCGGCTTACAGTCTCCTCGACCTGCTGTTTCATCGCATGGAATTCGCTATTCAACGCAGCGTGTATAAAGGTAACTTGGCGGCTGGCTTTAGTATCCGCAAGCGTATTAAGCATGCTGACCATTGGCGTTAAGCCTACTCCCCCGCTGATCAAGACAACTGGACGTGTATCTTCAAGATCAAGCGTGAAATCTCCAGCAGGTGCTGACAACCAAAGCACCTCGCCTTCCTTCACTTGTTCATGCAGATACACCGAGACCACTCCGGCAGGCTTGCTTGGCAATGTATCTTCCCGTTTTACCGATATCCGGTAATAAGGTTTACCTGGCGCATCCGACAGACTATATTGACGGATGTGGGTATTTTTTGCACCCGGAATATCCATTTTCACGCTGACATACTGCCCTGGCTTAAATGAGGCAATAGAACCACCGTCTTGCGGAACAAGATAGAAGGAAGTAATAACATTGCTTTCCTGTATTTTGCGTTCCACGCGGAATGCACGATAACCTGCCCAGCCTCCTTGCTGCTGCTCGGCTTCTTGGTACATCCCCGCTTCCACACTAATGAATACACTAGCGATTACGCCATAAGCTTCTGCCCATGCACCAAGAATTTCATCCGTTGCGGCATCACCAAGCACCTCTTTAATGGCTTGAAGAAGATTTTGCCCGACAATCGGGTATTGGTCTGCCGTAATGCCAAGACTGCGGTGTTTATGTGCGATCTGCTTTACAGCTGGAAGGATTGTCTCAAGCTTGTCTATATATAGGGCTGCAGCGTAAACCGCATTCGCAAGCGCCGCCTGCTGTTTACCTTGTCTTTGATTCGCATGATTAAATACATTCATAAGCTCGGGATGATTCGTAAACAATAATTGATAAAACCGTTTCGTAATCGCCACTCCGTGAACCTCAAGTACCGGTACTGTCGATTTTATAATGGAGATCGTTTTTTCACTTAGCATGAAGCTCTCCTCGCTTTCTTCAACCTGATATGTTAAAAGTATAGCGAATTGCGGTGCCTCCCTGGTGTGATTGTAATCACATCAAATAGCAACGATCTGTGAAGTTCAACGGTTATTGGACTATATTGCTGTCCTTATCCAGTCCAATGATGTCCATTGGCGCGATGACCGGCTCATCATAGTACGTGAACCACAAGGTTAATCCGCTGTCAGTTGTAATGATTTTTGCCGATTGTTCCTTTGATCCATCCGGTTTTTGGGTGATAACCCGGGTAATATCAGGATTTGTAATTACTCCGTAGAAGAAATTTAGGGGAATGTCTTCAATATTATTAGCACTTCAGGAAAGACCGTTCTCAGGATTGAGGTTATCATAATCTAATGAAAGCACCATCCACTTATGAGTTTTGGGCTCATTCTTGATAAACCCCACATCCAGTCCCTCGCCATCACGATAAAAAACAAGAAATCCAGCTTGCACGACCTCAACATGTACAACTTCCTCATAATGAACATTGGCCTCAGCTAAGCTGTGCTTGATGTCATCGATTAATAGAGTAGCCGCCCCTTCATTATTGGAGCAGCCATTCAGCAGAATGAAAGAGAAAACAAGGAAAGATACAATGATGACTCTCACTCTATAAACCCCCAGATAATCTTAGACTGATGATTAACCCTCATTGGAAGGCTTCGCTACAAACCCGGTCTTAATCCCTTTCACAAAACCAGCCTTCTCATAAAAGGTAAGCGTTCCTTCCTGCCTCGAGCTCGTTAGGAGCATAACCTTGTAGCAATCATGCCCCCATGCAATGGCTAAAGCTTCATTTAGTACATCAGTTCCAAACCCCCTCCTGCGGAAGTCAGGGTGTGTAACTACATTTTCAATTAGACCGTACGGTCTAGCTCCTCTAGTTAAGTTCGGAATAAGGATCAGGACACAAGCTGCCGCTATTCTTCCCTCTTCTTCCACAACCAGATAGTGCATGTTTCGGTCCTGCTGGATTTGTTCCCATAGCTCCTGCACTTCCGCTGCTTGAAGCGCTGGGTCATCTTGATTCAGATGCTGATATAAGTCCAGCAGCTCCTGCAGCTCACCTTTTTGCATGGCTCTAACATGGCTCATCTTTTATACCCTCTTTCGTAATCTTATTTTATAGGAAAAGTTTGTAAACTCAAGATTTATTCCAACTATTAGCCAAGTGCTATAATGTTATAGAAAAAGGCATAAAGGAGATGACCACACTGAGCAAAATAGAACTGCCTGTTCTCTTCTTCCCGGATCAATCGGCTTTCGAAGAGTGGCTTGCAAGTCATCATGATCAATCGCCCGGCATATGGCTGCAGATTTCTAAAAAGAATGCGGCCCGTCCATCCGTTACTTACCATGAGGCTCTCGATGTTTCTTTGTGCTACGGGTGGATCGACAGCCATAAAAAAACGTTCCACGAAGAAAGCTGGATTCAACGATTTTCTCCTAGAGGGCCGAAGAGTATATGGTCCAAGGTCAATAAAGATAAAGCCGAAAGCCTAATTGCTGCTGGCAAAATGCAGCCAAGCGGCTTCAAATCCATTGAAACAGCCAAACAAAATGGACTATGGGATAAAGCGTATGAATCGCAGTCTAATGCGACCATTCCAGAAGATTTCGCCATTGCGTTAGCACGTAATGAGAAAGCACAGCAGTTTTTTGATACATTGGACAAGCAGAATAGGTATGCCATTCTATTCCGAATTCATAACGTTAAGAAGCAAGAGACTCGGGTGAAAAAAATTCATCAATTCATTGAAATGCTCGAGAAGGGTGAAAAAATCTACCCAAGCAGCAAATAGACGCCTTTATCTGAAGGCGCCTTTTTATACCCCACAACCAGTTCTCAGAAGGAAAGGATCTCGTTTATGCCACTAACAATTCAGAACGTTATTGATGAATTGCGCTCATCGGTTCCTACTATTAACAACACTGTTGATATTCTAATGGCCGGCCAGCCCGATACAGAAGTGCGCGGCATTGCTGTTTCTTTTATGCCAACTCAGCAAGTCATAGAGGAAGCCATTACAAAGGGAGCTAATCTCCTCATTACTCATGAGCCTCTTTCCTATAGCCATCGTCATGATGACAAGCTTGTAGAGAATGACCAGGTTTTCTTGAAAAAGCAGCAGGTGATCGAGGACAGTGGAATGGCGATCTTCCGTTATCATGATTATTGCCATCAGAAGCAGCCCGATATCATCATGACTGGATTGCTTGAAGCACTGGAATGGGAGGCGAATCTAGTTGAAATGCTGCCTATTGCAGCTGTTCTCCAGTTTTCGTCTATGACAGTAAGCGACGTTGCAACACATGTCAAACAAAAGTTGGGCATGCCCTTCCTGCGTATTACCGGTGACTTCTCAACTCCATGCAAACGTGCAGGTATTTTGGTTGGTTATCGTGGAGGAGCTTCCACGGCAATTCCATTGATGCGCGAGCATAATCTCGACCTGCTTATCGTTGGCGAAGGACCTGAATGGGAGACACCGGAATATATCCGGGATGCAGCCCATCAAGGCGCTAACAAAGCTCTGCTCACCCTCGGTCACGCCGAGAGCGAAGAACCTGGTATGCGTGCTTTAAGCGAGGAACTGCGGCAAAAGTATCCGGATGTACCTGTTACGTTTATTCCGACCAGTCCTATATTCCAAATTATTTAATGAATTTATTCAAGCAAAAAAGCTGCCCTTGGGCAGCTTTTCTATAAATCGATTATTTATTTTACAAGCAAGACTGGGCAATGGGAATGCTGAGATACGGCGTGACTGACACTGCCGAGCAGAATTTCGGACATAAGTCCGACACCACGGCTACCCATGACGATCAGGTCACATCCTCTTTCCTGCGCTGTCCGACAGATCAATATTGCTGGATCTCCATCCGCTCTTAGCAAATTATAGCTAACGCCTGAATCCTTCAGCTTATTAGCCGCCTCAGCAAGAACTGCGTTCTCTTCATCATCCAGTGTTTGGCCTAAATCAAAATAGATAAAAGGCTCGCTTATCGCAACACGTCCCGTTACATGAATAACGGACAACGAAATCTGTGAGCCAATCGCCTTCACTAATCGAATAGCTTGATCAAGTGCTTTACTCGCCTGCTCCGATCCGTCAACGGGAACTAGTAAATGATTATACATAACAACAAATGCCTCCTTCAAAATATACTCTTTACCATTTTGATACCCACTTCTGCGCTGCTTCAAACATCAATGACACCCTTAGCATACTCTTCTTAAAAATTAACGTCAACGTTAACGTAAATATAGATATTCAAAAATCTTCTTTACAAGCGAACGTGTATTCGTTATTCTATTTATGGGTAATTTTCCCATAGACTAGGAGGAGCTGCAGTGAAAACCTATGAAGTCGACAAGATCCAACAAGGCGAGATCAAGTTGGTTGGTTTTTCAATCACTGAAAGTCTAAATCATGTTCTGGAATCACGGATTGTTGGCGTGTTACGTGAAGACCTCGCCAAACGGACAGATGAGATAGAAAATGCGAATGGATCCGGGATTTATCTCCTTCAAATTTATAATCAAGATGGTCAATGGACTCATAATACGCCTTATCAGCATGTGATTGCTCTTGAAGTAAGCTCCCATGGAAAAATCCCTGCCGACATGATTACTTATACATTGCCAGCTGGACGATTTATCAAAATCGTACATACAGGCGCTGAATCCGACATTGGATCAACTTATGAATACATTAATAACACGTTTGGCGTCAGACCCATTGATATTGAATATTGGAAGGATATTCACTCACTAGAAAATGCAGATAGCCAAATTGATATTTATATCCCGTCTAAGTAACAGCTATCTATTTTAATAGTAAAAAGCCAGGATCAGACGTTAGACGTCTAATCCTGGCTCTCTTCCTTACCTATTAGCCTTGACTTTCGATAAGTTGTTTGTAAGCATCCATTTGTTTTTGCAGCTCAGCAAGAACTTTGTCATAGCCAGCTGTTTTCAGCTTACTGCGGAATTGTTCAACTGCTTTAACTGGATCGCCTGCTTTACCATAGGCAATAGCTGGACCCATCTCGCCTGTAACTTGTGTAATCGCCGTCAGCTCAGCTTCAACCGGCGTTTTGTCGAATACGAATTGACCATAAGGGTATGGTTTTTTGATACCATCGTATTCTGCATACAGTGTTTCTTCAAGTTGATCCCATACCGTTACGCTTGGAATTTCGAACTTGTCAACACGGCCGCCCCAGAAGTCTGCATAGAAGCCGTCTTTAGTCTCGTCATAGCCTGCTGGCTGTTGACGTTTGCCATCTACAACTTCATATTGAACGCCTTCGATACCGTAGTTGAGCAGGTGGTAAATTTGTTCATCGTTACGGATCAGGTCATAAGCCATCAGAGCACGCTCTGGGTTTTTGGATTTTGCACCAACAGAAGTACCGCCGTGAGTGATAGACAGTTCAGTCAGGTTATTACCGCCTTGACGAGCAAATGGGAACATCTGCAGCTCAGAACCTGGTTGGTCTTTATCCATTTGGACACGGAGACCGCCAAACGTTTGCGTGTGATGCTGGTCCATACCGGTCAGGCCTGCACGAAGTGAAGCACGGGTATCATTTTTGTTATTCAGTACGTCTTCACGCCAGAAGCCTTTGTCGGCCCATTCTTTCATCATTGTTGCATATTTTACCATTGTATCTTCGAAGACAGGGCTATTGATTGTATATTTCTCATCAAACGATTTGGCCGTGAATACCGGCAGGTAACCTGTCGAGATTGGCAGCTCAAGGTTATTTGTGTAAGAAGTATCAAATCCACCAAATGTACTTGTTCCTGAAACAGCGTCCCAAGGGATTACATCAGGCATGTTGTCTTTGATGTATTGCAGGTATTTGCCAATGCCATCCCAATCTTTAATTGGCTCTGTGATGCCTGCTGCTTTCGCCCAGTCACCGCGGTAGAAGAAGCCATGGTTAACCCATTGTGTATAATCATTTTCAGGGATGAGGACGATTTTGCCGTTGTATTTGCTTTCTGCCCAATCTTCTGCTGGGATTGAGTTAAAGGTTTGAGGTGCATATTTAGGAAGCAGATCATCCAGGTTCATGAAGGCGCCACGTTGCGCGTTACCCCACGTATCAAGCCAGTCTGTACCGATTGTGATCAGGTCAATAGCTTCACCGGAAGCAAGCGCAAGGTTGTATTTCGTTTGCCAGTCTGTCCATTCAATCCATTTCCATTCCAATTCTGCATTGATTTTTTCTTTCATGATTTTGTTGACTTCAGCAAGTACCTTTTCGAACTGTCCGTTTGTCGGCTTGTTACCAAGCACCATATAGGTGATTTTAACGAACTTAGAAGTATCAACTGCAGCATCGCCGCCAGTGTTTGTTGATGCTTCTGTGTTTGTGCTGTTACTTGGTTTAGCTGTGTCTGCTGGTTTATTCTCTTTGTTGTTATTACCAGAGCAGGCTGCCAAGCTGGAAGCCATCAAGATAGACAGCAAAATTGCAGAACTTTTCTTAAACATGCACGTCTCCCCTTTGTTTTTCAATATCGGGCTTTGCCCGTTATGTGAAGAGGCCTCTTGGGCCTTCGGCACATTAGCCTTTAACAGCGCCAACCGTAATACCTTTAATGAAGTAACGCTGTACGAACGGATAGAACAGGATAACTGGACCTGTTGCAACAACGGCTGTTGCCATTTTCATGGACTCAAGCGGCACATCCCGAAGCGAGACATTGGAGGCTGCAGCAGAGTTACGAACAAAATCGGCACTGGTAACTACGTTATATAAGAACAGCTGAAGTGGGCGGTAATCCATATTAGGTGATAGGAACAGCATCGAGTTATACCATTCATTCCAGTAACCTAGCGCGATAAACAAACCAATGGTTGCGAGCGCTGGTGTTGTCATCGGAAGAATGAGGCGGATGAAGATTGTAAAATCCCCTGCTCCGTCGATCTTTGCTGATTCCGTAATCGCATGCGGGATCGAGCGTACGAAGCTCTTCATCATAATGATTAGGAACGGACTGAGAAGTCCTGGCAGCAGTACCGCCATGTAATTATCCTTCAGGCTTAGATATTGCGTAACAAGCAGGTAGAAAGGAACAAGTCCGCCAGAGAACAAGGTTGTGAAGTAGATAAAGAACGAGATTCCATTCCGGTAACCAAAGTCCGGACGTTGCAGCGCATAGCCAGTCATCGCTACGAGGAACAAGCCAATTGCTGTACCTACTACGGTTATAAGGATCGTTACGACATAAGAACCTACGATGATATCGGGATTCTCAAATACGATTTTGTAAGCAAAGGTACTAAATTCCTTCGGCCAGAAGTTAAAGCCAAATTTCTTGATAGCCGACTCCGTGGTGAACGATGTTCCCAGTATGAGAAGGAACGGCAGCAAACAGCAAAGCGCAAAGATGGAAATCACGATATAGCCAAACGCTCTAACAATGACTTCGCTCGCATCTGTCCGAATGCTTCTGGATTCTGCAATATTTTCTTCCATTAAAGCACCCCCTAGAATAACGAGTTTTCTGGTGACGTCTTCTTAACTAGCCAGTTGGCCGTTATAACAATAACGAAGCCAAACACCGATTGATATAAGCTGACTGCACTACCAATAGAGAAGTTGAAGTTTGTCATAAGTGAACGGAATACATAAGTTTCAATAATATCAGTCGATGCGTATAATGCCGTATTGTTTGCTCCAACCAAGTTGTAGAACAAACCGAAGTTCCCTTTCATAATGCCGCCAAGCGAGAAGAGCAGCAAGATAATGAAAGTTGGCTTAAGCCATGGAATAACGATGTAAATAATTCGTTGGAAAGCGTTTGCACCATCGATTTCAGAAGCCTCAATAATCTCACTATCAAGACCCATAATGGCAGCGAAGTATACGATAGAGCCATAACCTGTTGTCTGCCAAAGGTAGGTAATTACGATAATGAACGGCCATACATGAGTATTGGAGTAAACCTTCACTGGATCCATGCCGATAGATGCAAGGATATGGTTCAGCAAACCGTAATCATAGCTGAGAATGTTGTAAGCAATCAGACCAATCAGTACGGCTGAGATAAAATGCGGCAGGAACAATAAGGTTTGAGCTACTTTCTTAAACCATTTACGGCGCAGCTCGTTAAGCAGGATAGCTACGAATATTTGCAGCACATTCCCAAGCAGGATAAAGGCAAGGTTATAAGCTACGGTATTAAAGGTCAACCGCCACAAATCGCCGTTCATAACGAGGAAGCGGAAGTTGTCAAAGGCAACAAACGGGCTTTTGAATATCCCATCCGCATAATTGTACTGAATGAAGGCGAGGTACACGCCTGGCATCGGCAGATATGCGAAGACGATGAAAAATGCAATTGCCGGTAAACACATTAGGAGCAGTGTTTTATTGTTCCAAAATCGTTTCATCCTGCCGGAGCTTTCCTTAATCGGCTTAGCCTGGACAGCTGGTTGTAAAACCTTTTCCATTTGAGTCCCTCCTCAAAAGAATTTCCACATGCTTTTCGTGGAAATTCTTACTTCGTAAGCATCATCCAAAGAATTGCTACACTTTTTTGTAGCGATTCTTACATCTTAAGCATTAATTCTGACTACACCGGTTGAAGCGTTATCGCTTCCAGCTTGCAAGGTCCAGCTTGATCGACTGCTTCCAAAAAGATTGCAATCTCGCCTTCCTTCTTATCGAACCATACACCTGGCAGATATACAGAATGCGGATCGCCTCCGGTTAAGACTGGCCGTCCCTCCTCAGAAGGTGTCCAAATACGTCCAACAAGATGTCCTTCGAAAAACACGGTCAGCTTAAGGCCTGAGCCTGAAACATTTGCATGCCAGCCGGCACCGTTCTCTGAATTCGATACCGCTCCGTACAGCCAAGCCGTTTGACCCGGCTCTAGTTGCAGCGGCAGCTCGACCTCAAGTCCCTGCGTCCGTGCTGCTTCAGCATGTGCCAGAAGCTCTGGCTCTTCTGCTCCACTGATGGTCCAATTCGATGCTTGGATACCTTCGTACATGATCGCTCTTCTTCCTGGAGGAAGACCGATAACTCTCTCAAGGAATATCGCTAGTTCCGCCGTCTGTCCAGCCGTTAGGTACGGTGACAGATCAAGATAAGGATCAAACGGATTGACATCCCCTGCGAATGTACCGTCTACATAAACCTGAGCCGTCGATTGCATTCCTTCAAAATAAAGCGTCCAGCTGTTTGCTTCGTCTCCCGGAATAAAGCTCTTCCGGTAATATTCAAATGCCGGATGATCTGGTGATAACCAGCCGCCTAAGTTCACAACAGGCCATAACTTCCGATCGGTTTCGGCCGTGAGCTCCTCTCGCAGGATGCGATCCGTGGCCCGGTACACACTCCAATTGCGGCTGAGATCATGCTGCTTCGTTACAAGCGACATTCCTGTAAGCCCTTTCATTGCATGGAGCCGTAAGCCTGGCAATCTGGAATCATCAAAGTTCGAGTGGCCCCATATCTCAGTCCGTGCAAGCACCTTTCCTTGCTCCAGCCCTCCCGTTAATGGAAGGTAACTGCTGCTGCCGCCCGGTACGATCGTCCCTAGGTAGGTACCATCCGCATAAAGCGATAGGACATCACTGCCGTTCTTAATGAGTACTCCTAGCACTTCGTTCTCACTATGAGGTGGAACCAACGCTTCATACCATGCGTAACCTCTATAGATCCCTTTTTGCTCCAAGTATGAAGCATGCTCACTAGACTGCCGGGCCTCTGTAGATGTCATTGGCTCTGCTGCATCAAAGCTGCTAAGCAGCCAGTTTTTAACGGCTTGCTCTTCCTTCACCAGATTGTTCTCCAGTGAATCAAGGATTGTTAATCCTTCTTCATCCATTTCAACCATATAAAGCGCTTTAGATCTATCTTGTATGACTACCGTCAGAAGACTTCCTGTATGATCTTTCACGCGGCATACCGCATCCGTTTCACCATTGAAGCTGATAATTAGTCGGCCATCCTGCTGCTCAACCAAACAACCTTCTGCTTCAAACTCAGCTGCCTCAATACTTAACTGAATTTGTCCTGTACCCTCTGTATGGAATGCTAGACTCAGCTTACCTGCAGCAGATTTTGCGAAGTACAGTTCGGCCGTCGATTGCTCAAGCGTCCCTTCCATTCCCCAGCTTGTGAGCGGAAGCTGCAACGGTAATGCAAGTGATCGTCCACCATGTAAGGTAAAGGTGCCATCACCAAGAGAAATCTCTTTATCCTGGTCATCCAGATTGGTGAAGAACAACAACTTTCCGCCGTCCTTCAGTTCCAGTGCATAAGGGCCAGCGATGTTTTCTTGAAGATCACCAACTGCTCCAACTGCTTTTGCCTCAGCCAGCTTTATGCCATAAGTCTCAATCAATCGGCCAAGCAGCCGTCCCTCATATGCTTCGGCCCGAATATGTCCTTCCGGCGAAATCATTCCTCCGAAGTCATAATCGGATGTCATGAAAGCAAGCGGCTTACCCCAGTTATTCGTCGCATTCGTGAATCCGAAGTCCGTGCCTGATACCTGAAGATAAGGACCAAGAAGCTTGGCACCACATCCCATCAAGCGGCGAAGCAGGTAATGTGCTCTGTTCGTCTCCGTAACGAGCAGCGGATACCCAAGCTCCTCCATGATTCCTCCGTAATGAAGAACTTTCTGCTCGAATTCAGGATCTCGGTTATCCGGGTAAAAGTTGCAGGTTGGAGCAACGCCATCGGCAATTCCAGCTGCCTGCAGCAAACCTCCTTGACCAGCACATGCGAACAGCGGAACTGTAATGCCATGGCTTAGGGTCAAATCACGTAAGGCGCCGATATAACCTTTTGGATCCTTGCAATCGTAGAAGTCCAGCTCATTATCGAGTTGAACCGCTATAACGGTTCCGCCTTCGCCGGCTTGATAAGCCTTTAGAAGAGGTATAATGCGGTCGAACCAAGCGGCTACTCGACTGAGAAACACCGGATCATTCTGGCGAATCTCAATTCCTTGAGCTTGCAGGTACGCTGGCAGTGCGCCGCCATCCCACTCCGAGCAAATGTATGGTCCCGGTCTAGCGATTACCCAAAGTCCTGCGTCGCTTGCAGCGGACAAGAAAGCTTCAACATCCCGCTCTTCTGCGAAATCCCATTCGCCTTCTCTCAGCTCGTGGTAGTTCCATGGAAAATATACATCGATACTGTTATAGCCATAAGCCTTCAACTGTTCCATTCTTTCCTTCCAAAGCAACCTTGGAATTCGGAAATAAAAGAGCGATGCGCTAAGCAAGAACTTTGGCTCTCCATGTATGCGTACTGCACTAGCTTCGAATTGAACAGCCGATATTGCCTGTGTATCTAAGCTCATGAGATAACCCCCGATCTATTGCTATGTATCCCGTTTCATGAAACCCGTTTCATTTTTGGTTAAAATAAAATACACATTAGATCCGACAAAACAATAATTGTTTTTGATTACGGTATTCTTACGTGCATTCTTTGGGAAAAATATGATGATAGCCGGTTACATTGAAACGGGTTTCATTTTTTGTTCGGACAGTGGATTACTTGACACCTTGATAATAAATCACAATTGAAAGCGTTGTCAATTAGTTTTTTGAAATATTTTTCTAGAACTTCAATTTAGTCCTTTTGGAGGGGCTGTCGACTCTCTTATGACAAGCTCCGGCCTGATCTTGGTCTTTCGGCTCACCTTATTTTTCGTAATCATCTGATGCAAATGTTCGGCTGCAGATTTGCCTACGTCATAACATTTGAGAGAGACCGTTGTTAACTCGGGTATGCTGTTCGACGCATATGGAACATCGTCAAAGCCAACTAAAGATAAGTCTTCCGGCACACGAAGACCAGCATTATAAGCCGCCTTAAGCGCACCAATGGCTACAAGATCATTCGCGCAAAATAACGCAGTAGGCCGCTCGGGCAGACTAAGAAGATGATTCATAAACAGCTTCCCCTTCTCAACGGAAAAGCCGCCATCAAGAATCCATTCCTTGCGCACTTTAAGCCCATTCTTCTCCATCGTCTTCACAAAACCTTGCACACGGTGGATCGAGTTCGCCATGCTCTGGTAGCCGCCAATGAATCCAATATCCCTATGACCAAGGTCAATCAGATGCTGCGTAGCGAGCTCCCCTCCCTCGCGTTCATCCACACAGATTGAATGGATATTCTGACCTGGCAAATGACCGTTAATAAGCAGAGTTGGCACACGTTTGCTTATATCAACCACTTCGGTTACCATAGCTTCGCTAGGTCTCGCTAGATTAATTCGTCCGCCAATCATAACAATACCGTCTACCTGCTTCTCAATCAGCAGGCTGAGATATTGTGATTCACGTTCATATTGCTCCTTCGAATCCCCGTTCGTCGACACCGTATCGCATAGAAAGAACGTGTAACCCTTGCTCCTCGCCTCCTGCTCAAGCCCGGCAAGTACAGCCGGAAAGAAAGGATTCGTAATGTCCGGCAAAATAATGCCGATCATCCCTGTTTCCTTCTTCGACAAACTTCGAGCTAATGCATTAGGTTGAAACTGGTACTTGTTCATCAATTCTACAATGCGATCTCTCGTAGACTTTTTCACAGGGGCGGTGTTGTTCAAAACGCGAGACACCGTTGCAACCGATACATTAGCTTCCTTGGCAATATCATACACTGTAACCGGTTTCAAAATGATTCACTCCCCAATCCATTAGCTGATCAAGATCAACAGTAGAATAGCAGATATTTCAGAAAATAAAAACAATCACTTACAATTATTTTCATTTAGTATTAATGGACTATATATTAAATCCCCTTATTCCTAACAAAAAAGCCTGCCCCATTAACTGGGACAGACTTCGTTTTTCACCCTCTTATTTATCAGCAACAACCTTCCACCAATCATCAAATACCGTTACTGGCTGCTCCCGTTTATGAATTGTACGAGTGTACCAATTTTCGATCTTTTGACGATCCTCCTCCGCGATTTCCTTGCCCTCCAAGTAGTTATCGATATCGTCATAGGTCACACCAAGCGCCACTTCATCAGAGAGCTGCGGCTTATTTTCTTCCAGGTCGGCAGTAGGTGTCTTCAGGTAGAGATGCTCCGGGCAGCCAAGCTCCTTCAGGAGTTGTCTTCCTTGCCGTTTGTTCAGTCGGTAGAGTGGCGTCAGATCCGCCGCACCGTCGCCAAATTTCGTGTAAAAGCCAGTAATCGCCTCGGCCGCATGATCCGTTCCAATGACCAGCCCATTCTCTTCTGCAGCGATCTCAAACTGTGCGATCATCCGCTCTCTGGCCTTCCGATTACCCTTCGTAAAGTCGCTTAATTTCTTCCCTGTCCGTGCTTCATATTCCGCCATTCCCGCATCTACTGCTGCTTTAATATTGATCGTAATAAAGCCATCCGCACCAATAAAAGCAATCGCATCCTGCGCATCCTGCTCATCCTTTTGATTGCCGTAAGGTAAGCGGACAGGGATAAAACGGTAGGTCTTTTCTCCCGATTCATCATTCAATTCATCAACAGCCATTTGGCAAAGCTTGCCGGCAAGTGTCGAATCTTGTCCGCCCGAAATACCAAGTACAAGCGCTGCTTTTCTCGCGAATACCATGTAGTCCTTAATAAAATTAATTGTTTTCCGAATCTCTTCCTGTGCATCAATTTGTGCCTTTACACCCAATTTATCAATAATCTGTTGCTGCAAGGTCATCACCATGCGCCTCCTTCAATTTTGGTTAATTGCGGTACAAACCATTCTTCTTAATATAGTCATAACAAGCATCCGGCAGCAAATATCTTGGCTCCCCGCCTCGTCCGAACTCATCCCGGATATAGGTCGAACTGATCTCCATCGCTAGCCCTTTGCTCATTAGTTGGAAACGGCCATCATCATGATTACGGAGCAATGGCGAACGGGATATCGCTTCCGTCATATCAATGCCATTACGTGCCATTATGATAAACTTATTTTCCTCAATCAATTCTTTCTCATGCGACCATTTGCCCTCCGAAATATCGACCAGAAGGTCGGCTCCCATAATAAAATAAAGCTCATCCTCCGGGTATTTCTCACGAAAATGCCGCATCGTATGGAACGTATACTGCATGCCTGCTAGTACGTTCAGCTCATACGGATCCATAACGAACTTCGGATTGTCACCGATCGCGAGATTAATCATGTTCACCCGATGCTCATCGGTTGTACTTGTCTTCTTGTCATGCCTCATGCTTGAGGAAGGAAGAAAAATAACGAGATCCAAGCTTTTGCGATGTGCTACTGTTGAAGCAGTCCATAAATGTACATTCGTAATCGGGTCAAACGATGAGCCGTAAATGCCGATTTTCCGCGGGGCTTTGCTCACTGTCATTGGCCTTTTGCCACTCCTTCCGCCTTCTCCTTCATCGCATGAATGAGATTCATTTTGTTATCCCAGCAGCGCTGGCTTAGATCAACCGGATAAGCTTCTGGATTCTGATTACGCTTGTATTCGTCCCACAGAAGCCCCAGATTCCCCTTCGCATAAGCCTGCACCTCGTACAGCTGCGGCAGCTCGTAGACCAGCTTGCCATCTACGAAAATTTCCGCATGAAGCTCCCTCGCCTCATAATTCGTCACGAATTTGCTGATATAAGTGTAGACAGGATGGAACATCTTCAGACGTCCTTCCTCCTGCGGCTTCTCGTCCTCCAGCGCGATATAATCGCCTTCCGAACGTTGATTCACCAGATTAATAATCCGGTATAACTTCTTAATGCCCGGTGTTGTCACTTTCTCTGGATTACCCGAAATTTTGATCGTATCGACCATATTTCCAGTTTCATCTTCAATCGCCACAATTTTATAGACTGCACCTAAAGCCGGCTGATCATACGCGGTTATGAGCTTTGTACCAATTCCCCATGCATCAATAACAGCCCCTTGCGATTGAAGATTCATAATCGTGTATTCATCGAGATCATTCGACGCGTAGATTCTCGTCTTCTTGAAGCCCGCTTTATCAAGCAGCTTGCGGACTTCCTTCGACAGATAGGCGAGATCGCCCGAATCAAGCCGAACACCCTCGAACAAGTCTTTAATATCAAGCTCCTGCACAACTCGAATTGCGTTATGAATACCCGATTTAAGCGTATCGTACGTATCAATTAAGAACACACATTTGCGGTTCATCTGCTTCTGGCGTCTCGCGTACCGGAGAAAGGCTTCATATTCATCCAGCATCGCCTGCACCATGGCATGTGCATGGGTACCCGACACTTTCGCGCCAAACAGCTTGCCACAGCGTACATTCGATGTCGCATCGCAGCCGCCGATAATGGCTGCCCGCGAACCCCACAGTGCAGCGTCCATCTCATGGGCACGGCGTGTTCCGAACTCGAGCAGCGGCGCGTCTTCTCCTATCACATTGCGGATTCTCGATGCTTTTGTTGCAATTAGGGTCTGGTAATTAACGATGTTGAGCAGCGCAGTCTCAATAAATTGAGCTTCCGCCAGCGTTCCTTCCACACGGAGAATCGCTTCATTACCAAATACGAGCTCCCCTTCACGCATTGAGGTTATTTTACCGTTGAAACGTAGCTTCCCAAGGTACTCCAGGAAATCCTCCTCATAACCAAGCTCATCCTTCAAATAAGCGATATCTGATACCGAGAATTCAAAGCTCTGCACATATTCAATAATTTTCTGTAGTCCAGCGAATATCGCATAGCCATTTCCGAAAGGCAGCTTGCGGAAAAAGAGTTCAAACACCGCTTTCCGCTCACTCATCCCCTCTGCCCAGTATGTCTCCACCATGTTAACCTGGTATAGATCCGTATGCAGAGCGAGGCTGTCGTCCGCATACTGCTTCGTAGTAACCATCATGTTCTCCATCTCCCATTACCTCCGCTATGTTATATGTTCAAGCCTTCTGCTTCCACAAGCTGAATGCCATATTGATTAACTAACTCTTTGATTGCAGCTTCCGTCAGTTGTTCAGTACCCGGGATCGGGCTGGAACAATCCATTAACAGATGAATACTGCTCGTAAAAGTCCGGTTCGCCGCATGATGCTCCAAGATATGCTTCAAAGTATCGAGTACACAGTGTGATAACGCCTGACCTGCAATATAAATTTTGTTATATGCAATCATTCCATCGAGGAAAGCTCGATTGGCTTCACTTGCTATGCCATCCTCCCGATAGAACGCTCCGTACATCTCGCTTAAAGGATCCTGTCCTTTCGCCAAAATAACCGGCGTGCTTCTTCTTGCTCCAGTATGGAAGTAGACAAGATTCATGAATTGGCTCTCGAATTCCACGCCGCTTGTTCCTTCAAGGCAATGATATGGCCAAATTCGGAGTTCCCGCTTCCCGCCGCGCTTCAGCTCATGAAGATAAGCTAAGCTCTCTTCCGGTGAGAAGACGGGCGTCCACTCTCCACTTATAACCGACTCGACTGTAATGACCGTTTCTACAGGCTTCGGATGCTGCCCATTTCGATCCTTCCACCAGCAAGGATGGAAAATTTGCAGCGGTGTATGAACATCTTTCGTCAACGCTATTTGTGTGATTTTATGCAAATTTTGATACATAAATTTCCCAATTCTAACAGTGTCCTGTACTGAGCCAGGTACGCCTAAATCCCCGCCTTCGATAAAGCTGTTCTGCTGATCGATGACCAGCAGCAGGTTTCGATCGGTATCTTCGCTTGCTGGTGTAAGCTGCTCTTCAGCCGCATGAGCCAGTACTTCATTTACGGTAATAGAGCTTTTCCCGCCAATTTCCTGCATTTGGAACAGCCGATCAAACGGAGTAATGATCAGATTATTTGTTGTCATCTCAAAATCTCTCCTTTTATTCCTTATTTCATGATTTATGAAATATTATTACTAAAAAGAACAGGTATTGTGACAATACCCTTAGAAGTAGATGGACTCCAGTGGTTCACCTTCTTTGAACCGGTACAAATTTGATGGCCGCTTGGAGTTTCTTGATGTAGTTTTTGTCTCGCCATCTGTCCTTACAACTTCGATGAATGGGAGTCTCTCTGCACGATTGCGGAACGTCGAATATTTCGCAACCTTCGGGCTGTCAGTGACAGTCAGGAGCACGCTTTGCAATTCACTTAATGTAAATTCTTGCGGCAGGAAGTTGCGTGCAACCGTAGAGAGCAGCATATGCTGGCGAATAATTCGGTACGAATCCTGAATGACTTCACGGTGGTCAAAGGCCAGATTCAGTTCCTTAAGCTCCTCGATCGTGAACAAGGCAACATCCTCAGCATCATCTGCTGCTTTACGTTTCTCCAGATAATCTTCTGGGACGATAGCGTAATGGGCGTTGGATATAATCCAACCTCTCTTATCTCGGCCAAGCTTATCATAGACACCGTAGTGTTGAATGTGAATGCCCTCAACACCTGTCTCCTCCGACAGCTCACGCTTTGCTGCTTCGTAAGCAATTTCTTCAGGATCGATAAACCCTCCTGGCAGCGCCCATTTCCCACCTTCAATATTCGGGTTTCCTTCGCCATCAAGCTGGGCCCGGCGAATCAGCATCAGCTTAAGTATCCTCTTCGGCGGTTTATTTGGAGCGATCGGCTCGCTAATGATTGTGAATACGGCAATGTCACTTGTATAGCCATCTGGTGTCCGATATTTCTTCGGATCGTAATGGGCGAGAACTTCTTCTTCGGAATTGTAGCGTGCCATTTGGGTCACCTCTATAATATTTCATATTTCATGTTTTATTATTTATAGACCCATATTAACATGCTCACGCGCCAGGAACAAGAGTTTTTTGGAAAAAACTTCGCCTAATTTTGCTGCTGCTGTTGCTGCTGTTGCTCTTTCTGCTGCTTTTTCTGCTTGAACGCAAGTAAGAGAATCAGAATAATGAGCGGCAGCACAAGGAAAAAGGTCAGATCAAACCACGGATAATACTCAATCAGGATCTTGTTGTAAATGACGATATTTGGTGTACCTACAACCGTTCCAACCAGCAAAATCATGCCAAGAGGAATGGTCAGCATCTTGCTCTCCTGCAGTTGAAATACTTGCGCAAGGCCTGTCGTAATGGTGAAAAAATGAAGCAGGGTTTTGTAAAACACCGTAATAATCCACAAAAAGGCCATGACTGCCTCTATCCGTTCAAGAAAATGACCGATCATAATTTTCTGGGCGAGAACAAAGGTTGGATAATACTTGGTCTCCATCAGACTTGGCCCGAGTACAAGAACACAGAGGAGTACAATCAGGAACAAGACCATGCCTCCTACTGCAAAGCCCGTCAGAATCGGTTTCGTCAGCTTGCTGTTGCCCGCAACATACGGAACAAGCATAAGCAGCACAACCATTTCAACAAACCCCGTACAATAAGCCGGCAGCGCCCCGAACATAATCGGAAAGATACCCTTCGACATAATCGGTTGAACATTCGACCATTCCACTTGGGGCAGCAGGAAGACAACAAGCATCACAAACAGCCCTATAAAGACCGGAAACAGCAGCTCTCCCATTCTTGCATAAGCTTCGATACCATACCGGTAAGCAATGATAACGACCGTTAAAAAAAACAAAATAATTGCCGTAACAGGAGTCTCCGGCATCAATTGCATCGTCATAAATTGGCTCATCTCGCTAAGCAAGGTCAAGCAACACATAAATGAGGCAAATAGAAAGAGAAGAAAAAAGAAGCCCCCGAACCATACGCCCAGCCTTTGCCTGATCGCTTCATATAAGCTTACCCGCTGAAGCTTATTGGCAATAGCCGCGAACAATCCGCCTGTGGCAAGCCCGCCAATAAAGGCAAGCAGCATGGACAGCCAAGCATCCTGCTTGGAGGAGGCCGCCGTAATAGTAGGCATAATAAGGATCGGATCTCCAACCGCTCCGATCATGATAAGGATGCAAAACTGCCTGACCGATATTTTACTATTCTTATAAATTGACATACCTGACCTCCCTCTTTCCCTTTACGTTGTTGACCCTCCAGTCCATTCGTACATCCATTTGATAAGCATAAAAGGATTGGGGAGCTTCACTTGAAGCATCAGAGCACTATACAATGCACTTCCCGCCAAAAGAAGCACAAGGAATATAACTAACTCGCGGAATTGCTTCCGGCGGATAAGACCAGGCGCTTCCAGCCAGAAGGTGCCCACCGCTAGAGCCAGAACCGCTAATACGGATGCCATCTCTTGCTGCTCCCCTTTCCTTATCTGATCGTGCTATTCATTGCCGTGCCGGTATTCCGGATATACATCTGAATCTTGTAATCAACCTTAATTACCGGAAAATATTCATCGCGCCAACGATCCTTGACCTGGTTCCAGAAAGCAGGATGCTCCTTCTCCATCTGGGTGCCAAAGCCAAAAATATCCGACTTCATCTCCTTGGCCCGTGCAACGGCAGATTCAATATTGGATAGAATTATTTGTTTCGTCTTAACCTCTAATAGCTCGATCGTTTCAGGCTTGGATAAGTCAACATCCTCACATGTTCTCTCGACGACATTTCCTTCTGTCCGGATGTCAACTTGCACCTCCGGTTTTCCGTCTACAACCTTTGTTTTGATTTTTGAATCCGAAGAAGTCACCTCTACTCCTAAATATCGCTGTTCCCCGCATGGTATAGCGATCGTAGTACTATCCAGATTATTCGTAATGTCGGTATAGCCCCTGCTCTCCCTTTCGTTTAGCCAGCCTATGAGCTTATCATTCTTGAACGCTGCAATACCCGAATAGCGGAATCGGCTCGGCGGCAAAAATTTCTCTACGTTTTGCTTTGTTTGTCCTTCTTCAGGGCTGCCAATGATCCGTATACCGGTCAAAGCAAGCTCACTCCCTTGCGAAGAGAGTTTATTTATGACCTCATCTAACGTCACGGCAATTGTTGGCGCCCAATTCTTCTCGGAGGTCTGCAGCGACTGCTGCATGCTGTAACTCGGCAGCTTCTCCAGCGGCGTATAAATCTTCAGAACATCCTCCGCTTTTTTTCCTTTAGCGATAATAATATTGAAATCCAGCCGTGTTTCATTATCGCGGGCGGAGACGTCTATTAACTCGTTAATGCCTCTTCTTGCTGCTTCCTCACCGATAACATACATTTGCAAATGCCCTAAGTACACCTTACGTGGTGCTTCGGTGGTTACCGATCTGGCGGCCTCAAACAACGTTCTTCCTCTTCCCTGAAAAAGAGTGCTCGGCGGACGATCCCCTCTTTTTTGCTGATTGGAGATCTCGCTTGGGTTTACAACCTGGTACGAAACAAGATAGTGTCCGTCCTCCCAATCTACCCCAATCCCCAGCACTATCAGAAGCTCGTTCAGCTCCCTTCTGCTCCAGCAGCCTGTCAGCATCAGGAGGCACAGCATCGATATGGCAAATTTGTAAAGCATGATGATGCCTCCTTAACTCTTGCGGATTCTGCTCGAGTTGGCTTCGAGTGAGGTATCCGGCCGTTTGAACGAAAGCCATCTTGGCAAACGGAACAAGGCGTCCTGCATATCCGTTTTTTTGTATGGCGATAGTGGAGCCATAAACGGCTCTCCGAAGGAACGCAAAGCACACAGATGGAGCATGAGGACAAAGAAGCCCATGATGATCCCAAACAGGCCAAAGCTTGCCGCCACCCCCATGAAAACAAAACGCAGAATACGTATCGGTATCGACATGCTATATGCCGGTACCGTAAAGGTTGAAATCGCGGTAATGGATACGACAATAACCATTGCTGCAGATACAATTCCTGCTTCCACCGCCGCTTGTCCGATTACGAGCGTACCAACAACGGATACCGCCTGCCCGATCGCACGCGGCATACGCAGGCCTGCTTCCCGCAAAATTTCGAACGTAATCTCCATAATGAGTGCCTCGAAGAAGGCTGGAAACGGTACTCCTTCCCGTTGGGCAGCCAGCGAAATAAGCAGTGAGGCAGGGAGCATATCACGGTGAAAGGTTGTAATCGCGATATAGAGAGACGGGAACAACAGTGAGATAAAGACGCTCCCAAACCGGAGAATCCGAAGTAAGCTCGCATAGAACGTTCTCTGGTAATAATCTTCAGTTGATTGAAAAAAGGCTACAAGCTGTGTGGGCACAATTAAGACGTTAGGCGTCCCCTCTACCAGAATAGCTACTCTCCCTTCGAGCAGTTGGCCTGCGGCACTATCCGGCAGCTCTGTATTGTAGACCGTGGGGAACAGAGACCATCTGCCATCCTCAATCAGTTCTTCGATATATCCGCTGTCTAGAATACCATCGATCTCGATCTTGCTAAGCCTCGAGCGGACCGCTTGAAGAACAGAAGGCTTGACCACTCCGTTCAGATACATCAAGGTCACATCTGTTTTTGTAACTTGGCCTATCGTTACGGTCTCGAGCCAAAGTCTTGGATCTTTAATTTTTCTCCTGATAAGGGAAGTGTTGGTGCGGAGCGTCTCGGTGAAGCTTTCCCGGGGTCCACGAATAGAAGTCTGGTTCGTCGACTCCGTGACGTCACGGCCCTTCCATTCGCGGATATCCGCACAATATGCGATCTTTTGTCCCGCAAGTAATATAATGGCTTGGCCTGACAACAGGTTCTTATAAAGAGTGGCCATCTCCGATACGGTGCTGATTGCCCCCATCCCGCTTATCAGCTTTTTCGCCAAACCAGCGGCATCAACAGAAGAGGGGTTTTCCGCATGATGATGAGATAAAGAATAGTCCAATACATCATAAATATATTGATTAATAGCCATCGCATTAGACAGCCCGTCGATATACACAACCGCTGCGGATGCAAACCTCATGCCATCATAACGGATTTCCCGCATTATCAGATCGTCGCTGCCGCCAAGATCATGCTTCAGTCGATGTAAATTAAGTTCAACAGTAGGATCTATGGAGATATCAGCGTACACGGGCATCTTATTGTTGTCATTGGAGCTTGAACGATTTTTCCGAGACATAAGTAAGCAACCCCCTGGATGAATGTCTATCCTTCCCATTATGACCATACTTCAAGGGGGGTTAAACTTGATGAGTGGAGGAGATTGGTGAGATTGCTGACATGAGGTAAATGATGTGATATTTGGTGGGAGTTGTTTAGCAGGTATATGGAAATAAGACCCTGCGAGGGTCTTATCTCATGCGAAAGAAGGTTGGATAAACGAGATAAGACCCTGGCAGGGTCTTATCAGAGAGAAATGGCGGAATATCGTCCTGAATCTGGCCAGTTGCAAGTCAATAAGACCCTACGAGGGTCTTATCCAGTCCAAAAGCAGCCTAGATATACGGAATAAGACCCTGGCAGGGTCTTATCGGAGTAGGGATGGTGGATACATGCCAGGACCGGCTACTTCTTGCTCCAACTATTTTTATAAAGATTCGTTACAGTCAGTTCAACGATACCCGTTTCCTGTAACGATATTTCTTGCTCATAGGCTTCGGATGGGAAGATATAAAAGGCAAAATCATCTCCATCTTTATAATTGATTCCACCTGTCCCGAACAACGAACTCTCGTAGTGCTTGTTCTTATAGATGGCAGTCATCTTCGCTGACATATCCATAGTAAACGAATGTTCGGAGACGGTTTTGTGCTGAACGCCAGAAATTAATGACGCACCTTTGTAAGAATAGGTCCCCTTTGATCTAAAACTAATTCGGTATCCTCCAGAATTAGCATTACCTGTATTATCAACTGACAAGACAACAATCTTGTTTGTACCATCGTTGTACAGTTCTTTCCCGACATTGCTCTCTAGATCAGACAAGTCAATGACTACAGAATATTGTCCTTTTATCAGTTGACCATTCTGGTCCGTATAATCTTCTGTATTATTGGCAATCGCAGCCATACCTTCTGTTGCTAAATGATAGTAATCCCATGGCCTAAAAGCGAGAAATAGAGCAATAATGAATAGGGCTGACAGAAGAAATAATCTTTTGCGAGATTTCAATTGAAGAATACTCCCTTCCGATAATACATATGATTCTGAGATTTTCAGCTCAGTCTCCTTCTCCTTCTCCTTCTCCTTCTCCTTCTCCTTCTCCTCCTCCAAGCATGTCCTGAACAGGTACTGCTCTCACATATTGGCCTGGCGCCGCCTCGACCGCAATGGCGGATTCGACAGGAACGCCTGTTATGTGATAGAGTCCCGTCCCCTCTTTATAGTAGTTGGACGTTTCATCATCCTCGTGATAGGCCTCTTCCGTTAGAAGCTGCTTGATCGAACCGATCTTGCCGTCTACCGACTCTACTTTTTCATCCGACCCAACATAAATTCTGTCTTGAAATTTGATCATTTTATTAAAAGGCCAGCTTGCATCTCTGCTTGTGACCGTGTCGTTTGATTGCTTTAGCTTATCTTCAGTACCTTGAGCACTTGTGACGCCATTAGCATTGTTGATGCCTTTCGTATCGTTTCCGTTGCCGCAGCCAGATAGCAATATAACAATGAACAGTATAGTAATCATGCTTATTTTCATCAGTCATTCCTCCCCTACTCACCTACACCTAAAACGTGATAGGGGGATCAGAAGTTGCTTGCTTATGCCAAATAAAAAAGCCCTGATGATCTACATGATCATCAGGGCCTGTCATTGATTTATTTTCTTTCCATCACGGCGAAGTAGTTATCTTCCTCATCAGCAAAGTTAAATACTCGTCCGAAAGGTAGTTCTACCAGTTCTCCGACTTTAACGTTCTTATTCTTGAATTCGCTATACAGTTCATCCAGCTTGTCGGAGAAGAACATGAGCGAAGGCGTGCCAAGGTTTACTCCCATCGACATTTTGGCAACTACTTCTTTATCATGGAGAATGATCGATGTTTGTGCGCCTTCGGGAGCAAGCTCAATCCATTTCTGGCCCATTGCTTCTTCCTCAGCAACAACTTTAAAGCCAACTTTCTCTGTCCAGAATTCCTTTGCCTTCTGCTGGTCATTCACGTACAACATCACTTGTCCAAGTTGATTAATCATTAACTATAACACTCCCTAAATTAGAGTAATTGCCAAGCTCTATGCTATCATAATTGCCCGTCAACTGTAAGCATAAGCCTTGAAACTACAATCGAAGATAATCTTTTAATTCAGCCTCCAGCGTGAACAGCTTTGGATCACGCGAATTCTCCTTCTTATCCTCCAGCCTTCGTAGTTCAATCGCATAGGAAGCACCACGTTCTGCTGGAATTGGCATAAGCATCGCCCAGTCGAGTGCCTCTTCTTCCGTATCGACATTAATCAACGTAAACTCCGCAACAAGCGCCGGATCGATTGGAAAAGGTCCCGCCAAAACCTCCGGCTTTTCGCTGCCCTTTGCATACGTAATCCGTATCCCTGCTGAGCTTGGCCGAAGCTCCTCGGCGGCAAGCAGTACACCTGCCTCAGCCAGAGAGTGCTTATACGCAAGCACGGCGGCGTTATGTTCCTCGCTTGGTTTCACTCTTGCCTCGGTATATCCATTTGCCTTCACCATGAGCATATATCGCATAATGGCTATCCTCCTTCCTGCAAGCATGCTGCTGCGCGCTTCTGCAATAACGTTCGCTCCTGCTCATTACGAGTCATGGCAGCAGCACGTTCAAACTCGGTACGGGCTTCTTCCAAACGTCCCAGCTTCTCCAATAGATCACCCCGAACGCTTGGAAGCAGATGATAGCCTTGCAGCGAAGGCTCCCCGTACAACTCATCGACAAGCTGCAGTCCATAGGCAGGACCAAATGCCATTGCGATGGCGACAGCACGGTTTAACTCCACAATAGGTGAAGGCGTTATTCTGAGCAGCGCTTCATATAGGGCGGCAATTCGAATCCATTCCGTTTCGGACGGGGTACGAGCCACCGCATGGCAAGCCGTGATGGAAGCCTGAATCGCATACGGACCAAGCGTTCGTCCCAGCTTCCGCGCATGTTCTAAGGCAGTAAGCCCACGGCGGATAAGTAATTGATCCCACTGCGCCCGGTTCTGATCCATGAGAAGCACAGGTTCCCCTTTTGCATTAATCCGTGTTCGGAGTCGTGAAGATTGGATTTCCATTAAGGCAACTAGTCCATGAACCTCCGGTTCACCTGGTGCAATGGCGGCAAGGATACGTCCTAGTCTAAGCGCCTCCTGGCAGAGCAGCGGGCGTGTCCAATTCTGTCCGGAGGTTGCGGAATACCCTTCGTTAAACATGAGATAGATGACCTCAAGCACAGCGGACAATCGTTCCGCCAGCTCTTTGCCCACCGGTACCTCAAAGGGGACTTTCTCTGCATTTAACGTCCTTTTCGCCCGGACAATCCGCTGGGCAACCGTTGATTCCGCCGTTAGAAAAGAACGTGCAATCTCATCGGTCGTCAGCCCGCATAACAAGCGAAGGGTTAGAGCAACTCTGGCATCCTGTGATAACACGGGATGACAGGTCATGAAAATCAAACGGAGGAGATCATCCTCGATCTCTCCATCCAAGGCACGATCGATATCGTCTTCTGTATATAAATCTATTTCCCGGGCTATTTCGACATATTTCTGATCACGAAGCTTGTTACGCCGCAGCAAATCAATAGCCCGGCGCTTCGCCGTGGTCATGAGCCAAGCCCCCGGATTGTCAGGGATGCCGGACTCCGGCCAACGATCAAGTGCGATAACCAAGGCATCCTGAGCCAAATCCTCTGCAAGCCCCACATCTCTCACCATCCGTACTAATCCGGCAATCAGCTTCGCCGACTCCATACGCCAGATCGTATCAATGGTGCGATGGGTTTGGGAGGCGCTCACGCCTTTTTAAGCTCATCTACCTGCTTGCGAAGAGCTTCTTCCTTAGCTCGTGATGCGGGGTCTTCCATAAGTTCCTCAAACTCGAATACTTGGCGAAGCTCAATCTCACCTTGTCCGAAGCCATGTGGGTCCGGCATACGAAGCGCCCACTCAATGGCCTCTTCTCTTGATTTCACTTCGATGAGCGTATACCCGGCTATCATTTCTTTCGCTTCGGTGAACGGACCATCTACCACCTTCGGCTTCCCTCCAGGCTCCGGATACGATATCCGGATACCACTTGCACTCGACATCAATCCATCGGCGGCCAGCAGAACACCTGCTTTCACCAGCTCTTCGTTATATTTTTGCATCGCATCGATTAGCTCCTGGCTTGGCAGAACGCCCGCTTCCGAATCCGTTGTTGCTTTTACAATCATCATAAATCTCATATCCATAACCTCCTGGTTTATATAATTTAGACTGCGAAAAATGACATGAGCTCCTGCGACACCATAGTGGTATGCAGCTTCTTCGTATGGCCAAGCCCCTTTTTGCTGATGAGCTGTGCATTCGGCAGTACTTCGGCCGTTTCCTGCGCAGCATGGCGCAGCGTTGCTGGACTCTCTGTGCCTTCCAGCACAAGCGTTGGCATCGTCACGGCCTTCCATTTTTCCCGAGGCAGCGATTGACCACCAACATAACCTTTGAGCAAGGCCGCATCATAAGGCAAAGTATGTGCAACAGCCATCAGCCTCGACCACACTCCTGGCATGATCCTCATTAACGGAATAACGAAGGAAGGTGCCCCCATACCCTTGGTCATAAAATATTTGATGGCTTCGGCGCGCCGATCAGCAGCAATTAACTTCTCGACATATTCGGTAAAATCACTCGGCGGTTTGGGATCCGAGGCTTGAACAATAAACGGCGGCTCATGCAGCGCGAGCTTCGTAATGCTGGATCCACTCGCTGCCGCCTGCAGTGCAAGCACCGCACCGGAGGATAATCCCCAGACATAGGCGGAACCACCTGCTTCCTGAATGATGGCATTCAGGTCCTCGATCTCACGTTCAATCGCATAAGACGAGGCATCGCCGCTGTCGCCGCGGCCACGGCGGTCATAGTTGTAGACGGTGTATTGCTTAGACAAAGCTTGAGCAAGCTCAACTTGACCCGGAAACTTCCGATAGCTAAACGCCCCCGCTACCAGTATGAGCGCTGGACCACGCCCGGTTTTATCATAAGCAATCCTGGTGCCGTCCTTTGACATTACAGTATTCATTTTGTATCTCCCCTAACGATTGTTTTTGCGCTTCTTACTATAACAACGAACGAGCAAAGTGAAGATCGACATCGTTATGAAAAGAATTTCAAAAAAGTTTTTGCAGGGTTATCTCTCTGTTTCACGAATGGTTCATTGAGGTGATTCTTATGTTAACGTTGCGAGTATGTACAGAAGAAGATTTGGAGCTTCTGGCTGAGCTGAATAAGCAGCTTATTGAGGATGAGCGTCACGATAATACAATGAATATCGAACAACTGAAAGTGAGAATGCGGCAGTTTATTCGTACAGATTATAACGCCTACCTGTTTAAGAGGGAAGACGAAATGATCGGTTATGCGTTAGTAGATCATACTAGGAAGCCTTTGTATGTAAGACAGTTCTTCATCTGTCGTGAACAGAGAAGGAATAGATATGGCAAGTTGGCTTTCGAGATACTGCTTGAGCGGTTAGATACAGAGGATATCGATATCGATGTGATGCATGGGAATGAGACGGGCTATGCTTTCTGGAAATCGCTTGGATTCAGAGAAAGAAGCATCTATATGCGGCGGAATAAGGGAGAATTCTAAAAAGAATCGCTCCCGCAAACCACAATATTCCATTCTGCTAACTGTGGCATGGCTGCTCGCTGTTCCTTAGTCGTTAGGGCACAGATTTGGCCCGGCTTATTGCCTTCTCTCAGCGCAAAGATAGCGGGCACTGTAATCGGCAAGCCATCCGCCTGAAATGTCAGTTCAGCGTGACCACTGCATACACAGCCATCATCAAAATCAGCATTAATACGGCCATACTTCACTAAGCGAAACGGCTGAAGCTGCTGTAGGCTTTCCTTATTAAAAGGACCACCAAACAGACTGACCGCCTCATCGTAATGTTGCTGCTGAACAGCTTTCAGAAAATGACTGACATTCCGTTCCGCCTTAAATTGTTTCCATAGAACATTACCGTAGTAGTTGAGAAAAAGTAAAGCCCAGGCTAGCAATAAGGAGAACAGAATGGATACACCTATTCTTCTAATAATCTTCAATCGGGTCACCGATCCTTCAACTGACAAGTTAATATCATCAGGCTTGCCGTTTCGAGAATCGTTCAATCTTTTTAATCTACAATATCAACTAAACTTCCTTCTGAAGCCTTTGCCAGATCATTTCCACTGAGGAAGATCTGCAGCCCGCGCCTACCAGCGCTGATACTGACCAGCTCCATCGACAGCACGGATTCGTGCAAGTAGAATGGGTACTTCTTCTTCATTCCAAGAGGTGATACTCCACCACGGATGTAGCCGGTAAGAGCCTCTATCTCTTTGACCGCGACCATCTCTACCTTCTTATTGCCGCTCACTTTCGCGAGACTTTTCAGGTTCAGTTCCTTATCACCGGGGATGCAGGCAGCAATTACTCCTGTCTTATCTCCTCTTAGAACTAACGTTTTATATAGATGGCTGGGCGGTAAACCCACCTTAACAGCAACGGTATCGACGTCGAGCTGATCCTCATCCCACTCGTACTCATGTAAGGTGTAGGAAATACGCATGGAATCTAGTTTCCGGCAGGCGTTTGTTTTGATAGACATGAAAAAAAACCTCAATTCCTTCATATAGACATAGATTGACTATACCAAGGAATTGAGGTGGAGACTATGGAATTCCTAACGCTTCTTTACAACCCCAAAGCGTTGCCCTTCTCAAGCCGTAAAATATGCTTCTCGCCATCGTCAGCCAACGTCCTGAATTGGTTGATGGTTTCCCTCATTTTCGGAAGTGCTTGCTGTTTGTACGAGCTGATCGAATCGAATGCGGACAGTACGTCCGCAAACGCTTGTTTCAAGGTATCGACCGAGACCGTAGCTTCTATCGCTTGCTGTTGAATGGCTACTCCTTGTTCCTTGAGCATCCGGGACGTTCCGGCGATAAGATTCGTAGTGGTCTGATTCAAAAGTTCGATTTTCTTGAGAACGATGCCTTGATTATACAAGGCGCTCGCTACCGTAACGGCAATTTTCAAAGCAGAGATCGTGACCGTCTTCGCTCGGTCCACGCCGCGAATGAGCTCCTTATTATTGCGGATGACGACCTCATATGCCAGGATCCCCTGCTGATTAACGACCAGCATTTGCTGTAAATCCATGACACGCTGGCGCATCGGGAACAGGATTTCCTCGGTTATGAACCGAATCTTCTCGGGGTCTTCACCGCTGCCTTTTGCCGCTTCGATCTGGGCTTCGATGGATTCGTCCATAAGCATCCCGAGCTGAATTTCCTTCTTGAGCGTTTTGGTTAGCTTTCGGATATCATGCTGCTCAAGCTCCAGCGTCGTATTGTCGTTCCTGAGCACAGCACCGCCTTTATCCAGCGACACTACAATATCGGCGATCACATCGTCTGCCTTCTCGAACTTAAGGAAGTACGACCGCAGTGGATTGAATAGTTTGCCGAGAAATCCCTTCTTGGCAAAGTCGATCATGCTCGGATCCAGATCCTTCAGCTGCGTGTGCAATTCGGCAAGTCCCTTCGCAACCGGACCGCCCTCATCACCCGATTTCGCAAGATTGCCGACCGATACCTGCAGCAGCGTGTTTTTGTCGGAAGATCGTTTCATGGTGTTCAGACCGAAGGCATCGATCGATTGAAGAATCTCTTTGCGCTGGTCCAGGGACTCGACATCCATCGCCATAATCATCTCGACGTTCGAATCTGCTTCTTTTTTCAGCTTAACCTCTTCCTCCGGTAATGGCCTTATCGTAGGCTCGATCTCGGCCGTCAGCTCCTCTGGACTAGATACGTTCATCGAAAATGCCATTGAAATTCCCCCTCGGAATGTTTACATTTGCACATTGAATAGATTGCCGATCTTGTATACGACATCGTCCGTATCCGCGTTAATGCTTGCCGCTTCGTTGATGCTGGAGATATTCTGCAGCGCTTGAATATTAGCGTTGTAGCCGATCGTGTAGATCGGAATCTTATACGTCTCGATTAATCCTTTGATGTCCTGCAGCGTATAGCCCTGGTTCGTCTCGCCATCGCTTAGGACGAAGATGATCGGCTTGGTGTTCGGGTCGATAGCCAATTGATCTTCGAGCAGCTTCAGAGCTACGACGATTCCATCGAAGGTGGCCGTCCCGCCACCAGACTGCAGACTATTGACCGCTCCGACGAACAGGGACTGCTGATTCGTATCGTACTTCGCGATCGGCAGCTTGATGGTAACGCCGTCCGAATACGAGACGAGACCGATGCTGTTATCTCTGCCTAGGTATTTCTGCCCTTTCAAGAGCGACTCTTTCAAACGATTGATTGGCTCGCCGTCCATGCTCCCGGAAACGTCTGTGACGAAAACAGCCGTGATTGGCTTACTGCCATTCTTCTTCTCTTTCCATACCTTCTGCGCGGATATAAGCAGGTCGCCATCCACGGAGGCGAGTTCCGACTTGTAGGTATCAAGGCCATTAAATCCTTTTTCCTGCGCGGTTTTCATATATTTGTCCTGCGTCACGAACTCGGCAAATTTCTTGAGAATATCCAGCTTCTCCTGCGGTAGATCGCCTAATGCGTAGAGTGGACTATCGTGTCTGAACCCAAATGGTGTAAATACGTATCCACTTTTCAAATCGGCGGCGTTAACGTACGTCTGATATTCAAGTACGAATCCGTCCAGGGCGCCGGTCTTAGCCGCATCGCGCATCTGAATGGTCGTGGAGGCGATGAACGGTACATTGGACTGGAATTTTTCGAACTCTTGTACCGCCTTATCGCTCAATATATTCGTATTATCGAAGGTATGAAGTGCAGTTACGAGAAAATTCAAGCCCGTTGAGCTCGCGAAAGGATCGGTATACCCCATGGAGAGCTCGTTATTTGCGATGGCTTCCGTGACGGATTGGATATTGACGGAGCCGTACTTGTCGATCATGGCGTCGTACTTCGCTTTGGCGATAACAATTCCAGGAACATTGCCGACTAAACGTTTGGTCACGAGCTGTGTGTTAACCCCGCTTGCCTGAACCATTTCGCCCCATAGTTCATTCGAGGGGGTGAACGCATCAGGGACGTACTTGCCGGATTTGATATAGTCCGCAGCCGTGCCCGAGGCGATATTGCGAATCTTGACCGACACGGGTTTTCCGTTCACGGTTATATTCGCGTTGTTAAACTCGGTCGCCACGTCCGTCAGCCAGCCGTCGACGCCCGTTCCCGACTTTTCCGTGGACGAGAAAATCTCGACGAAATTGTCGTTCGTATTGTTCACCGTGACGGGAAACTTACTGATGTCGGGCAAGGACGCGGCGACATCGACGGGATCCAAGTCGATTTGGCCTTTCACTGGTGTTTCTGTAGTCGGGGAAATTTTTTTGAACAGATTGCTCAAACGATCCCCGGCATTTTCTGCCGTCACCTCCGCTTTCGATTTGCCCAGATTGGAGGTCAAGGTTACCCCGGCATATACAAGCCCGAAGACGACCACCAGAAGAACAGTAGAGATCAACAAAAACTTACTCTTTTTTTGCATCCAGGCCACCTCTTAATTCTTGTAGTATTGGGTTTGTTTGATCAACGTGTCGATCTCCTGCATGCAAGGCATGCTGTCGATGTCGCCTGGCTCCAAACTATCCAAGCGGGAGATCTCGAGCATGAGCTGATCCAGCTTTAACAAGATTTCCTCGTTTGTGCCGAGCGATTGCTTGGTGAAGAAAAGGTATTCGCCGTACACGTTTTTTCTGGCTTGCAGCAACTCCTGCGGCAATGCCGACGGCTTCCGGCCCGCAACGCTTTCGAACTCCGATGCATCGAACGTATGCAGCCGATTAAGGATGCTCCTGACGTTCAGGTAGAAGAGCTTCTCCACCTCGTAGATGACGGAAGAAAACTTCTTATAGCTCAATTCCGCGGGATCGAATCGCTGTTTCAATACCTCGAGCAGCGTGTTCTTTTTCTTCCTCATTCGTTCCAGTTGACGCAAAGCCAATTCGATATCTTCTTCTAAAACCTTAGTACGCCTGAAGCGAGATAATGCCTCAATATAATCTTCATGCGTCTTAATCTCTTTCACCGGCAGAGTTACCGGGGCTTTAAATACGAGGAAGTAACACCCATAGGTCAGCGTAATGGCGCTGGCGAAAAGAACAGTTACGCCAATTGCCGAAGAAAGCGCATCGGTACCAATCTCGATCCCGATAAGTCCGCTGGAGAAAACGACAATATTCAACGCTGCGACACCAAGTGTCAAACCAAGCAGCTTTATGTATCTGGTCAAGCTCAACCGCCTCCCCTCTGCCGAAAGAATTCTCTCATCTCATTATCATTGTACAATAATGTTAAATCTTGGGGCGAGTAATTTATGGATATAAGTTTAATTCCTAGCAAATTCGTCCAACGCTTTAAAAACATGCAGCATTAGCCAATATTGGGCATATACGCAGGTGATGCAGCTGGCGTTTCCGATTTCAGGAAAATCGTATTTGCTGAAGAATGAACCTGCTATGTCGAAAAACTAGTAACCCAGGTTACCGGTCTTGATCATTTAGTTGAAAGACTTGCTGAAGGTGGATTGTTCTTTGAGCCTTTCTTAAAAGTAATAAGACCCTGAGAGGGTCTTATTGCTCAGGAATTAGACGACTCGTCATGTATAAGTCCCTCTCAGGGTCTTATTTCTAGGCTAGCGGGCGATATGGCCATAGAAATCCCCATTCTTAAGATGAATAAGACCCTGAGGGGGTCTTATTCATCTCGGGAATAGAGCAATAAAAGCAAATAAGACCCTCCGAGGGTCTTATTTGCCGAAGATTCTTTTCGAGGAATAGCGTGAATAGTCAGCTCTATATCTTCCTAGCTTACTGGCGTTACAGCTGTGCCGCCCAAACCAGTTGGAGCCGTGCTCGACTTCGACAGGTAGATTTTATCTACCTTCGCGCCGTCTTCTCTGACTTTGATGTATAGGGTATGCGTACCAGTCGCGATCGAGATTGAACTGCTAGGTTTTTTCCAAGCCCATGTGCTGTTCGAGGTCGTAGTCAGCTGCGAGCCGGAGGTGCTGTCAATCGCAACCGTAAAGCTGTCCGAGCTTGTGTCGACGCCGCTGCTCAGCATATGAACATAGAAGGAGCCGCCATTTGTTACGTTAATTGTATAGGCGATATAGTTCGTGCTGCTGTCGCCCGAGCCATTTGCCGTCTCCATATCATGCCCGTTCGAACATACGGAGCATGCCGCATCGACGAAAGTCCCGTTCTTGGACGTATAGTTCTCCGCTTCGATATAAGCACCCGTGCTTCCATCCATGTTATACGTACCGCCAGTTGTACCGCCGCTGCCTGCAGCCAAAGTCGTTGCGTTAACCGCTGTACTTGCAGCCGATTCATTACCAGCCGCATCCTTTGCTTTTACCGTATAAGAGTAGCTTGTTAATGCCGTCAGGCCAGTATCACTGAAGGAAGCCGATGTTGAAGTGCCAACAAGCGAACCATTGCGGTACACATTATAGCCCGTTACACCCACATTGTCAGTGGAAGCAGTCCAGTTCAGATTGACCTGGCTGCTTGATGCCGCTGTTGCAGTTACATTCGTTGGCACCGTTGGAGCTGTTGTATCCGGTGTTACAGGAGCCGGTGCATAACGCTCAATAATTTGGGTTGTCCGCAGCAGATCCTGCGGGATGAGCCAGCCCTTGCTGTTCAGTGTGTTAATCAGATCTGTACGAGCCGAATTGGCTTCACTGTAAGTATCCGCCTTAAAGGAAGCTTCTACCCAGTACTCATTGCCCGTCTTCGCTTCGTTCAGCACTGTCCAGACTTCAATGTCCAGATCAAGATCGTCGAACGTTCCTTCATAACGTTTGAAGTCTACCGGACCATATACAACCGAATTATTCAGCTGCTTTGTTCCCCAGCCTGTGCTTGTCCAATTGGCGAATTTGCTCGGCTCATTAGCTACCGATACGGTGCGGGAGGTCGCTTCATTCGGCATCTTAAGTCCGCTGCCGCTGGAGCCGGACACCGCAACATCCTTTTCATATGCAACGCTGAGCGTTTGTTTGGAATAACCCCAATCGACTTGGAAGTCGAAGCCAGAAGACGAATCAAGTCCTTCACCGGCAGCTTGCGTCAATGCCGCGTTAATGTCACCATTGGCCACATCGTACCGTTTCTTGAATTGAATTTCATGCGTGCTTTGATCATCGCGCTTACGAATCCGCTCGCCCCATCCTTGCCCTTGCATGCTTTGAGCTGCCGTATCCATGTACTGTACTTTGTAAGATTTGTAGGAGCTCCCCGTATCGAACTCACTTCTGACTGAGCTCACCAGATTGTGACTCGAATCCAGCACAAGAGCCGGATCCAGGTTCAGCTTAACCTCGTAGTTTGGCGTGCCGACAGCTGCGAAAGCCGATTGCGAATAGAGGAATGGAGCAGTCAGTAAAGCGGCCGCTACCGTCCCAACTAAAGCTGTTTTCACCAAGCGCTGCAGTGGTGATGTGTACATCAATTCACTCTCCCAATAGGTAAAATATGGTACACATCCATCATATTAAAGAAAGATTACGTGAATGTTTGGTGAGCTTGAAGGTTTGATGTGATCGTCATCATACTATCTTCAGCCCTCAAGAGAATATCAATGGAATAAATCTGGATGTGATTGGAAAAATAAGTCTATACCTTGCTTTAGGAGTTGATCTTATCCCTTCTTATGTCCCTTATCTGCTCCTTACAATAACCAGTATTGTTTTCTTTATTTTCTCGTGGGTTAAAGCTCGAAGCTCCATGATCATCCCCTACTATATTTGTATTGCCGGGACTATCTATATTTTGGAGCTGATCATATTCATTAGAGTCGAGATTGGTATTGCATGCGCTACGGCATTGTCTGTCATTGGAACCTGCCTTGGGTTTATATGGACATGGGGACCGGTGATTTGGGGGATTATCGCCGCCTTTATCGGCTTTGGTCTAGGGTTCGGAATACATGTGATTCTCTCCAAGAAAAACAGGCGGCAGCAGGACAAACATAAGTCAGACGTTACCGTCATTGTGCAATGCCAGGACTTACAAGCTGATGCTGTGCAAAAAGTCATGTGGGGAAACCGTGCCTTATCGGTCGGTCTTGCTCCGGCATCAGCCGAATAGCTGCTCATTGCATACAAAAAAGCCTGCTGAATGCAGGCTGTTAATCATGCTAATTGTTAGGCACGCCAAATGTGCTTGAAATCAATCCATCCTAGTGAATTAATTCGGACACCTTTGAGCGTTGGGTGATAGTCAGTATAAAACCGGTTATGAAGCAGGAATAAGACCTGGTACTCCCCGTGAAGTCTACTTTCAATATCCGCATAGATAGCCATTCGGTCTTGCGAATTTTTGCAAGCAAGCGCCTCATCAAATCTCTCGATTGTCCAGGCAGACAGTGCTGGCGTCATCAGTCTTTTCAGGAAACTATTATCCTGTTCACAGCTCTCGATTAAGCTGACTTCATCCTCCGGAAATACAAGCGAATGAAACGTGAGATCGACCTCGTCAAGGACACTATGAATTGTCTCCGGTCCTTCAATACGAACCTTTACCTCAATGCCATATTCCATACACTGCTTCTGAATCCAAAAGGCATCCGCCGAATGAGCTGTATGTGCACATAACGTAATCGGCGATTGATCAAATCCGTTATCACTAATCTGTTTTCGCAGCTCTTCCGGAGAAAATGGAAGTCTGCTTGGCGTTGTTAATGATGCTGAAGGTTCTGACTCAGGAAAAAAGCCATTCGCTGGAGAATGTCGATATCCTCCAAGCTCTTGAATCATAAGCTTCCGGTCAAGCAGCTGATCTACAAGGCTTCGGAATAACTCGGACTGCTGCGGCCCTTCCCTTTGCATGTTCCAACTGAGCATACTTGTGCAGACATTCTTGGATTCAAGCTTGATCCAGCCGTTCTCCACCGTAACCGCCTGCTGCTTTGGATCACAGATCAGCTGCTGCCAGGTTACCATTCGTTCCATAAGCGCCTCATGTTGCGGCACAAGTATAATCTCGACTTGATCGAGGTGAGGACGTCCTTGAAAATAATGCAGGTTCGCTCCAAGCAGCAGCCTTCCGCTGGTCCACTCGTCAATCTGGAAAGGACCCGTTCCAATGGGCATCTTCCAGAACACTTCCTCATTTTGTCCTCGCAGCCCGGAGGGCAGGATCGCCATTACGTTCGAGCAGGCGTATTTGAGAAATAACCAGTTCGATTTATCCAGTTGAAAACGAACAATCCGATCGGATACTGCTTCAACCTTGCCAAGCGATCGCATAATCCAGCTGTTGAACTTCCCGCTTCTTAGACGTTCTATCGTATAGACGACATCTGAAGCGGTTAACTCCGTTCCATCATGGAATAATACCCCTTTCCTTAAGTGAAAGGTCCACGTCGTGGCGTCTTCATTACACTCCCAATCATGGGCAATTCCCGGCAAGATCCGTCCCGTATTCTCCTCCAGCACAACAAGCTTATCAAAGATCTGTTGAATCAAATGGGAATCAAACGAGAAGACACATTCTGCCGGATCCAGCGTCGTAATAACCCTCGTAATCGGAAGACGAAGCACATCGGCCTCTTTCCCCAGCTGCTTGTGGAAGCCAAAGCTATCGCTCATCCACTCCATAAATTTTTCATTCGCCGCCGTCCCTTCCCCAAAGGTCTGGAGAAGATGAAAGGCCTTATTGTATTCGCCGTCTTCCGCATATTGCCGTGATAGGTCGTGAAGCAGCTTCTCCCGGTCTTCCCGGAAGGTAATCTGCGAGCGGTTGCCCCTGCCTCTACCGGCCTTCCACTCAATGAAGCCTTCCTCGGACAGTTTGCGGAGAACAAGCTTGGCATTTCGTTCCGTACAATACAGCGCCTCCGCTACTTGCACAATGGACGCCTCAGCCGCTGCCCCAGCTCCAAGCTCACTCGCAAACCGCTCATACAGCGTCAAATAACGTTCGATCGTTAACATCGTTTTTCCTCACCTCGCTTAAAAGGGGAAATCTATTGAGCATATTCTACACTTTTTACACCTTTCTTTCACCTGCATAATGAAATTAACAAGCGAGATCCACCAAAAAAATAAAGGAGATGTTCCTATGCCATACCATAATTACCATACGACTGAGCTGCTGTACAAAATGCGCCAAGAAGAGATCAACCGGGCAATTCGCTCTGGCCGATATGTGAAGCACGATGACGATTTGAAAAAGTCACGCCGTAAATTCGCAACTCCTCTGCTGCACATGATGAAGCCGCTTATGTGGAGGAAAAGATGATCCGCTGCACATGAAAAAGGACCATCCTATATAGGGGACGGTCCTTCATTTCTCTCTTCCTGAAGCCGGAACTTCCGTGAAAGCCACCTTTGTTCCAGGAAACGCTCATATAATCCAATACTCATGATCAGCCATGCCGCACTTATCAAATACCCGCCAATTACATCACTCGGATAATGAACTCCAAGATAAATTCTGCTGATCCCAATCATCACGATGAGCACAGTTCCGATCAGAATAACAGCCGTTCGCATCCATCTATGCTTCAAGTGCTTCCACAAGAAATAGATCGTGATTCCGTATAACGTAAAGGCTGACATCGAATGCCCGCTGGGAAAACTGAACCCGGAAGCCTCAACAATCCGGTTAATATCCGGTCTCGCCCGTTGGAAGATTGCCTTCAGCAGCAGGTTGAGCAGCGCCGAAACTCCTATAACGCCGAGATAGAAGATAAGCTCTCTCCGATAACCGATAAACCCCAATACCGCTGCAAAGATGACGATCAAAAGAATAACTAAAAATTCCGATCCAAGCTCAGTGAAGATCTTCATCCAGATTGTCATCGTATCGGAATGTACATTACGAATGGCGTCTGTTATTTTGTGATCAAATGCTGCAATCTCTTGCCTGCTGACGAGCTGCGCAATCCATCCGAATACAACTAGAATCATAATTGTGAAGGCAAATGCTCGTAATAATACTCTATTTTGCTTACTCATTGATTTCATTGTCTCGTGCTATGCTCCCTTTATCCTTTGTTCTTATTATACCCTCATACGTACAGATAAAGAGGTTGGTAGCGAAAAAGGAAAAAGGACAGACAGCTATAATAATCAGCTGCCCGCCCTCTTTCGATAAAAGCTATTTCACTGTTACCTTCATAACTGTACTTTCCGTTACACCAGCATCATTGATTAGTTCCACGCGGTATTCGTGAGCGCCCTTCGCACGACCCGTGATATTCGTCACCGCTGTTTGTGCATTTGGCGTCTTCGCCGTCAGCGATTGGCTGTCGATAAGCGTGCCATTCTCGTAAAGCTTGTATGTCGTGGCATTAGTGCCCCACCACATGTTCATCGTTACCTTATAGTCGCCATTGTTATCCCAGTTGTCGTTCGACAGCACCGGCTTGCCGGGCGATGCGTCCTTAACCGTAATGGTCAACGGCGAGCAGGCTGTTGTGCCAAATGAATTGATCAGCTCGCACGTATACGTGTACGTGCCGTTCGCCTTACCGCTTACCGCAGTAGCAGCGGTTTGGGCCGTAGGCGAGTTATCGGTCAGCTTTTTCGTATCAATTAGTACGCCGTTCTCATAGAGCTTATAAGTTGTACCGTTGTAGCCGTACCACATGTTCATCGTAACCTTGTAGCTGCCGTCCAGTAATCCCGTATCATAACCGTTGTCGCTTGCGAGGACTGGCTTTCCCGGTACACCCATCGCATTCTCTTCCGGCTGTGGTGCTGTGTATTGAATTCGTGGCGCAGCTGGCATTTCCATGCCCGCACCAAGGAAGAAGCTTGTATGCGGAGGCTGGTTATAGCCGCTGTTCTGCCAAGCTACACCAAGGCGGTAGACGGGATCCTGCATCAGTGTCCGAATGCGCAAATCGGTCAGGTCCGTTGTCGTATAGATGCGCAGCTCGGAACTATCCGCCGAACGCCATACAACCTCTTCACGCCAGTCGCCAAACAAGTCAGCTTGCAGAGAAGGATTACCTTTCGTTCCGTTATTTGATAATGTACCTTCTGCTGTCAGCAGGTTTTCAGTTGTTTGCGTCTGGTAATTCCATTTGTCGATCTTGCCTGTGCCTGCTTTCACAACCGAATCCCACTGATGATCAAGCAGTTCTCTGAGCGGATCCGCATCCCACCAAATGGCGAAGTAATAGCACTATGAGGATTCGCTACAAATCCAGTATAGAGTGCTGTAGATTCGTTAGCTGGTAGGCTAAAGTTTCTCTGTATGAAAAAAGGAGCTGCTCCAAATGCCAGAAACAGCGATTGGGACAGCCCCTCCAGTTGCCTTGCTGTTTATTGTATGAAATAAGGGGTATTTAAAGAAAAGGGTCTATGTCCTTTAACAAAAAAACGCCCGTTTAGGGCGTCTCCAAAATCGAAAGCAGCTTCTTCGTTTCTTTCTTTGAAACTTTTCCATACTTGGACTGCTTATCAATGACCACTTCTAATTGGTCTTTTTGTGGTGAAAGCCATATGTCATACCTTACAGGCTCGAAACTGACAGTCGTGTCCGTGTTAACGGTTTGAATTTTGTAGTCCTGCTGCCGGGACATCGATACCGAGACATCTCCCTTTTCCCAAGATGCATTTGATAAAATATCTAATACCGTTGTTACCGTATCTTTATCTTCAATCTTCTTATAAACGGTATAACTCCGTCCATCAGGTTCAGATTTACTGATCTGAAGATTGAGGATGGATTGTTCATGTTTAGATTTTTGGCTGCAAGCAGCTACAGTCGTCATCATACACAACAGCGCAAGTGCAGTAATAAACAGTCTTCTCATCCTTCGCCCTCCTCTTTATCTTGTTAACGGGTACCTGTGAGAATTTGTTGCATACAAGCCATTCAAAGTTAATTATAAGTATTCCTTTACAGGAATATTCCTTATGGTGTATATTTAAATCAACAACAGGCGACACTAACACTTAAAGAGGTGAAGGGCATGTCAGGTAATCATCCAGGCATGGAAATGACGACGCTGAGCGCATTAGCCGAACCAAATCGTATGCATATTGTCGAGCTATTGCGTGAAGGTCCCTTGACGGTAGGAGAAATAGCCGATCGCCTAGGGATGAGGCAGCCCCAAGCTTCCAAGCATCTGAAGGTACTTAGCGAAAGCGGCATTGTCGAAGTGAAGGCTGAAGCCAATCGCCGGATCTACAAGCTGCGGCCCGAGCCCTTCCATGCTATGGATTCGTGGGTCAACTCCTTCCGCCGCATCATGGAAGAACGTTACGACAACCTGGACAATTACTTGCGGGAGCTGCAAAGCAAGGAACAATTACAACAAAAACAACCGAACAATAATGAGGAGGAATAATAATGACAAACGCTATGGTTTCAAGAGTAGAGAACGAAAATGTACTGGTGCTTGAGCGTGTATTCGGAGCGCCTCGTGAGCTTGTGTTCAAGATGTTCAAAGAGCCTGAGCATCTGAAGCAATGGTGGGGTCCTAGAGGTTGGGAAGTGCCGGTTTGTACAATCGACTTCCGTCCAGGCGGCATTTGGCACTACTGCATGAAATGTATGGATGAGAGCCAAGGCGATTTCTACGGTATGGAATCCTGGGGCAAAGGTGTTTATAAAGAGATCGACGAGCCAAACAGCTTCAGCTACACCGATTACTTCTCTGATGCAGAGGGTAATATCAATCAAGAGCTGCCTTCGACCGAGATTGTGCTGGAGTTCGTAGACCTTGGTGATGGCACCACAAAGCTGATTAACCGTGCCGAATATTCTTCGGGTGATGCGCTTAAGACCGTTATCGAGATGGGCATGTTGCAAGGTATTACCGAAACATGGGATCGTTTAGAAGAGCGTTTGAGCGAAGTGAAATAGAACATTAAACAAACAAAGGGATGCCTAAGGCCAATGTCATTAAGTTAAGCCTTAACTTAATGACATTGGCCCAGGGCATCCCTATTTCCGTGCAAATTAGCAGCTTCACAAATCTAACGAATCCTCATATGCTTATTCAGCTAATTAGGCCTGTTTCAAAAAGCTAACGAATCACAGTATCGCTATTTAGCCCATTCAAGCTGATTCGGTGAGGTTTTTCACGTAATAGTGTGTCTACGATTCGTTAGAAAAACAAAATGCCTCATATGATTCAAATAAGCATTCTAGGGTTCGTTAAAACATCCACGCCCATACCCTTACAACTTATCATGCATAGGCTGTTATCAGGGAAGAGATGAATTTCCAGCACGGGGTGAACGTGATTCATGAACAATAAGAACAATAATAACGACGACAACAGCAATCAGAATGGTGAATCCATGGACCTTATAGCCGCTCGGCTTGGATATATTGGTGCGATTATCGCTACTTTAGGTGACGGTATTGCTGCAATTGCTGCCGGTATTGCCCTTCGAGCACTGGAAGAGGAGACCTTCTCAGAATCACGAAGTGTGCTTGATCAATTCAGACAAACCGATTCCATGCAGCAGCAGCTTGATTTTTATATTAATGAATTAGTTCAAATCAGGAAAATGATTAAATGAATATTGCATAGGTAATTAAATGAACTGCAATATTCTACATACCTATATGCAAAGCGCTGCATCTTGCTAGGTTTTTGCTCGTTTCTCGACCACTTAAGGCCCTCTATGGACCTTAAGTGCATCATTATCACAACCTCGAGACAGTTTAAGGACCTCCGAGGACCTTAACTCTATGGCAAGGCTAAAAACTCAGATGGTTAGACCACGTTTAATTGAACATCGATATTGCCGCGAGTCGCCCTCGAGTACGGGCACACCTCATGTGCTGCTTCAGCGAGCTCCTGAGCCTGACCCTGTTCCACACCAGCCAAGGAAATATCGAGTGTAACAGCAAGTTTGAAATGGTCTTCATCATCTTTACCAAGTGTCACGTGCGCGGTCACTGACGTGCTGTCCGGTTTGACTTTCTTTTCCCTGCACACAAGATTTAAAGCGCTCTCGAAGCATGCCGCATATCCTCCTGCGAACAGTTGCTCCGGATTGGTTGCCCCTCCCGGTCCTCCTAGCTCCTTCGGGTGCAGCACATTAATAGCAAGCTGGCCATCATCCGATTCCAGCCTGCCGTTACGGCCTCCGACCGCCTTGACACTTGTCTTATAAAGCTCTTTCATTTTCATCATCCCTCTCTTTCCTTGCGCTAGTGTTTCCGTTCTAGAATATAATTACCCATTTTTCTATAAAACGAAAAAGCAGCCGATCATAATGATCAGCTACCTGCTTCACTCACGCCACCATGCAGTAGAGGGATATGGCTCAACTCCAATTGTGACGGGCTCTCCGATTCGTGGAGTAGCAATCTTGATGCTCCGCTCTCTGGCTGCCTCCACGGCACGCTCCACCGGATCACGCCAATCATGGAGCGCCAGCTTGAAAGCTCCCCAATGGATGGGGATCATAACGTTGCCTTTCACATCAAGATGCGCCTGCACCGTCTCTTCAGGCAGCATGTGAATGGCCTGCCAACGCTCGTCGTACTGCCCACATTCCATCAGTGTGAGATCAAATGGCCCATACTTGTCCCCGATCTGTTGAAAGTGCGGCCCATAACCGCTGTCTCCGCTGAAAAATACCCGCGCTTCTCTGCCAAGAATGACCCATGAGCACCATAGTGTGCTATTTCGATCCGTCAGTCCCCGTCCGGAAAAGTGACGTGCCGGTGTAGAGGCTAATACAATCCCTTCCCAGACGATTTCTTCCCACCAATTGAACTCCTCAATCCGATCAGCGGCAACGCCCCAGCGCTCGAGATGAGCAGCAACCCCAAGCGGAACAAAAAACCGACCAACCTTGTCCTTCAAACGTTTAATCGAGCCGTAATCCAAATGATCGTAGTGATCATGTGAAAAAATGACGGCATCAATGGCAGGCAGGTTCTCTATATCGATCGGCAGCTTGTCGCTGAATCTCTTCCCTCCGATCCAAGGAAAGGGAGATGGTGCGCGGCCGAACATTGGATCCAGCAACATCCTCTTTCCATCCAGTTCAAGCAGCAGCGCTGAGTGCCCAAACCAAGTGACCTTAGCACCAGAATCTCCCTGTTGCAGTGATCCAGGATTTATTGACTTAATCGCTACTGTCTTCTCCGGCTTACTGCCTGGCTTCCCGAAGACGAACTCCCTCAGGACCAAAAGACTGTCGCGCATCGACATTTGCATCGATGTCGGTATGATATTTACAAACTTTCCTCTCTCATATTGGGAGGAACGTTGCATACGTGCCTGCGTGTCCTCATTAGGTCTGCCCCCAAACACGGGGTTAAAGCGCAGGACGAGCATTGCCGCAATAACGATCACTGCAATTGCACCAATCAGAATTAAAATGACCAGCATAAACATCACCTTCTTATTTTCGAATGCTTATAACAACAGGAACCCTTTAATCATACCTCATTCCGCTAACTCTTCACACTCGACACGATTGAACCATCTTTAGAATCGATGTAATAAATGATTGCCGGCGTATTCAGATTGGCTGGATGCCCGGCAGCATTAAGAAACACTTCCCACACCTTAACATCTTTGTTTTTTGCCGTGGAAAAGGTATATGCCGTCCTTGTCTCCGTATCAAACAGGTTCCATATCGTCACCTCGTTATATCCATCAACTCTCGCTTGATTAAGCGCTATCCTTTCAGCTTCTTCTGCTGATAGGTAAGTGTCTTTATGATTTGTTATTAATGGGCTTAATAGACTTATTAGGACTACTGTTATAACGGCTCCTAAATAATAGCGTTGTGGTATTGAATGGACTTTTCTTGTTATGACAAAACCGAGAATACCAACAAGGATAAAGCACCCTCCAGTTATAATCATGACTAGAAAATTAGTCCAAATCAAATCATGATTTGGACCGTTTCCAACTGGACCTGTCCTTGGTCTATAAGAACCCCAATAATAAATAATAGCCATAAAGACTGACATAGGACCTGCAACTATATTAAATCCGATTAGCTTTGATCGATATTCTGGTTTCATCATTAGAATATAAATATTTTGAATCATTAAGAGAGCTATAACTGATCCTGTATGAAGCATATTTCCTCACCCCTAATTACAATTAATCCCATGTAAGTTAGACGTTATAAACGATCGTTAAGTTGTGCCGGTTCTATGCATTAATTCGGCAGCTTCATTCAGTCCGCTATTCAACTATCAATGTTCGCTTTGAAATGAATAATTTTACCGGATATTGGCACAATACTTCCTAGGATTACCATGAGAAAGGACACAGCACACAGCTATGATCCAACAGTCAATTTCACAAAGCTTGTCCTATACACGAGAGGAATTGGAAAAGCTTTTTTCGCATAGTCACGACATTGTCATGCAGCCATCCCGATACGGTGACGCGTTTCAATATGAGGCTCTTTCGGTTCATTGCAGCACGATTGTCGAAGAGAAGGAAGTTCTTTTCTTAAAATCTGCTTTCCTGGATATTGCTACCCAAGAATCAGGGGCATTTGATTCCATAGCATCTGAGAATATCATCCTTTTTTTTGAAAATCGTGGCGTAACCTCGAATCGTGTCTCAGTCGTGGAAGCTATGACTGATGCCGTACAGCAAATTATGAGCGGACATGTCGTTATCTTTTTTGATGGTTGGAATAAAGCGCTCAGCTTTAACGCTTTTTCTGTTGAATCGAGACCGGTAAGCGAACCAATTACGGAGCCAGTCGTACGTGGTCCCCATGACAGCACCACCGAGGATTTAACAAAAAACATCGGTTTGCTTCGGACGCGATTAAGAAACCACCTTTTTAAGATTGAGATGTTTTCTACGGGTGGAGATTGCCGGACTACAGTCGCTTTCGGTTATTTAGAAGGCGCCGTTAATCCGGAAACGCTGGAAGAGTTCAAAAAACGACTTGTCGCAACAAAAGATGTTGAAATTCTAGATACCTCTTTTATAGAGGAATTAATTGAAGACAGCACCTATTCCCCTTTCCCACAGCATCGCTATACGGAGAGGCCGGATACGGGAATCGCCGCAGTATTAGACGGCAAAATAATCGTTATGGTCTCAGGTTCGCCGTCCATTATGATCTGTCCTGGTCTGTTTGCCGAATTTTTCGCAACGAGCGAGGATTACTATTATCGGACGGTCGAGGCCTCTCTGCTGCGGCAGCTTCGGGTTATTGCCTTCTTCATGGCGCTTATGCTGCCAAGTATATATATCGCAATGAGCACCTTTCATTCAGAGCTTATCCCTACCGTATTGTTGATGGCTGTTCTTGAAACTCGGGAAGGCATCCCGTTTCCTGCCCTTGTGGAAGCTTTGTTAATGGAGTTTTTCTTCGAGCTTCTGCGTGAAGCCGGTATACGCCTTCCCCGTCCTGTCGGCTCAGCCGTTAGTATCGTTGGTGCTCTCGTCATTGGACAAGCTGCCATTCAAGCTAAAATCGCTTCGCCGATTATGATTATTATCGTAGCTTTAACAGGAATCGCTTCCTTTTCCATACCGCAATATTCGTTGGGGGTAGCGCTCAGAGTGCTGCGCTTTCCGTTAATGATCCTATCTGGGACCTTGGGCGGCTTCGGATTAATGATGGGGCTGCTATTTATTCACTTGCACCTTACGACTCTCAGATCGCTTGGGCAGCCTTATTTGGCAACGTTCGCTCCGCTTCGCATACGCGAGCTGCGTGATGTATGGATACGTGCTCCTTTGAAGATTCTTCTCCGGTCGCCGCGGAACAAGCACATGCACAAACAGCGGAAATCATAACGACTCGATCCCCTAGAGGAGAAAAATGATTATGAGAACAATCAAATCGATGACCATTATACTCCTCTGTCTGTTCCTTTTAACCGGGTGCTGGGATAAGGCCGAACTGGTTGAGTTCGCCTATGTTCAGGCTGTAGCCTTTGATACAGCGAAAAACGGCAAATTGAAATTAACCACGCTTTTCTTCAAACCAACTGGGGGAAGCGGAAGCAGCGAGGATGGCAATCAATTAGGCTCAAGATCATTCACGATTCAATCCGAAGCTCATACGGTTTTTGAGGCAGTCAGAGACATCTCGATTCATTTCGGACGTAAAGCCAAATGGGATCATATGCGGGTCATTCTAATTAATGAAAAAACGCTCCAGCAGAGGGATATCGGGGATATCATGGATTTTTTCGCCAGGGATCATGAGCCGCGGGGAACGACTTTAGTTCTCGTTACAAAGGGAGAAGCCGCTGACTATCTGAAAGTAAAACCAATAATTGAGTCTACGCTTGGTGAGCAGCTGCGATCCATGGAGATTGCGGCATCCCGTTATTCGGCAAAGTCCGTTCACACGAATCTTCTGGAGCTGAGCATCCAACTGAACAGCGAGGTTGGAATTGCCCTGCTGCCCTACATTCGATTATCCAAAAATTCCACAGAGCTTTCAGCCTCGGGCATTTCTATTTTAAAAGGAGGTAAACAGGTAAGCTCCCTGTCTTCAACTAAAGTTCAGCTATTCTTGATGCTGAACAATCAATACAAGGGGGGGAATATTGAAATCCCTTGCGGTAAAGAGAACGAACATATGAAGGACGGTCTCGAAGTCTTTTCGGCAAAAACGAAGGTTGTGCCTACTATTCAGGGGGATTCACTGACCGTTAAGTTCAATACGAGAATTACAGGAACGGTTAGCGAATTGCATTGTTCTTCCATCGTGAAGAGAGAAGACGAGGTCGCGTACAAAGAAAGAATTAAGAATACGGTCGAGCAGCAATTTTTGGGTTTGATAGCGGAACTACAAACCAAACGACTAGATGCGTTAGGCATTGGCAACAAAATATTCGCCAGGCATCCCGCAGTATGGAAACGATGGGAAGAGAACTGGGACGAGCGTTTCGCCCTTGCTCATTTCGAAAGTCATGTTGAGATCCAAGTGCTTCATACTGGCGTGAATGTTGGAAAACCGTACTCCAAGTATAAGGAGAAGTAAATGAATGATAATCCGACTCGGTATTGTGATCATGGTCTTCGCGGTCGTATTCGTCTTTGACGCTCCTAATTATAAAAAAAGCAACAAGCGAGGGCGTGCCGTTTACGGGATGACCATGGTGGCGGCTGTCTATCTGGGACTTGATTATGCGATAGGAAAAGATTGGCCGGATCTCCCTGACCTCGCCAATTTCATTTTTTCCGCACCGGCGAAAATGATCGCGACCTATTTTGAATCCAAGCCGTGACATGTTTTAAATATCCTAAGGGGGATTATGTTGTGAATGTAAAAGAAACGGTCAGTCCCGTGCAAATGTCCACCTTGTATTTTATCTTCATGACCGGATCCGCTATCATCAACATCCCTGGTCCGCTCATTGGTTTCGCACAAAACGGGGCTTGGATGTCTCTTCTTATTTCGAGCACATTTGGTTTCTTAGCTATGGCCTGTATTCTTTATTTGCACAATAAATATCCGGGCTTTACTTATATCGATTATGCCAAGGAAATGCTTGGGCCTTGGTTTACTGCTTTGCTATCCGTCCCTCTTATCCTGTTTGTATGTCATATGGCTTCCGGAATCGTTCTTGATATGGGATTATTCCTGACCACAACGATGATGAAAAAAACGCCCATCTTTGTATTTAACGCCTTTACCTTCACACTCATTGCGTTTACGGTGCGAGCCGGCATTGAAGTGATGGTGCGCATGTTCACGAACCTTATTCTGATTATGCTGTTTTTCGTGTTTATTGTGCTGCTGCTTTCGATACCCAATTATCATCCTAACTATATCTTGCCGATCATGCCGGATGGCATAAAGCCGGTTTTGCACGGGGCATTCTTTACGTTTGGATTTCCGTACGCGGAATCAATCCTGTTTGCCATGCTGCTACCGTTCGTAAAGAAAAATCCGAACAAAAAATACAGTTTAAACCGCTGGATGTTTATCGCACTGCTTCTCAACATTATCATCTTAATCCTAGCCGTGATTTGCGTGATTTTTGTAGCCGGACCAGTCTCAGGTGACGTCAAATATTCTTTGTATATGGTTGCACGTCTGATTGACTTTCAAGACATTATTCAACGTATCGAATCCGTTATTGGCATGACATTAATTGCCGCTTCTTACATGAAAGCAACGGTTGCACTGTTCGTTTTAAATTTAACTTTAACACGCCTCTTTGGCCTGCAGAACGACCGGCTTCTGGTATTCCCTCTTGCTCTTATAACCCTATTCCTGTCGGTCGTCATGTTCGACAGCCAAATTCAATGGAACGATATTGTCTCGAACATATGGCCGTTATGGATTGGTGTAGCCGGATTTGTCCCGCTGCTGCTTCTGACTCTGATCGCTTGTTTCAAAAGTAACAAAAAATCAGGAAGCAGCAGCCCGTAAGCCTATTTAGTTGTTATGCTAAAAGTTCCCCGTTAATTCAATCCCTGACACTATCATTTGTGTAACATTAATCTAATTCACATTGTAAACTCTTGTGCTGGACCTTTGTTATCAATTCTCCTGATCTCATTGTATTGACCGTTTGTATACTCCTTAATAACTTTTCTCCAAAAGATTTGTGCTGGAGTATTCCAATCGAATTCACTCACTCTCCATTTTCCCGTATATAATTTAAATGCCTTTATTGCAGCTTGCTTGCCAATATTATTCCTACGATATTTCCTCAAGACAAAAAAGTGATTGAGATAGTATATTCCTTCTACGGATAAATACTTAATGATTACAAAGCCAGCTAATTCCCCATCAACTCGAATAAAATATAAATTATAGTTTGGATCTCCATACCATTCTCTGTAATTGAGATTCGAGATATACGATCCCGTTTCATTAATAGTGGATCTACTTAGCTCTGACAGATCATAAGCAGCAAATTCAAAGAGATTTTTTAGAACATCTAATCCCTCTTCCATAATTTTCTCCAACAATACAATCAATTTGTCACTTCCTAACGGTCATTAGATGTTTGAAGAGAATCATTTCGGCAGTTTACCTAGTTTTGTTTAATTAAAGTCTCCTGTTAGCGTGACGGTTACTTATAATACGGTTCTCTGCGCTGTTTATTACGGCAAGTTTTAGGGCCATCCTTTGCTGGATGATGGCCCTGTCACGACCGGAATCGTTAACTTAGCCGCTAAGCATGAGCCAGCGTAGGTATACAAAACACGGGTAGCTTTCCCAAATCAGAAAGCGGTCTAATAAACAAGACATCTTCATGCTCACCATAGGGTTCTACATAAGCTTTGTTGAGGAGTTGATCAGGTCTGAAGTGAAACCGTACTTTCTTTGTTTGTTTCGTAGTAATTCGCGAGACCAACGTTTCCATGTTCACCTGTTTGTCGCTGATCACTTCATACAAATGCAGCAAATCGCCTTCATGCTCAAAAACGATAATGGCATCGTCAGTTCGCGAGTAATATAGGCATTCGTGGAAGATGTTCAAAGCATAAAATTGAAATAAACCTTCGCTGTTTGTGACACCAACATGTTTTGAAATGGGTCTACGGGAAGAAAGCATTTGTTTAATTAAATCCCAATGCTTTTCTTTCAAAACATCCAGTTTTTCCAGTAAAGTTGGTTCACCTGCGGGCTGAACAGCTATGTTTAAATAAAATTGATGTTCAGGTAATACCGTAAATCCAAACTTGGGGTAAAATTCGAGCACGGTGCTGTTCGCAAATAAGAAAAGCAAATCACATGTGCCTTCGTAGGTTTTCAATACATACTCCATCAGTTGTCTGGACAATCCCTTACCCCGATGCTCGGGATGAGTCATTACCGTTCCAATTTGTAGTGCTCTTTTGCTTTCACCATTAATAACCAAATCCATTTTACTTACCGAAACATTCGCGATTATTTGGTCATCTTCAACAAATGAATGGCAAATATAGCGTTCGCCCCAGGCTCCCTTTTGGTACCATTCTTCGAAGTCAATCCCAAATACTAGTTTGGAAAGTCGATTGAAGCTTGCTCGGTACTCGTCATGGTTTTTGTAGTCATAACTATGTATTATCATCGAAAAGTGTTGTCCTTTCTAAGTAGAATAATTATTTATTACATGCTCCGCTATGTAATTCCACGCAGATCACTCCCTCAACCATGCTATAGATAATACTTTGAGTTTACCATTAAACCCCATATTTTGGGGCTTAAAGAATACTTATAATTAAGCTAATCTGCCCTTCGTTGAGTAACAGCAATTTATTCATAAGCCAGCTGCTTGTCCTAACATGCCCTGGATGAAATCAAGCGGTGCACCGTTATCTAGGAGTTGACATGCATAGGTATGACGAATCGATGTGGATATACATTTGCCTTAAGCTCTCCCCGGTCTGCGAGCCGTTTTAATGTCCATCTAAGAGTAGGGATAGCCATTCGTTTCACTGGATATTTATCAGTAACAAACATAGCCTTACACGAGTCATCACGACTGGCCAAGTACTTTCTGAGCCATACTTTACACTCGGTAGTAAAGTAAACTTCCCTTTGTTTGGCACCCTTGCCATTGACAATAGCTGAGCAGTTCTCCCAATTCAGATCCTCAATGTTTATTTTCTCTACCTCTCCTATTCGGCACCCTGTACTATAAAGACACTCTAGAAGTGCTCTTTCCCGGAGTGACTTACAAGAGATCTTAAGATGAATAACGTCTTCCTCCACAAGAAATTTCGGAATACGTTTCCTCAAACGCAAACCGGAAAAGAGAACGAATAAATCGAATGCGGTGTCCTAGGCTACTTGGCTTTAATCGATTAGACTGCTTAGCCAAATACTCCTTCAATAAATTTAAGGTTACTTCAGTAATATCCAGATCACCAAGCTCTTTAACTAATATTTTTAGTTGCAATGCATAAGCTCTCAAAGTATTCGTGCTAAATCCCTGGATACGTTTATCTGCCTCATACAATGACCATAAATCGATTATAAGCATAAGAAAAACCTCCCATTAGAGCATCTATTACTAGTTTGCTTCTAATAGAAGGTTTTAGACATTTTTATTAAGCTAGAGTTCCCAGTTACTTCAATTCTGTAATTACGTTAATATAATCATTGGATTGAGAAGACCTATCACTCCCCAAAGCTTGAACATGAATGTGGTCATGAAGTACTCGATTTCCAAATTCCCACGTTAATGACCAACCATCACTTCCATTCTTATCGTAACCAATGAGTTCTCTCTCTCCCCATGTTTGTGTTCCTGTGGGGACTAGCCAGAACAAAACTGTTTCTGTATTTTCAGCTTCAACATATATAGTCATCTTTGTAACACCACTTGGTATGAATGACCATATGCCGCCTCCCGAAGGCATATTTGTGGACACATTTCCGATTATCGCTCTTCCAGGCATATGTGCTTGTCCAAACAGCAAGCTTGTTAACAATAGTACCTTGGCAAACAATCAAACTCACCTCATGGATATTTTTTACAAAATGGATTAGGTTATTCTGCCCGTTAAAACGTGATAAAGCTGCCGATATACCGGCAGCTTCGTCGTAGGTGAGTATGGAGCTATCGTTTCCCGATAGCTTAAGACAATTTCTATTTTTACTAGAAGTTATTTTTATCATTCTGAAATTTGACCAATGTTTTCCCTCTTACAACTGCAATTCCAACATCACCAATATTGAGTAAATCGAAGAGATTAGGATCATGAGTGACTAAGGTAATTAGCTCTGTATCATCCATAATATCTTCCGGCCATTGCCCAACTGCCATACTTTATTGATTAAGCTAAAGTTCACCGATAGCTTAATGCAAAATTTACTAACCCTTAATCAATTCCCTTAATTTATTTGCATCTACTACAGGAATTTCATAACCTTGATTAGTATTTTCAAGGTCTACCAATAGCCCTTTCATATCACTATTTGTACCTAATGATAGATGGTAAGTTTTTGTTGTTTGATCCTGAAATTTAATCTTCAAATTGTATTCTGCTATATAATTAAGTATACCCGGCATTTTCTCTGCACCATCTATAGCTGTTTTGAAAACTTGGAATGATTGGATATCATTGAATTGCTGGTCTGTGCATTTATTTGTATTGTCCTGCCGACTACATATCAGATTAACTGAAACTCCACCGTTTTCCTGAATAGAGTCCTGATTCTTCTCGTTGCAACAAGAAGGTAAGTAAATACTTTTTCACAATAATCACCTCCATAAAACCTCTAATCTGTAGACGATAAATGGAATTAGAAGGTTGAATGGTTTTTTGAGTTATTCAACTATCCTGCCCGTTCGCTCAGCGAACAAAAAACGGATTCATCGGCATCCGCTGTTCCGCTATTGTTTCCATTTAGCTTAATCGATGAAGTATTAGCGTACACGATTCATGCTACTCGATAAGTTCAGGAGACGAGTCCCCACCTTGTTCGAGAAATTTTATCTTATTTGGTGTAACTTCATATTTCCAATATGCACTCAGAGTACCTTTTTTTCCTGCTGAATCTCGAAAGTCTTCTGCCTTCCAATATTCTGTTAAAGTAACGATAAATGTATCCTCACTCACCCTTTTTGCAGAGGACTCAAACTCCCCAGGAATCGTTATTCCTGGAGCTGGTCCCCCGCCGTGTATGATACCTTTGACTCTACTCGCCTCAGTAGGAAAACTTACATTTGAAGAAAAACTTACACTTCTTTCGCTTGTAATCACTTTGGAAATTGCGTGATTTTCAGAAAATTCGGTGTTTTGCGAAGCACCATTTCCATTTGAACATGCCGTAAGTAGCAACAGCACTATCCAAAAAAGTATCGCTTTACGCAACTTTTCACTTCCCCTCAATATCTTACTTATACAGACGAAGCTTTCATCGTATTGTTGCGTTAACCTGCCCGTTCGTAGTGAGGAACCCATGCGGCAGAATTGCCTTCACTTTCAAAAACAGCAGCCGAGTAATCAGCTGCTGTCGTGTTCTAAACTATCGTTCCCAGTTAGCGTAATAATCAAAGTTGCTATAAGGTATTTAAAAACTCAATCCTCGATCTTCTCTCAACTAGACAATTTGGTTAACTGTTAAGGTATTCAATATTTTTGATACGCATTCTTCCGTTGAATTCTCGTATGTATTGATCTCAACGTCGTATTTCATATTTTGATGTACAATTTTCAATTGTTCCTTTGCAATACCGATAGTTCTGTCACCACGAAGGCGTTCACGTCTTTCCAATTCTTCGGTCGGACAATGCACGCCGACATATAATACATCTTCATCCTTGAACTGCTCTAAAAAATCCGCGATATCGCTTTCTGCATCTAAAACAGTATCAATAATGATGTTAAAAGAATATTCTGAGATAACTTTAGTCAGTCTGTGCAATATAAATGTTTTAAAATGCAGGTCATAGTTTTGTTTGTTTATAATGTCCCATGTAGAAGGTTCTTTTTTATTGTTACGCATTGTTGATAGTAAACAGCCTATATCGTCAAACCCCAATACTAAATAGTTTGGTAATTTTTCCGACAATAGTTTTGCTATTGTAGATTTGCCTGAACTTGAAACACCGTTCAACAGGATAACCTTACCTTTAATCATAGTAAACTCCTTTTTTTCGTGAATGATAATCTTATGGAATATATCTTCTTAAGTACATCATTCGTAATTAGGAAGCTTTTTCCTCCAGGTTAAACACAGTTTTATTTGAGCTAAACTGCCCAATAGCTGAATGAACAAAAGAGTAGCTGCCTCGACAAAAATGCTCAGGACTGCTCAACTAACGTCTCCCGTTAGCGCAACACGCTATTCACTGAGGAATCTCCTTTATGGGTATTTGCACAATCATATAGTTATTAACCTACATATTGTAAATACAGGTTATTTGACTTTACGAATAGTGCATTATTTTTATAGAGCAAAGCAAAAGGAGGTATTGTATGACAAATTTTTATTCTTTTCACGGGACTATCACTGCGATTAATGATTTTTTTACAGGTCAAAATGGTGAAGGATGCTATAAATTAATTCTGTAGACAACGGATTGGGAGCATTAGTAAATTTCGTGGTGTCACCCAAAACTTATTTTGTAGACCATGTAATGGTGTCAGTAGGAGATCAAGTGACTGGATATTATGACGGAAATGCACCTGCTCTTCTAATTTACCCTCCACAGTATCAAGCAATTGTCATAGTAAAAAATAGCCCCTATCAGAATGTAAAAGTAGATTATTTTAATACTGAGTTGGTGAGTAGTGATGGACGATTACGATTAAATATTGCTCCATATACTCAAATAGTATTAACAAATGGGCAACGCTTTTCTAGAACCCCTGCGAACCGAGATCTAATTGTTATATATGGACCTACCACAGAAAGTCCCCCCGCCCAAACCATACCCTATAGAATTATAGTTTTGTGTTAGGGAGCATTATAGAAAATTCCAACTAATCTGCCCTTTACTTCAATAAAAACCGGCAGCGGATCTCTGATCTGCTGCCGGTATATTGTTTAGAACTAACGTCTCCCGTTAGCTTGAACAACTATACAAAAAAATGTTGGATAATATCTAATTTATATACCTTTTCTAACTAAATATCTAACAGGGATGTTCTCTATGTCAAATAGAAAATATCCCTGTTTTACCATTCTGTCCAGTGCATACGGAGAATGCGCCCAATCATAGGAGTAAAGAATCCCGTATAGATTTTTACCCTCTATGCAATCTGCATAATAACAAGATGTGCAGAATCCGACCTGGTCCCTCCAGCTAATGGGGTAATTGTGAGTGCCGCGGCATTACCTGCAGGATTCCGAACTGTGATCACTGAATTAATGACCGTTGTTTGCACAAGCGCCATTCCTACGATTTGAGAAGTTCCAGTTGCACGCCCAACCACCGTATAAGCTAGGTCAGCTCCATTTAACGTTAAAAGCAATTGACCCGCTTCGTTTACGTTTACCTGAAACAAAACCTGATATGTGCCAATTGCCGCCAAGTTAAATGAGCTCGCATTTAAACGGGTAATTGCTGTCCCGCTAATTGGACCATCTTGCGGAAAACTAACGTCCGTATTAGGAGCCACAGTTGCTGCATTATCAGGAGGCATCAAGGCAAAGAAGTCCGCAAAGCCTAATACTCCGCCTGTCGGCCCTACAGGTCCTGCTGGACCAGCTGGTCCAGTTGCTCCTGTTAGACCCGTCACTCCAGCTGCGCCAATTGCTCCTGCAAGCCCCGCCAATCCTTGGGGTCCAAGCGCGCCAATCGCTCCTGCAAGGCCTGCTGCTCCTTGGGGTCCAAGTGCTCCTGCAAGGCCTTCAGGTCCTAGTGAACCGATCGCTCCTACAAGGCCTGCTACTCCTTGGGGTCCAAGTGCTCCTGCGAGTCCTTGGGGTCCAAGTGAGCCAATCGCTCCTGCAAGGCCTGCTGCTCCTTGGGGTCCAAGTGCTCCTGCTAATCCTTCAGGTCCAAGTGCGCCGATTGCTCCCACAAGTCCTGTTAATCCTTGGGGTCCAAGTGCTCCCGCAAGTCCTTGAGGCCCAGCCTCTACAATTGCTTCAGCAAGTCCACTTAATAATTGCTGTCCGTTAAGCGGGGGACACTTTATACAAATATGCTTTTTATGCGGATGACGTTTCTTTTTCTTCCCTTTTGGATGGGATACAATAATGGGTTTCCTTTTGCACCGTTTTTTTGTATCGGGACAACTCAACCATGACACCTCCTATAAAGATTGTACAGTGTACGTGAGTTGTTTTTCTTCAGCATGGACTAATAGCTAACTATTGGCTAGACTAGAAACTATTTATAGAAAAATGGGTTAATGATAGGGAGGTTCATGTAACTATCCTGCCCTTTAGTTGAGAAAATCTGCCCTTAGTTCAACAAAAAAGCAGCCGAATGAAATACACCGGCTACTGTCGTGTTGCTGAGCTATTGTTTCCCGTTAGCTTAATATCCTAAAATCTGTGAACTTTAAGGATTAATTTTAATAAGAAAAATTAACGTGAATTATCTAATGCTCTAATGATACTATTTCCCACCTCTGTTTTATCACTTAATTTTAAGTTCTCTTCATATTCAATACCAATAAACCCTCCGCTTACATGACGAGTTGAATTTAAATTCAACGTGACCATATCACTAGAAAGTTCAGAAGTTACATGTATATGTTCTTTTAGAAACTTGGAAAATGATTTGTAACCTAATAAAGCCTCGAGTTTTCCATCCCCCATATCTGACGTCAGATATGGATTATCCATACAGTAAGAGATAAGTTCGATAAATTTACTACCTATTTCTTCAGCGTTCACTGGATGTTCAATTAATATTATCCTATTTGTAGCTTGCGCAATACCAATTTCGTTAAGAGCCCTAGCATTCAAAATTATCGTATTTCTTTTTATATGCCTGAAAATTCCTACTATGTACATACCTATTCCTCATATTCTTTTGTTAATTTAAATGGGTTTGTTGTTCTTATAACCGGAATATATTTAATCTTATAAATCAAAGGCTAAGGCTATCATAAATATTTTATCACTTATGCAACTATCCTGCCCGTTAACGTAATAAAGCTGCCGGTTGCACGCCGGCAGCTTTATTCGTTTGGCTTTTCAACTATCGTTCCCAGTTAGCTTAACACGTAATGTTCGCTTAATCTTCATGGAAATATGTATTAACAGTCTAAAATTTGCCTCGATATTTTTGTTCAAGTGCTTCTACAACCCTAGGATGTACCCACTTCTCGACTGTACCGCCTAATCTCGCAACTTCTTTAACCATACTTGAACTAAGATATGAAAATTCTGTTGAAGTCGGCATAAAAAGTGTTTCTAATTTGTTATTTAAATGTCGGTTACCTACTGCCATCTGAAGTTCATACTCATAGTCCGAAACTGCCCGTAGACCTTTTACTACGACAGTGGCTTGTTTAATTACAAAAAAATCTGTAAGAAGACCAGAAAAGCTTTCAATTTTTATATTGGGGATGTCAGAGGTACACTGAGAAATAAGCTCGATTTTCTCTTCCAAGGAGAACAATGCTTTCTTGTTAGGGTTGTATAACGGCGCTACGATGACTTCATCAAAGAGATCAGCAGTCCTCTTTATTACATCCAAGTGTCCGTTTGTTATCGGATCAAAACTTCCTGGGCAAATCGCAATACGTTTCATATATGGACTCCTATTTGATGTTAATAAAAGGTTTGATTGTATAAAATATCATACTGCCTGAATGATGGTGTAATTAGCGTAACCTGCCCGTTAGGATCCTGTAGAGCGTTAATTTTGCGCTTTGCACAAAAACGAGCGCCCCGTAAGATGGGTTAGTCACGGGTCATAGCCCTTTTAGCCTTTTTAATGAGTTCGTTCTATCTTGAAGTGCATCTTGTCGTTGGCATCGACATCGTCCAGCTGTCCAATGTTGCTCGCGCCGTCAACTTCCGTGGAATTCTTCTTGGCACTCCTCTTCACTTCTCCAACGACGCTGCCGGCTTCAACCAACTGTTGCAGTGGATGAAAGAGCTGCAGGAAACGCACCAACTAAGCGACATCATCATCGACATGGAACCCACCGGTCACTACTGGCTATGCCTCGCTGCCTAGCTCAAAATATGAGCAACGAATCCCCTAATAGTAATGCTAATTGTGTTTAGCGACTATCAAAAAACAACTATATCAAGTAATCATCGAATGGGTTTAATCCTTCAAATTATCTTCCCCCCAATCATTCATTGCCTGTATAATTGGGAAAAATTTTGATCCTAAATCTGTTAATGAATACTCTACTCTTGGCGGAACTACCTTGAATACTTCACGATGGATTAATTTATCCTGCTCCAGTTCCCTCAACTGTTTTGTCAACATGGCCTCAGTAGTCTCTGGGAAACATCGACGGATCTCCCCAAAACGTCTAGGCCCCTCTGAGAGATACCATAGAAGTAAGAGTTTCCATTTCCCTCCTAACATTTGTTGAACTTTTGTTAAACCACAGTCAGGTAAATGGAACTTCGTATTGTTAGTCACATTTCTCCTCCTAAAATAGCCAAATGAAATCTCATTACTATCAAAAAACATAGTACCTATTAAAAATAACAGTACTTGTTATTATTGCTTATAAGGAATAAGGTAATGGTACCACTTTTGCTGTGGTTTTAAAATAATTGTTTCATGAAGGATTATGAAGGAACAACTTTACGTGAGCATTTAGGATTACCTTATCAATATGGACGTGAGATCAATCACTAGAAAGGATGTAGGCAGAACATGGTTCAACGTTTATCTATATTGGATATGGCTCCAGTCGATCATGAAACATCAGCCGAACAAGCTTTAATAAATTCGGTTAAACTAGCGAGTAAAGCGGATGAACTAGGTTACGAACGCTTTTGGGTCACGGAGCATCATAATCTTTCCTCCGTAGCCAGCGCTTCGCCCGAACTGTTAATCGGTCAAATAGCTGCGAATACGCAGCGCATACGGGTTGGTTCTGGTGGCGTCATGCTTCCCAATCATTCTCCGTTAAAAGTAGCTGAGAACTTCAAACTACTGCAGACGTTCTACCCAGATCGCATTGACTTAGGTGTGGGCCGTGCACCTGGAACTGACAGTAAAACCGCGCTTGCCTTACGGCGCTCTATGAATTCCTTAAACGCAGATGATTTACAAGAATTGCTTCGTGAATTAAGAGGATATGACCATCCTTCTGATTCGTTGCCAGATAATTCAATTGCCCAGATCATTGCGATGCCACAAGACGTACCACTTCCGCCAATCTGGATTTTAGGGTCCAGTTTTTATAGTGCCCAACTTGCGGCAATTGAAGCAACCAACTACTCTTTTGCATATCATTTCAATCCCGCAGGGGCAAAAGAAGTCATCTCTTTGTATCGCAAGCTTTATCAAGAAAATCATGGCGTGTCAGCACCAGATGTTATTTTAGGCGTTTCAGTAATCGGCGGAGATACGGATAAAGAAGTAGAATATCAACAAAAAATCCTAAGTTTAAAATTTTTACAAAGCTTAGGGTACTTCAACGGTTTTGATCCACTGAAGGCACATGAGTTACGGTTTTCTGAAGCTCATCATCAAGCTGCGCAATCGTTTTTATCTACGATAGTAATAGGTACGTGGAGCGATTTGAAGCCGAAATTGGACTTCTTGGCGGATACCCTAGGTGTCCAAGAACTCATCGTGTCAACTGCCCAAGAAGGCTTTGATACGCGATTAAAATTGTATGAGAAACTTGCTGAGCTCTATAATCTACAACGAAACTAAAAATATACCCATGAAAGGTGTTATAAAAATGAATCTTAACAATCAAAAATTGATTTTAGTTACGGGCGCTACTGGATTACAAGGCGGTGCTATTGCAAATGAAGCATTAAAACAGGGATTTAAAATTCGTATTCTAGTTAGAGATGAAAATTCTTCTAAAGCCCAGGCACTTATAAAAAAAGGGGCAGAAGCTGTAGTAGGTAATTTCGATGACCCATCCTCTCTGGAAAATGCTATGAAAAATGTCGATGCTGTTTTTTCTGTGCCGATTTCTGGCGTAGATACCAATGAAACGGATAGAGAGAGAAAACAGGCTTTTGCATTAATTCAAAGTGCAATAAAAAGTGGCGTAGAACAATTTGTGCATACTTCCGTTGCAGCCACAAGCAGATATACTGAATTCCCAGAATGGGGAACAGGTTATTGGTTTGAAAAATATTGGACAGATAAGTGGGATATAGAGGAAGCTGTTCGTTCAGCAGGCTTTTCTTCTTGGACAATCGTGAAACCAGCAAATATTATGGAAAATTTCACTGAAAAACCTGAGTTCATGTATCCTGATTTAAAACACGGGGAAATTAAAACTGTTACGTTTGCGGATACACGTATAGATCACATTGCAGTTGAAGATATTGCTTCTTTTGTTTGTGCTGCCTTTGCAGATCCTAAAAAATTCAATGAACATAATATTGAGTTAGCTGCCGAATCGCTGTCATACAAAAAAATTGCCGAGATCATCTCGGAGGTAACAGGAAAAGAGCTTAAAATCACAACACTTAGTATTGAAGAAGCATTGGAGCAAGGAATTCATCCATTATCTGTACGAGGTGAACAATGGAATAACGTAGCGGGTTATAATGTAGATATTGATTTATTAAAGAATTACAATATTAAATTAACTTCGTTTAAAGAATTTGCAGAAAAATATAAAGACAAGTTTAAAATAAATTAACCGCCTGTTAGATGAATAAAGCAGCCGCTCACAATGAGCGGCTGTTTTCATAATGTATCGAGCTAAGGTTTTCTTGTTTTATAACAAGCATTTTTTATTATTGCTTTTCAAACTAACCTGCCCGTTAGTTGAGTAAAGGCAGCTAATCTAATTGATTGCTGCCCTTGTTGTATAGTAGGATTCTCTACCGAAAACTAGCCCCTCTTGTCATCAAACACTTATCTATTCTTTTATCTGGTGCTCCATCAATTCTATCAGGACCTCATGCCAATATGTATCGAACCATCTGCGCATGTCGCAAAGGTTTTCCTCTTAACATAACATGAGCGCACGTACCGGTAACAGCAGACAGTTTAGTGCAGTTTTCATGGCATAAATAGTGATCTTGCTCAGTGCAAACTAGCTTAACGACCTCGGCCTTCTCAGTTGTTGCGGAATCGGCAAATATCTTAATTTTCTCTACCACACTCCTAAAGCTAACCCCATCCCAACGTAAAAGGATTATGTTATAGTTCTGTAAACAAATTCAACAAGGTGGTTAAACAATTGTTAATCAATACCGATTCTTTTTTCTGCATGCACTGCAAAATCGTCCATATACGCCAACAAGGGGACTTCATTATGACGACCGGTTGGGTGTGTATCGGAAGCCTCCGGCAGGCAGTCGGGTTATGCAACACCTGCAAGCCGCAGCTGTATAGCCAAGTGAAACGAAAAACTCCGTTTTGAGGGGACGGAGTTAGTTTTAATTAACGCATTATGGTAAAATTTGTGATTTTTATTGTCTGGATCATCAGCTTGAATGGCTTTTAAATTTTCCTCTTTATTGACTTCAGCATTTTTTCACGGAGAACAAAGCCCAACTCCCTCATCAAGTCCCATCATGATGTTCATACATTGAATGGCTGCTCCTGATGAACCTTTCCCAAGGTTGTCTAGTCTGCATGCCAGGAGCACTTGCTCCTCATTCCCCAGGACAAAAATTTCAGCAGCATTGGTCCCGTTGCAGAGTGTCGGGTCAAGAGCATGTTGGGAAAATCCTTTTGTATCCTCAAGCGGGACAACCCTTACGAATGTTTCTCCTTGATAATAGTCAGTGAGAACAGTATGTATTTCCTTAAGGTCAGGTTGATTATTAAGCTGACGAGTAACCAGAGGAACCGTTACAACCATTCCATTATAGAAATCGCAAACCGTCGGAAGAAATACAGGCTCGAACGCTAGATCCGTAAACTTTTTCATCTCGGGTAGATGCTTATGATTAAGGTTTAGACTATAGTGTTGTGGATGCTTCAGGCTGCTATTGTTCCCATCTCCAAAGCTCGCTGTCTCATGTTGTTCAATTAATGCCTTGCCCCCACCGCTATAACCCGTTAAAGAGTGGGAGCTGACTGGATAATCTCGCGGTAGGATTCCCTTCTCAACGAGGGGCTGAACCGCCAGCACAAATGCTGTAGCATGACAACCTGGCACAGACACACGGCTAGCATTGGCGATTTTCTCTCTTTGGAACGCAGATAATTCCGGCAAGCCATAAGTCCATTCGTCATCGGTACGAAAAGCCGTACTGCTATCAAGAACCCGTGTATTCGAATTAGTAATGAGTGCAACAGCCTCACGAGCAGCCTGGTCTGGCAGACATAAGAATACAATATCCGCTTCATTCATTAGCTTAACTCTAATTTCGGGATTCTTCTTATGCTCCTCCGAAATCGATAGCAGCTCGACATCGTTTCGCGCCATAAGTCTCTCATGTATCTTTAGTCCCGTTGTTCCATATTGGCCATCAACAAATACTTTCATATAAAATACCTCCGCATATATAATGAATAATTATACGTTAGACAGTATTTATATACAACCAACTCATTCCAATTCTAATGCGGATTCTCCACTAATAATCGTTCCGTTATTTATCCCTTCACAAATCTCTTTCATAGATCCCGGCTTATCAAAGTTAAATACATGCATCGGAAGGTTGTAGTCTCTGGCTAGTATAAAAGCGGACTGATCCATGACTTTCAAGTTATGGCTCAAAACATCATTGTAGTGAAGCGATTTAAATTTCCTCGCCTCTTTGTTAGTCCTAGGGTCTGCATTAAGAATACCATCAACACCTTGCTTAGCGACTAACAGTGCTTCACAATTGACCTCAATTGCCCTCTGAACGGAAGGGTAGTCTGTTGTCACATAGGGCTGCCCGTTGCCTCCTGCAAAAATAACAATGTAGCCCTTTTCCAGATGATGAATCGCCCTTAGTCGAATATATGGCTCTGCAACTGATGTAGTGGGTATTGCTGTCATGACACGAACTTCTTTATTGGTCTTGGCTTTAAGAACTCCACGAAGCATCAAGCTATTAATTACCGTAGCGAGCGTCCCGATGTTGTCAGCCTCGGCTCTATCTATCCCCCAGCTTTCCGCCATATTGCCACGGAAGATGTTGCCTCCACCAATAACCAGCGTTACCTCAACTCCTAGATTCACCACGGACATAATCTCATTTGCAATATGATCTAATCGTTCCGGCTCGAAACCAAATTCTGAATTCCCCGCAACAGCACCGCCACTAAGCTTAATAAGCACTCTTCTATACCTGACCAAGCTCCACACCTCCGTCAAATAAAAAACACTAAAGCAATAAATGCTTTAGTGTTTAAATGAAATGAAAATATGAGTTGTTACAGCTGACTGAACGTCTATCCAACGTTTTCTTCTCATATTCTCACCCCTTCATATTTTTTCCATCGGCTTATTGTATACCCGACCAAGGGATTCTGCAACTGTATAGCTTAAATAAAATGTTGAAATTCTCCTGGCTTGTTCCCTGCTTCATTCATGAATCCTCTAAGCATTTCAGCCAAATACTGCTCCGGCGACTTGCCTATTACTGCCTTGAAGTCTTTGCTGAAATGCGCTTGATCATGATACCCCAGCTCTGCAGACAACCAGACTAGATCCTGCATCTGTCCAAGATCCATCGCCTCTGCAGCATTCTGCAGCCGGAACAATCGGATGACCGATTTGGGGTTAACGCCAATGTATTTGGAGAATAGACGCTGAAGCCGCCGGATGTTCATATTGAACTTGAGGGCGACCTGTTCCACCTTGGATATTTCCCCGTTATCAGCTATAAAATCGATGATCTGGTTCACTAGCGTAATATTGTCGTCATAGACCGGCAGCTTGTCTGAAAACAATTGTTCCATCACCTGAATCTTATGCAAATCATCTGGCTGTGTTAGCACTAGCTCTTCAAGAACGGAGCCTTTGATTCCAAGTATAGCCTCAACCTCAAGCGGCTTGCCGGTCAATTCGGACAGCTCTCTGTTTACAAAGGGATACAGCCCTCCCGGCTGAAATTTAACCCCAAAGACAATCCCGCTTCCCTCAAGCAGATAGGAAAACCGCTCTTTGCCAGGTCCGTAGAACAATGTCTTGTTCTTTTCCACCACCAGATTGGCGCAAGGATTGGGCACAACGTGCTGATGATAGGGAGTATCTCCATCCAAATTCCACTGAACGACCCAGTAATGCTTAATAAAAGGTGACGATACCTCCGATGGAGAGTAACGCTCCAATCGGAATCGGTCTCCAGCTCCATGCAGTCCCAAAACGCCCATACTGGGACGAGTTTGTGGTTGATTCATTTTTTCACTCCAGTCCTGAAGAATACATATTGAAGGGCACTGCCCTGTCGCGTTTTTACAATACGGTTCAAAAAGCTAGATTTATAATGAGTTTACCATACAACCTAGAGCAAGCCTGACAGATATGTAAAAAAGAACAAGCTAATTTAAGGAGGAACAGCAAGCATGGAACTAAAGTATGAATTTTATATCAACGCCACTCCCGAGCAGGTCTGGCAGACAATTGTCAGTCCGGAAGGCACTCGGAGCACCTTTTTCGGCACCATTTTGAACTCGACATTAGAACCAGGTGCTGCCTTCGAATATATTGGCCCCGGTAATGACGGTGCTGATACCGTGCACGTATACGGCACCATCCTTCAAGCCGATCCGGGTAAGGTGCTGAGCTATCTGGAACATCCAGGACCATCTTATAGGGAGAACCATGCTGAGCTTGAATCACGAGTAACCTTCACTATGGAGACGGTGGGCACATGTACTAAGCTGACACTTCTCAATGATCAATGGACGTTGGATCACCCTTCTTTTGCTAATGCAAAGGAACACTGGTGGATGATGCTTAGCAACATCAAGACGTACACGGAGACGGGGAAAACACTCGATTTCGGCTGGTAGTAATGAACGAATAAATGGCTGCTCCCAGGTTTGGAGGCAGCCATTTTACTACTTATTCAAATCCATATCTAACCGTTATATAATCGAGTGGACTACTACATTAGAGGTGAATCGTAATCATGCCTTTGACCAATAAACAGATGATACAGGAACTCGCACTTCGTTATGCCCCTACGCTGCATATGGACCGATTAGAACCTTTTCAACTCGTTCGAGTCGGTATTACGATATTTGAGACCTCCGCTCCTTCTCCCTCTTTCAACCGAAATATTGTGGTGGATAAAGAAAAGATTCAAATGGTCATCGAATATGCGCTGTATTGGGATTATGACATCCAGCATGTATACGATTTAGAGCATGTGTGGATCTATGTCGATCATGAAGGTAACATCGCTTCTTGTGAAGCTAGCTTCCATGGTCGTTATCTGCTTGGCCTCCTGCGCGATCGCAGCAATTTGTCAGAGGGCCAACGCGTTAATCTGTTTGTTCAACCTGGCAAGCATGCCCTGTCGCCTTTGTCTGAGTTATTTCGCATACTCCCTAATGTAGAATCTTGCTGCCAAGAGGACGCGGGCGTTGACGGTGTGCTGGAGAATGTCTTGTTCAGCGGGCAATTCAAGTCAGGAGAGTATATAGACCAACTGGCAGAGAAGCATCTTCGTACGTTCAGCTTCAAGCCTTCGTTCGACTACATCCCTCACGAATGGGATCCGGAGGCCTTCGTTACCTGGGACGAGCTGCGAGTTGAAATACCGGTCCGCATGAGGGCAATCCTGTCAGAGCTCGCGTAAATAAAAGCAGCCGATCACATGTGATCAGCTGCATGAATAACTCTATTATTCTCATCATAAAAAGTTAACTCAGCAGGGAATATCTCTTTCAAATTACTCGGCAGCTTCTCGTCCTTCACGAATATTCGATCACTAGAAACATCTGCGCTAAACTGGAATTCTTCATTAATTAGCTTTGCTGAAATATGATTGATTTTTTGATCGGGATTGTGACCAACCAATATCCCATAGTTACCTTTATTGGTATGAATCTTTTGATAAGATACAATATTAGTCCCATATCCGTATCCTTCAGACTTAAACTTTCCGTTTAACCCTTTAATCATTTGTGAATAGCCTATTTCATTATTTTCGAGCTGAAATAAAGCAATGTAGGAACTAGACTCTCCTAATCGTACAGTCTCTATCAGTTTAGGGTTGAGTTCATCCACTGAACCTCTATTTAAACTGTTTTTCAAACTCGATTGAATGGATACACTCTCATTATCAATATGATACTTGTTCATATAATTCATTGAAAATCCAAGACATAGCAGAATTAGAAAGGCAACATAATATCTTTTCTTGATCATGTTATTCAAGATGTCCAACCTCTCACTTCAAAATCAGCTTCATTAACCGGTCCACATCGCTCTGCCAATCGCCATCCTGTAGCATCAGACCGGTGAGGACTGAAAAGTAGAAAAACAGCAGCCTATCCGGCTGACCTTCGCTGAATTCGCCTGCTTGCTGTCCTTGTTGGAACAACGGAACCAATTGCCCGATTGTCCGGTCGGGAGAATGGCTCGCTAAGATTTGCTTCGTCTGCTCCGGTACATCTTCTTCGATTTGTGCGTATCGCAGAAGCATGAAGTAGCTCTTATGGCTTTCATCCAGCATGGTCAACGTGAATGCTCTTAATCGTTCCTTTGGTGAACCCGGAAGCCGCGAGACATCCGCCAAGGATGTCTCCGCTTCGTCGAGTGCTTCCTGCACAAGGATCGAGAAGAGCTCTTCTTTAGAGCTGAAATACCGGTAAGACAATCCTTGGCTGACGCCGGCTTCTTCCGCAATCATGCTCATCTTTGTGGCCTGCAGCCCCCGCTTAGCGAACACTTTCAAAGCTGCTTTCTTAATCCGTTCCCTTCGGTCGTCGCCTGCAGCTTCTGTCTTCTGATCTTGTACTTGCTTCATTAACATTTCTTCCTTTCCAATCGGCTTCTTTATACCAATATTATAGTTGATTCTCACTCATTTCCCATAACCGTTTCGCTGCGACCGGAACCTGTGCCTGCTGGAAAGAACGGTTCGCTTCATATCTTTGTAATAAGACCCACTTGATAAAGACATTTCATCAGAGTCTGCGAGCCATACCAATGTCTCGGCCCCCTTCTCCGGTGTACGTGAAAACCGCTTCATGACCGACATGGTCATACGGGCCAAAGCACCGTTGTCTTGATTGAAGTTCGTCGCCACGAGCCCTGGATCGAAGCAGGCTGCAGAAACACCGGTACCCTCCAAACGCCTTCCTAATTCCGCCGTGAACATGATATTGGCAAGCTTTGTTTCGCCATAACGGTAATTAGGACCACCCATCAGTAGATGTGGAAAACGATAGTTTTTCCGGCCGCTCAGATCATCGAATCCGATACCATTCCTGGCCATCTTGTGCCCATGGGAGGCAGTCGTGATAATGCGCCCGTTGCCGCTTTCCTCTAACTTGTTCATCAGCAGCTTAGTCAGCAGGAAAGGAGCCAGATGGTTAACCGCCCATGTCATTTCGATCCCATCTTCGGTAGTCTGATACTTAACGAACATTGCGCCTGCATTATTAATCAGAATATCCAGCCTCGGCCAGCTATTCTGAATAGCCTTCGCCACATCGTGAATGGACTGCTGCGAAGTCATGTCGGCATGGAAAACATCCACCTTAACATCATCCCCTGCCACCGCCTTTAATGCCGCTACTGTCGCTTCAGCCTTCGCCGGGTTGCGGGCGATAATGCCTAAAATAGCTCCTCTCTTCACAAGCTCTTTTGCCGCGGCTAGACCGATTCCACTAGTTGCACCCGTAATGATGACGTATTTGCCTTTTACTGACCAACTTTTCGTTTCCATTGTCAGCACTCCTTTTTATGAATGAACCAATCATTCATTTATTAACTCGATAGTATACCAAGTCATGGAATAAGTAAACAGCTTAATTGGAAAGCTTGTACACCTATACATCCGAGAACAAAGGGAGCCAATCCTTTAACGGATTGACTCCCTGCATTAAGTACTACCGATTTACTTTTTACTTTTCTTTGAAGCCATCCAAAAGACAAGAATCACAATAAGAATAAATATGAACCAGGGAATATGAATCGAACTCTGGGTAATAAAGGCGAGCACCAGCAAGCCTACAGCGCCAAGAATGAGCCAGAGACACCCTCTTCCGAACGTTTCCATGTGTACGGCCCTCCTCTTTTCCTTGCTCGTATTTAACCTTTATTTATATTCTCAAGGATATAATCTTCATTCGAATTTTTTATCACAATATCGAAATTCTGATGATAAGGATGCATAAATAAATCATATTGAGCTCTACGCTGTGCATGAGATTTCCTTAGATAACTCATATCTGTTCCTCTTTCAGAAACATCACGTATGCCCCTTCGTTCCAGCTCCGTTTCACCATCTGTATACAAGTAAATTTTCAGATCGTACAGATTAGGATCGGTAAAAGCAACACTCATACCCTCCACAATATTTATCTTGTTTTGTGAGGATATTAACGTGCTCTTGGTAAAATTCGTACCGATTGTATAGAGATCCAGTCCATCTCTTATCATATGAATGTCTCTCTCTAAAGCGAAATGCTGATGAGCAGCAGGATGGCAAGCCGTCATTTTATCATGATAATGTTCATTGTTATATTCGTAGTCGATAAAAGCGTACTTCCTTAGATGAGAGCCGATAATATAGGGATCGGTATTGATATAATTCACAGCAGTTTGCCCCAGAAGCTTCATAAGATTGTGAGCAAATGTCGTTTTCCCAGAGGCACCGTGACCCGAAATCCCAACAATGATTCTTCGATCCTCACCGCTAATCCAGTCTGCAATATCTTGTAGTACCTTATCCATGATGTCCTCCATTGCCCGCTAACCTCTCAACCGAAAAAGAAATCAAGAATGTTCGAGCCCGCCGACGCTTCTTTATTGTAGAATTCAGAATACCCGCAGTTTGCGCAGTATACAACAAGAAATTGATTGTGCTGAATATCAAACATTTTGGATAGACCTGTACCGGTCATTGCTACTTCTTTTGTCCTTGCATCCTGGCTGCCGCATTTGATACAACCTTTTTCACTCATAAATATTTCACTCCTTAAGTAATGATATATCCTCCATACGATCCCAATACTTGGAAGGTTGCAAAAAATTTATTCCTGTCTACATGACAAATGGCTGCCCCAACATTGGGAACAGCCATTTCTAATTTTTAAAATAATACAATTCCAGCAACTCCGGAAGCGAGAATCACCATTATAGGGTGCAATTTATATTTGATGACTGCAAGTAATGCTCCTGCACTAATAATTAAGGTCGCCACCGTCTGCCAAGTCAAAAGGGATGATTGATGGGATAAGAACCCGAAATGTATGGCCGAATACGCGATTACACCTGTAATGACAGGGCGAAGTCCGTAAAGAGATGACTTCACAATTTTATTGTCAAATAATCTGAAGCTTATCGCAGCAACAAGAATGATAATGAGCAGCGATGGCAATACAATGCCGAGGGTTGCCGCTATCGCGCCACTAAGACCATTCGCTTCGTATCCGATGAGTGTAGCTGCATTGGTTGCAATCGGCCCTGGCGCCGTCCCTGCAACAGAGACAAGTTCCTGAAACTTTCCGTCCGCAAGCCAGCTATGAGCACTCGTCTCTTTCTCCATTAAGGAGAGGACAGAATAACCACCGCCAAAAGAAACAACCCCGATTTTGATAAAAACAATAAACATTTCAAACAGGGATGCCATTACGAATCCCTCCATTACTTAAATATAGTATTCAGGGTAGCTAAGCCCATGAGCATCCTTTGTCTCTTCACTCTTTTCGGTCTTTGCTTTATGACCTCGTCTTTCTTTGGCTACTACAGCTACAATTCCAATCCCGATTCCACCTAACATAACAATTATCTGGTCCACAGAGGTAAACAGCAGCAACAAAAGCGCGGCAGCAAAAACAGCTTTCGTGGTCCAATCAAACAAAGCGGATTTTGCCATCCTATAAGCAGCAAGAATAATTAAGGCAATAACAGCGCCATGTATTCCTTTTAGAGCTGCAGCCACCTTCACCTGATGCTCAAATACCGAATAGAAAAGACTCAGCACACAGACAATGATGAACGTTGGCATCGTTATTCCCACTACAGCCGCAACGGCGCCAGGAATACCTCCTACCCGATATCCAATAAAAGCAGCGGCATTAATACCGACTCCGCCTGGAGCCGATCCCGCGATCGTAACCAAGTTCCCCATTTCGGACTGTGGTAACCATCCCCGCTTCGTAACAATTTCTTTTTCGATAACCGGAATCATCGCGTAACCGCCGCCAAACGTAGATGGACCAATGCGTAAGAATACTAAAAACATCCGGACTAACATCAACATTTTTTCGTTTACCATTGTATTTCCCCCTAGCCGTACCACCATCACTAACCTCATTATACATGCTTTTTTCCAATTTGGAAGAAAGTTCGCCTAATTTTCATTATCAAACGTTTTTATGATCATCATCGGTTGTTCTTATCTTGCAAAATGTCTACATTATCAGTTGTAACGCGTTATCGCTTAAGCTAAGATGGCTATATAGAATCTATCAAATTCAATAGGTTAAGTTGGGATAATGAAATGGAAACTCCTCACGCTAAAGCAACGTCAAAAAAAATGCTTTATCAATATATCGCCAATCGAGGCATTGTTTCGAAAGCCAATCTTTTATCGTTCTTCTCGATCAAGACCAGCTCCATGAATCGTCTGTTGGAAGAGCTGGCTTCTGATGGGATCATTAGAGAATCTGGCCGAGGCTCTTCCACTGGCGGCAGAAAACCGATATTATTCGAGATTAATCCGGATTATGGCTATATCATTGGCATTGAGATATCACGGTTTTACTCCTCACTTGGCTTATTCGATATGCAGATGAATGCAAAGTCATTTGTCAGATGGCGGATGGACGAGGACATGACACCCGAAAGGTTCGTCACACATACGGCTCAGCAGATCAACGCGTTGCTCAAGGATCATGATTTATCACACAAGCAAATTATCGGAATTGGCATCGGCGCAGTTGGCCCACTCGACCGAACCGGAGGTGTGATCTTAAAGCCGCTGCACTTCCGTGCTCAAGGCTGGATTAATGTTCCTATTTGCCGAATGATTGAGGATGCTTGCGGTATTCCAGCTTCTTTAGATAACGGGGCTAATACGGCGCTTATTGGGGAGCACTGGGCTTTACGCCAAGAAAAGCTGCAGCATATGCTCTATGTACACGTTGGCGTCAGTCTGCGGTCTGCCATGATGTCGCATGGACGTATCATTCATGGTTCCGTCGATATGGAAGGGTCCATTGGTCAAATGATTATACAAGCGGATGGACCAAGACTGCAGAAAAATGGCAATAGAGGCGCTCTTGAAGCTTTTGCCTCTCTCCTAGCGCTTGAGAAGCAAGCCCTGACCGATGAGAGATTAAAAGAAGAAGGGATGAAATCCACGTTCCGCGGTGGATCAGAAGTTATTCCGTACGACGAATTATTAAGAGAGTTATCTCATGGCAATTCGCATGTGCTTGAGCTGTTTCTAACAGCAGCAAAGCATCTTGGTATTGGATTAGCCAATCTGATTAACACCTTTCATCCCGAAACCATCATTTTAGGCGGGACCTTGATCAGTTCTCATGAACAGTTCTATCAGACGGCCATCGAAACCGCCCTTCAGAATACCTATTACTACCCGGAGTACACACCACATTTCTCCAAGGGAGCACTAAGAGAGGATGCTGTCGCAACTGGGGCAGCCCTTCTCATCAGGGAGAAATTGAATTTTGAAGGTTGAGTAAAATGAAAAAAACCCGGAGCCTCGCAGCATGCGAGTTTCCGGGTTTTTGAATTATTAAAGCCTATTTATCGTTTTCCTGTTATCTTCTATCATCGATTAATTTATATCCTTGATAAGTAAGTTTATCTGTCGTTGCTTTTCCCTCTTCAGAGTAAAAAATCGGCTCATTAATGAAGCTATACTTCACATAATTCTTCCCTCCAAACACAATAAAGCTCACCGAAATCCAATTGTACACGCTTTCTTTTGGAGGCGGAAGTGATATTTAATGGGCTGAAAAAAACCATGGTATTCAACATATTGTTCTGCTTGTTTTTCACCTATTGTGGATAATGAAGCCTGTGGATATGTGGATAATAATTGTGAATAGTATATTACATCCCATATAGGTATTGGTTGATATGTGTGTAACTATGTGAATAACTTCGATTTCCAATGAACAACTGTCCGATAAAAAAACAATATATTGAATTGGAATGCCGTTCCAAGTGTTAGAGGCCCAGAATCATCCGATTCATCTCTAGAAGAGACCATAACCGTTCTGTCAATTCTTCCGCAGAACAAGGCATGGATTGAGTGAACCACCATTCAATTACTCCGACGATCGCTGAACTCATGAATTGCGCGTATATCGATTTATCCAGTTCATCTAAGCTTAATTCGTTATCCTTCATGTGCTCCATGATCTGCTTATTTATCATGCTGCTTAGATGAACTCGGAAGGACGTAACATCTTTAATGCTTAACAAAGTTTTATACATAAGAGCATTCTTTTCAATCTCTTTAATCGTAAGGAGTAATGGTGCTTTCGTTGGATAAGGACCTGTCGCATCTACGGAATAGCAGCTCTCCATCAAATGAATCAGTTGATTCTCTATGCACTTATCTAATAAATCGTATTTATCCGAGTAATGCGAATAAACGGTGCCTCGATTAACATCTGCCCGCTCCGCAATTTCATTAATCGTTATTTTCTCGAAATCCTTCTCCGCGATCAGTTGCATTAATGCACTCATGATGGCGGTTTGGTTTTTTCTAATTCTTCTATCCACAGAGAGCTCTCCTTTATTGAACAAACCTGTATAGTCTGTTGAAAAACCAACAAAACCAATGCATCTAGCGATTGCTGGCTGCTCAAGCGACTGCTATTCTGATTTTATTCAATACATGATCGAAAAACAACGAATGTTGAATAAAGGAGATAAGGCGATGAGAATATTGGTTTACGGCGCTGGCGTTCTAGGCAGCTATCTTGCTCATGTATTGGTGCGTGGCGGGAATGAGATTACTGTACTGGCAAGAGGCAAAAGAGCTGATCAACTGGAGACTAAAGGGCTTGTCATTCGCCATTACTTCCAGCGCCGCAATACGGTTGATGAAGTAAACGTCATTCGTGAGCTTGCAGCCGATGATATCTATGATCTTATTTTTGTCGTTATGAAATATAATGATTTCCCAACCGTTCTGCCTATTCTAGCTGAGAATCAGTCTTCCAATATCGTTGTGGTAGGTAATAATGCAGATCCTTTGGGGATGCAGGATATACTTCAGGCAAAAATGAAGAAAAACGTCATCTTTGGCTTTCAGTTTAGCGGTGGACTTCGGGAGGAAAGTGGACGCATCATCTGCATCCGAGGGGGCGGGCAAATGGTATTAGGCAGCTTACACGGGGAGATCTCCATAAAGCCTATCCTAGAGAACGCATTTAAGAATGTTAAATATAAACTAGCTTATCACGAGGATATGGATGCTTGGCTTAAAAGCCATATCGTCACGATCGTTGCCTTAAACTCGGTTAGTTTTATTCACGATGGCAATATAAATCAAGTATCGAGGGACAAAAACCGATTAAAGCTTGCAGTAGACATGATGGATGACGGGTTCAAGCTTTTAGAAAAGCTGAACTACACGATTACACCTGCTAGTCAGGTCAACCTTGTACGAAAGCATAAGCAGATCGTTTATTACGGTCTAAAAATGATTCACAAATTACCTTTTATGAAATTGGTAGATGGCTCTTTTCATGAAATTGCCGCTTTATTCGAGTCCTTCAATAGGCTGAAAAGCCAAACCAATGTCGCTACTCCCCATTGGGACGAAATGGAGAAGCAAGCGATGTCTAAGTTTGTTGGGCAGAAATAATAAAGCGTCTCTATCAGAAAAAACCGCTCTCCTCAATAGGAAAGCGGTTATTTCTAATACATTAGTTGCGGCTCCCCAGCATCAGCATGCCAAAGCTGGAGCTGCGATGAAAATCTGGTATAGCGGATTTTACAGGTGACCAGCTCACATAATGAGGCTCAGGCGTCAGGTCGCCGCACTTATAGAAGTTCCCCTTCATCACCACGCCAGGAATAGCGCGGAAGCTGGGAAACCAATGCTGCACAAAAGCAAAGGGAACACTTAGATGAAGCTCCCAATACATCCTGCTGCTTGCCCGATCCCATAGGCCGACCTCGGAACGAATACCGAATTGTCCGTTATCTTCGGCTGTAATCCGCTTTCGTGCCTTCCCCCGCTCGCCGATTTCGAGCAGCAGCACCCCGGCGGCATTCAGCTCAAAATTAAAATAACGCTCGTCTTGTAGAGGAAGCGGCTGGAGGAAAAACTCTACGCAGCTGTCCTCATAGACTGGTGCACCGTTATGTCTGTGCCGAATGAGCGGTGCTATCTCGAATACTCGGAACTGCAGGTGCAGTGCATTGGCATCATATACCGTACGAACCTCCGTCTCCGGCGGATGATCTAGAATCAACCATTGCTGATGAGCCACAGACACAGGTGTCAACTGCTGCCAATGTGCGTTATCAAAGTCTGCCGCCGCTTCATCATAAGGGATCTCATAGGATTTGTTCATCACCTTAAGGAACAGCAATCCATGCGCCGCGTTGATCTGCCGATTCCCGCTCCGCTGTTACGATCTCGATGCTAGCCTTGGTGCTGGCTGGTGTCGCGGTATCCAGAGGCAAGCCTTGAACTAGCGACTCTACGAAATATTTTTGCTGATAATAATAGCCTTGATCCACAGGCAGCTCAGCTGTGAAGCCTGTGCCATCATTCGGATTCACTTTCACGGAAGCACCGTTAAACTGTACGTTGCCATGCTCGAAGTTAACTTTATAGCCCATCTCAAAGCCAAAATCGCCATTCAGCGTCCAATCCACCTGAGCGGATACGATTTTGTCGTCCTCGTAACGGTAATGGGTCGAGACTATATCGTAGCCGCTGCCTGGAATCACATTCCGGCCATAGCAAGATACGGCTTCCGGCTTGCCGAACAGCCAATTGACGACATCGGTGTCATGCACATGCATATCGAGCAGTGCCCCGCCGCCCTTCTCATTTTGCAGCACCCAAGGTCCCCAGGAAGGTGTCCCGCCACCGCGGTAGAAATAAGCACTTGTCACGTTGCCGAATTTGCCGCCGCTAACAAGCTCCTGCAAATAGACATAAGCCGGCCAGAAGCGCAGACATTGCCCGATCATCAGCTGCTTGCCACTTGCCTCTGCTGCTTCGATCATGATGTCGCACTCGTCCGCGTTCATCGCCATAGGCTTTTCGCAAAGCACATGAACACCGCTGTTCAGACTTTGGATAGTAACATCACGGTGAAGGAACGTTGGCAGCGTAATATCAACCGCATCCAGCTGCTCGCTCTCCAGCATCGCCTGCACCGACGTATATTTATTAAAACGGCTGTAATCAATCTCGTTATCCGATGACGTATCGATATTACCGCCACCACCGCCGCCGTTCAGCTTCGCTTCATCTACATCACATAGGGCAACGACACGAATCGGCGCGCCTTCTCTCTCCAAACGAAGATAGTTCTCGAGATGCGTTTTCCCCATAAACCCAAGTCCAATTAGTCCAATATTCAGCATTAGCGCTCCGTCCTCCCTAAGATGGCATCCATTGCAGCAGAAGTGTTATACACGATTTGTTTCGTATGATGAGTGTATGGCGGGATCATCTCAGCCGTCACATAGTCGTTATAACCAATCGCATTCAGTGCCTCGATCACTACCGGATAATCAACATCGCCCGCCAGCAGATCCACAAAGCCATGTAGTCCACCCGCTTGACGACGATAATCCTTGAAGTGAACCTTCTTAATGCGCTTGTTCAGAATCGAGATCCAATGCTCGGGATAGCCGGAATAAACAACATTGCCCACATCGAAGTAAGAACCAACATAATCAGAACCTACTGCATCAATGAAGCCTCTCATCTCAAGCGGCGATAGCAGAAACTTATTCCATACATTCTCAATGCCAACCGATACCTTCAGCGCTTCTGCTTCCTTCGCTAGCTTCGAGAAGAACGCTAATGCATTATCATAAGCCCGGTCGTAAGGCACCACCGGAGCATTTGGAATAAAATCAACGCCAACAGCGCCAGGTACGATCAGAATCGTATCTACGCCAAGTGCTGCAGCCGATTCCAATTGCTTTTTCGCGATATCAAAAGCTTTGCTTGCCACCTGCTCATTCTGGCTGGTCGGCGGATAATCCCAATACAAGCCGCTGGCTAAGCTCGACAGCTCAATACCAGTATCATCTGCAAAACGGCGAACGGAGCGGACTTCCTTCTCCGTGCTCTCCAAGCTTAGCTGACCAGTCTCGTTCAGTGACAGCTCGATACCGTCAAAGCCGGCATCCTTAGCCAAAACAACACTTTCCTCTATACTCATGCCTGACGGAAAAGACCAGATATTAATCCCTTTTTTCATGTTAGGCAGCCTCCTAAAGAATTTTGAAGCAATTCTGCTTCGTAAGCATTAGCATAATGCTCTTTATAAAGCTAATTATATAGGCCGTCCTTGGGCGCGCCTTTAGCAAATCAGCCGTATCTTTTGCACAGCTAAAAAAGGCTTTATAATAAGTGCAAAGAGGAAGAAAAAAGGGAGAGATTGGCAGATGGAATTCACTCGTCATACGCTCGAGGAAATACTCGCGGTGCGCAAGCTGATTTCGTTCCATTACTTTGAATTCGCCAAAGGCTATATGTTCGAAGGGGAGCAGCATGACTTCTGGGAACTGCTTTACGTAGACAAAGGTTCTGTCGAGGTTAAGGCGGATGATCGAACTCATCAGCTTGAGCAAGGCATGATTATCTTTCATAAACCGGGGGAATTCCACACCATAAATGTCAGTCAGCAGCACAAACCGCCTAATCTATTTGTTCTGTCCTTCGAGTGTTCTGCTCCTTGTATGGCGAGGTTCGAGAACCTAACTATGCAGCTTGGTACTAGAGAACGGAATTTGCTGTCACTATTGCTGCAGGAGGGTTTCCACTCCTTCGAACCGCCTTATGACAATTCCCACATCCACGAGCTTATCAGCCGTGAAAATGCCCCATTTGCCAGTGAGCAGGCGATGCGTAATTATCTGGAGACACTGCTGATACAACTGATTCGTTTGCAGGACGATGCCGACCGCGATAGACATACCGTACGCAAACCTGCCTCCTTCCAGACCGAGAAGGCGGAGCAGCAGATGGCTGAGCAGATTATTTCGTTTATGCGCGAGAACCTATCAGAGCAGCTAACATTGGACAGGCTATGCCAGGAGCTGCATCTGGGGAAAAGCCGGCTGAAGGAGATTTTCCATGCACAGGCCAGCGTTGGTCCGATGGAATATTTCAAGCAGTTAAAGATTGAAGAAGCAAAGACCCTGATCCGCGAGCAGCAGGACAACATGACGGAGATCGCAGCCAAACTCGGCTACAGCAGCATTCATTACTTCTCCCGCGACTTCAAGAAAGCGACCGGGATGCCGCCATCCGATTACGCGCGTTCCGCCAAGGCGCGTGTGAAGCTATAGCCATAGGGATACCGCACAACACCCACTACGCGAGGCGACTACGTTGGAGTTCATCCAACGTAACTCGGCTCCATTGCCGGCTATTGCGCATTACGCTGGATTCTATCCAGTAACTTTCTCCACAATGAGCTTCTTTCAACTAAATAATCGAATTCTGCTGGATGAATTCCAACGCAGCCAAAGCTACTTGGCCCGGACGCACCATTCCGTTGGATAATATACAGTCTGCGGTGGGAGCAGGAGGATCTATTCTTAATGCTATTACCTAAGCATTAGTTGCTCCCCCACGTTGGATTTCATCCAACGTAACTTAGATCCATTGCCGGCTATTGCTCCATTAGGCTGGATTCCATCCAGTAACTCTCGCCATAATGAGTTTCTTTCAGACAAATGTGCTGATTCTACTGGATGAATTCCAATGCAGCTCTAGTTACTTGGCACTGGCGCATCATTATATTGGATAATATACATTCTGTGGTGGGAGCAGGAGGAACTATTCTTAATGCTATTACCTAAGCATTAGTTGCTACCCCACGTTGGATTTCATCCAACGTAACTTAGATCCATTACCGGCTATTGCACATGATGTTGGATTCTATCCAGTAACTTTCTCCACAATGAGCTTCTTTCAGACAAATGTGCGCATTCTGCTGGATGAATTCCAACGCAGCTCTAGCTACTTAGCCCTGTCGCAACACTACGTTGGATAATATACAGTCTGCGGTGTGAGTGAAGGTGTAACCCCAAATAAAAAAGAGCTGTTACAAAAGTCGTATTAACGACTTCCGTAACAGCTCCTTATTTTATTTCAAGTTAATCGCGGCCTGCTGCGACTCCGAAGAGCGGCGGCAGATCATTCGATACGGTATCGTCATGCGCACCGGCAGCGAGTATTGACCATCCAAGTAGTCAAGCAACAGCTTCACAGCGTACATCCCCATCTCAATCTTTGGAACATGAACCGTTGTCAGTGGCGGTGATGTGAATTCAGAGATCTCGATATTATCAATGCCAACGACGGCAATATCCTCAGGAATACGAAGCCCCCGCTCCGAAGCCGCACGCATGGCGGCGATCGCCATCATATCACTGGCTGCAAATATCGCAGTTGGCGAATAACCTTTTTTCTCGAACGCCTGCTTGGTCAGCTCGTAGCTGAGCGATACATCCCACTTCACATCAATAATCCAGTTGTCATTCAGCTCCAGGCCCGCTTCATGCATCGCACTCTGGTAGCCAAGGAACCGCTTCTCCATACGGAAAGGATCATTCAGCTCCGGACCGCCGATATAACCAATCTGCTTATGACCTTGCTTGATCAGATGCTCCACAGCTTCCTTCGCCGCAGCCTCACGGTCATAGCAGACGACCGGAATACTCCGATCCGCCAAATCTACACCCACAACAGCTCTTACATTTTGCTTGATCCACTGGTAAGCATCCGCATCAATTCGCTCGACAATAATCATACCGTCAATCCGATGCTCTTTCACCAGCGCTTGCAGCTGCTGAATATCCGCCTGGTTCTCGATACTGTATACAAACTCCAGCCGGAGGCCGGATTCCGTCAATGCTTTCTCAATGCCTTCCAGAATAACGGAGAAATAAGGATTATTATATTTATTCTGAGGAATGGCAACGACGCAGCCGATATGAACCATCAGCTTGGCATCGGATTTACTGCTTTTCTCGGAACGGTTCGCCTTGTAGCCGAGCTTCTCCGCAGCTTCCCAAATTCTTCTGCGGGTCTCTTCGCTCACGGAACGGGTCGAATCATTCTTCATTACTCGCGATACCGTCGAGATCGATACCCCAACCTGCTCTGCAATGTCCTTCAACTTGGCCATCATACGTTCCTCTCTATTCCTATATCGAATATATGCTCTATATAATTGCGGCAACTCTCAAAAAGTTGCGAAAAGTTGCGGCAAATCTATTGTATAGCGCTATCCTTCAATAGTCAAGAAACACCGCCGTTTCAAGCTTCTTAGCTTAAGCAAAAAAGGGAAAGAAGCGATCAAACGCCTCTTCCCCTGTTGTACCATGTACCTGGTTTATTTCAGTTTCGACTCTAGATCCTTGATAGCCGCATCCACGTCACCGTCGCCGGCAAGCGGATTTTTGAGCGATTGCTCACCGTATGTCCATACCAGATCCGTTTTCTTCACAGTAAACGGAGAGATGATACCGAACTGCTGCGCATCAAGGAAGATTTTATTTGCTTCGCCTACCTTAGCGATATAAGCATCGGATGCTGCTTTATTTGCCGGGATTGAATAACCTTGCTTCGCAAGCTCCGATTGACCTTCTGGACCAGCGAGCCATGCGAGCAGTGTGTAAGCTGCTTCTTCATGTTTCGTATTATGCGAGATCGCCATGCCGGCTGGCTGTACAACCGTTTTGTTTTCTTTGAACTTCGGCAGGTACGTAATACCATAATCCACTTTTGCTTCTTGGAAGTTGGTTGTGTTCCAGCTGCCGCCTGGGTTCATCGCTACTTTGCCTGTAGTAATACCCAAGTTTACTTGACCACCAAGACCCTCAATCTGTGCTGGGGTCGTATTGATATGTTTCTTCGTTGCATCAATAAAGAAGTCCAGTACTTCACGGGCTTCAGGAGTATTAAGAGCAAGGGAACCATCATCGTTCACAAGCTTCGCTCCATTCGACCACAGCTCTGGCTCAAGGAACCAATCCATCGTCGAACCCGGTGATACGGACATACCCCATTGCACGACATTGTCGGCATCAAAGCCGTCTTCACCAGGGTTCTTGCCGTTTTTGTCCAGGGTCATCTTCGTTGCAATGTCCAGGATTTCAGTCCAAGTTGGCTCAAGGGAAGGGACTGCTGCACCTTTTGGATTTTTCGCCGGATCGGCAAACATCGCTTTATCGTAGTACCAGACAATTACGTTTGCATCAATCGGAAGAGATACCTGCTTGCCGCCATATTTATGTAATCCAAGTAAGCTTTCGTCAATATTGCTCAGTTCAAAGCCGTTGTCCGCAAGTAAACCGTCCAGCTCTTTGAAGATGCCAAGCTCAGCGTATTTCTCAATAAACGCATAGCTCGTTTTGAATACGTCAGGCAATGTACCGCCAGCTGCATTTGCCGTCAGGCCATCCCAGTAGCTGCCCCAGTCTTTGCCTTCAAGCTTCACGGTAATGTTCGGATTAGCCTCCATGAATTTGTTCAGGAGCTCCTGCGTCCGTTGCAGCTCTTCCGCTGTTCCCCACTGTGAGTAGGTAATGGTCACGGGTTCAGCAGGCTTCTCTGTCTGCTCGGCGCTGCCGTTATCGCTCTTCTCTGCGTTTGCCGCTGTGCTTGGGCTTGAATTAGAGTTACTATTATTGTTGCTGCCGCATCCGGAAATGATAAATACCATTGATAATACTAGCGTAAAAAGACCCAATAACCATTTTCTGTTCGTTTTCATATCCAGTTCCCCTTTAGATTAATTTGAAAACAGCAGTCACTGATCATCTTATGTCTACCCATGCAGTTCGCCTAACCCTTCGAACCCGTGAGCACCACCCCTTCCACGATGTAGCGTTGTGCGAACAGGAACAAGAGACCAATCGGCACAATGCTGATGAATGCTCCTGCGGCAAGCGCCGGGAAGTCCTGGCTCGTCTGGCCGATAAGCATCTGCAGACCAACGCTGAGGGTGAACATATCATTACTCTTGATGTAAAGGAATGGTCCAAGAAAATCGAGCCATGAATTCACAAAAGCAAAGATAACGGTTGTAACAACAATGGGTTTGGACAGCGGCATAATGACTCTCGTAAACACCGTCCAACGGTTCCCGCCGTCTAGGTAAGTCGCTTCATCCAGCTCCTGCGGGATCGTCATGAAAAATTGCCGGAATAAGAAGATGTAGTACGCGCCGCCGAGCCAAGCTGGAACGATAAGCGGCAGCCAAGTATCCACCCAATGCAGCTTTGTAAACAACACATAGGACGGGATCATCAGGATAGAAGGTGGAATCATTAACGTCATTAAGACGATTGGGAACAGCCTGTCTTTGTATTTGGTCGAAAAACGCGAGAAGCCGTAGGCTACAATGGAGCTCGACAGTACCGCACCAATAACAACAAGAGCTGATATAGTGAAGGAATTTTGGATCCATCTCCACATAAGCGGCTGCACATCAAACAATCTCTGGAAAGCTTCGAAGTTAAGCGACTCCGGCAGAATCGTTGGAGGAACCTTATACGTCTCGGCCTTTGTCTTCATCATCGTCGACAGCATCCATACGAGTGGTCCGGCGAACAAGACCAAAGCGGCAGTAAGCAGGACATATTTGCCAGTTTGCTTCACTATACGGTTAGACTGACTCATCGTGATCCCCCCTTATTTCTCGCCTTCATAGTAGACAAAACGTTTGGACAACTTCATAAGTACAAAGGTGACAAGTGAGATCAGCGCGAACAGGAAGATCGATTGTGTCATCGCCATGCTGAATTTCAAATCCGTAAATGCTGACTTGTAGATGTTGTAGACAAAGGTGTACGCTGCATAATTAGGTCCGCCCTTCGTCAGCAGCAGCGCTTCGGTAAACATCTGGAAGTTATACATCGTTTGAATAATGACAACGAATAGGATAGATGGGCTGATCATCGGCAGCGTCACACGGAAGAAGGACTGAACCTTGTTCGCTCCATCGATGAGCACCGCTTCATACAGATGTTTTGGCACATTTTTCAGAGCCGCCAGGAAGATTAGTACCCCACTCCCCGATATCCACACCTGCAGCAAAATGATAACCGGCTTAATTAACCCCTCACTCCCCATCCAATCAGTCTTGCCAATTCCAAGCTTCGCAAGGCCTGCATTCAGAATGCCGAATTCCGAGTTGAACACGAGCCGCCATATAATGACGGTTGCCACAATCGGCACAAGGGTTGGCAAGTAATAGAATGTCCGGTAAAGGGCGATGCCTTTGACGTTCATATTAAGAATTAAAGCTATCAGCAGCATCCCGGCCGTTACGACGGGTACACCAACAATAACGAAATAGCCGGTGTTTTGAAGGCTTTTGCTGAAGATCGGATTGTTGAACATATCCACAAAGTTAGACAATCCTACGAAGTTGTAGTCCACCGCTCCCGGCAGCCTGGCATCGGTAAACGCATAAAACACAGAAGTACCAAAAGGAACAAGAAAAAAGAGCGAGAAACCGATTATCCAAGGGGATATAAATAAGAAGAAAACGAGTGTATCATACCTTCTCAGCTTGTTTTTCATCCCGGCACCCCTTACTTCATTAGTTCATTCACGTATACATAGCGTTCTTCAACAATCGATTTCTCTGCCGCCAAAGCAATCAGCAGTGCATCTCGGCCTATATAAGCGGAAGCAAACGGCTGCGTGCCTTCTTTAACACTCTTAACAAACTCAATCCGCTGCGTCTGACCGCCGGTATGTCCTCCCATAATCGAATCGGAGGTTACGTCAATATCGAGATGATCGCGAGTGAAGTTCTGCCCGCCCACAATATCGATCGTTTTGTCGTTCTTCGCAACCATCTGGCCGCCATTGTCCCCGATTAGTCCAATCTCAAGGCCGTCTCCCATCAAATTGCGGGGCTTCAGATACATGCACAATCCCAGATTCGCTTTGCTTCCATTCTCGTATTCAATGGTTACCCAGGCATGATCCACGATCGAGACATCCTCAATTGGCTTAGGCGGGTAATGGCTGTACGAATTTGTAATCATATTTGGCTGCCCCTGCTTCATCACATGCTGTCCGCCAGTTGCGAACACCCGAAGCGGCTTCGAACCAATCATCCAGTTGAAAATATCAAAGTGATGGCAGTCCTTCTCAACCAGCGCACCGCCCGACTTGTTCTTGTCATAGAACCATTCTGTTGGCGGGAACGGATCGCGGAATTCTTTGCACCACATCAGCTTCACATCGCCAAGACGCCCCCGTTCCAGCTCCTCAGCCATTCTGCGATAAACATTGGAGTAGCGATAGACGAGACCGATCTGCAGGATCCGGTTATTCGCTTCGGCTGCTTCAATAATGGCATTACAATCTTCCAAAGTGTGTGCAACCGGCTTCTCCAGGAACACATGCTTGCCGGCTTCGAGGAAAGCAACTGCCACCTCCCGGTGCATGTAATTCGGTACGCTGATCACAACCGCATCAATATCTTCTTTATGTAAAAGCTCCTTATAGTCAGTCAGGATAACCGGACTGCTGTTCTTCAGTTCCGCCAGCGTACGATCAACGTTCGCCTGGTTCATATCGCAGATATAGTTCACTTTGCAATCCGGCAGCAGATCAAAGCCGATACAATGATGCGAGCCCATATCTCCAACGCCGATAAATGCCATTCTCAGTTTCTCCATGTCTACACTCTCCATCAATAATTTTGCGCCAAATATGCTCCAATTCATTACCGGTATGGGGAGCAATCGTTTTACATGTTCTGATAATAACGCAGCCTTCACAACAAGTCAATAATTTTTGGGTATAATATTTTATTATTTTGCGCCAAATATTTAGATGTGAATTTCTTCAGTTATAACGCGGGTTAATAGTGTTTTTCAACCGGGTTTTAGCTAATAAGTATTGGGAATTAGGCATATTTGTTTAAAGTTTTTAATAAAATATTTGCGCCAAATATAAATCAAATAAATCAAATTTATCACTGGATTTTCCTGACATTAAACTTCAAGGCAAAAAAAGAGACTGCCTGGCATCCCAGACAGTCTCCCGCCAACCTTTATTTCGGCAGTAATCCCAATAACCGAACCACCATAACCGCGGCTTCCGCACGTGATACACTGTCCTGCGGACGGAAACTGCCTTTGGTGTCACCAAGCAACAAACCAAGCTGATGGGCCTGACGTACACCATCCTCTGCCCATCCACTAATGCTGTCGTTATCTGTATATGGTTCTGCGTTACCCTCACCTGTCAGCTCCAAAACAACGCCTGCTTCTGCCGCCGCCTTCTCAACCGCTCGAACTGCCAAGACAGCAAGCTCCTCGCGTGTAATCCCAGCTTCCGGCTTGAAGGTATCACCATAACCATTAATCAAACCAGCAGCTAATACATCAGCCAACTCCTGCGTATACCAAGCATTAGCCGGAACATCCTTAAACGGAATAACTACATCACTTCCTTCACTTACCCCAATTCCCGGTATTCTGGCCATAATAGCGGCGAATTCAGCACGCGTGACGGAGCGATTCGGCGCAAATCGGCCCTCAGCAACGCCATTCATAATTTTCTTCGCAGCCAGCTCCTGAATTGCCTCGGCTGCCCAATGGCTGCCTGGCACATCCGTATATGTCATGTGGTTTGGCACACCGTTATCCTCTGGAACCGGCGTTGGCGTTGAAGGCGTACTGCCGTTTCCACCGTTAGAGGTAGAACCTGTTACGTTCAAACTGCCTACTTCATACCGGCCATCAGACCGCTCCCCATCAATCGCCAGCTTCATTCCAGGTGCATTCGTTGCTGGATCAATTACGGCAATCAGGAGTTTATAACTGCCTGCAGCAAGTGAATTAGGCACATTAATTTTGTTGCTAAGAACAAACCTGCCCGGCAGCAGCGTGCGTAAATCCGTATCCTGCTGCTGTCTGTACACAACGGTTCCATCCGTCGCAGCAAGGCTGTATTCCAGCTTCCAATCTTGATAGAACGGTGCAACGCCTTTATTAATTATAACGGTTTCCACATCGGCTGATGCACCACGCGGAACCGATCCCACATGCTTAATCGCTTCTACAACATAGCGGTAGCCCATCATTTTGTGCATCGTCTCGATATTGGATTGAATCTCTGTGCCATACGCGGTACGCGCAGGTGAAGACGGCCCAAGCCATGACGTATGGCTGACCCTCAACTGTCGCAGCGACTCCATAATCGCATCATCCGTCAGCCAACTCTCCGGATTGCCGTTGGCAAATTCGCCGCCCGAATAGGCATACTTCCAGAAGTCCGGCATAGCAGACGCAGCCTGCTGGGCTGCAGCATCCGCCGGATTATCCAAGGACTCGCCAATACCCGCCCAGCCATTTTGCGTCCAGCCAACCCACTCATCCGTGCTGGATTTGATGCCAAATACATCGTTAAATAATCCCGTTTGCTCCTCGCTTGCGATCGGGAACGGCTTCCTCATACCAATCTGCTTGTGGGTGAAAGCATTCAAATAATGCTGAACATATTGATCCGATATACTCAGCTTAGGGAATACACCCGAGCCGCTTGGCCAGGTATGCCACTCTCCCCAGTGACCAAGGCTTCCGAGCTGAACGTAAGCAATCCGCTCGTCTGTGTCGTAGCGCTGCGCAACCTTAGCGATCATCCGCTCATGTTCAGCAAGAAGCGTCGAACTATTGTAGTTCGGACTAAAGCCTGAGCCTACTTCTTGCGTATCGTACCAGGTCCCAGCATCCCCTTCTGCAGCCAACTCGTCATACAACCAATCTGGAATATCCTTGTGTGCTGGGTCCGAGGTTGGTGTATCCAGCACAATCCGCAGATTGATCCGTTTGCCCTGCGAAGCCCAATAGTTGAATTGATACTTCTGCTCAATGGCTTCCCAGTCAAACTGACCTTTCACCGGCTCCAGCTCGCGCCACGTAATACCCGCGTAGACCAGACTGTGCTGCTGAGGGTATGGCGTTCCTTCCGGCTTCGATGAATCCTTCGCCCAAGCTACCCAACCCATATAAGGGTTGTTCAACAGCTCGAAGCTTTGACGCGGATAAAATACTCCGGATGCCGCATGCGTCTGAACCGTCTTATCTACGGTCAGCGGTGAAGTACCGCCCAACGGGAGCTGGAGCATCTCACGGTTCACGAAGCCCAGCTTAATTGGGGCTGGCGCATCAAGACCAAGCTCATCCAGATAAACATTAATTTCGAGAGAGTCGTCCGATGCGGCCAAATAGACCGGTCCCTTCTCTTCCCAATCTCCATCCTGCTGCTGGTATTTATACAAGTTGCCACGGTCGATTTTGTAATCAAAGCCATCTTCCGTCCATCGACCAACTGACGCACCAGTAGTTGAATCCCCATCCGTATTCAAATAATAAACACTGCGCAGATCCAGGTTCTGCCCCTTCACACGGACATACAGTTTCTGTTCATCCTGAACAGCATCCAGCAGGTACGGCGCACCACTTGCAGAAGCGCCAATCTCCACCTCACTCCAATCACTATCATCACCGTCAACGGTAATAATAGAATCACTGCTGCGCAAAGGGATAACAGCAGGATCACCATTCGCTTCAGGGGAGACATAGCTGTTACTCAGGAATCCGGCATGAATGGACTGTTCATCATCAATGCCAAGCCTACTCAGCGGCACCGACCATTCGATCACTTTATGATCGCCCGTTCCGGTGCTGATATAAGGAAATACAGTATCGGTCTGATCCCAGCCGCCGCTCCCATTCGAAGCATATAGGATAGCGGTCTGCACCAGATATTCAGCGCCGAGCTTACCTGCCCAAGCCCAGCTGGAGGTTCCGGTAGAAGGATTCTTGTCTGTATCGAGGAATAGATGCTCCCACAAATTCGGGAACTCCGCATTATCAATTCGGCCATCAATAAGTGCATATAGCTGCCCATCCGCCACATAAGTCTTCACCGTAGTCAGTCCATCAGCTGTTACCGTAAGCGGCTGAATCCCAGCCCAATCCGATGTGTCGCCATCAACGGATAATTGCGGCTTCGCAACAAGACTGATCTCTGCGGGATCACCTGCTGGATCAGGCATGGCGTAATTATTGCTCAGGAAAGCAATGTGAACGCCTTTCGTATCCTCTGCACCTAAATCCGCAAGAGGCAGACTCCATTCAATCGTCTTGGCATCTCCTGTTCCGGAACGAGCATAGCTTAAATCGGTTGCCGCCTCCTGCCAGCCGCCGCTGCCATTCGCCTGATAGAGTAAGCCGGACTGCACGAGGTATTCCGAGCCAAGCGTGCTTGCCCAAGCCCACATGGCCGTTCCAGTTGTCGGTTTGCGGTCGACGTCAATTAGCAGATGCTCCCACAAATCAGGAAACTCGCCATTATCGATACGTCCCTCAATCAGCATATGTAAAGCATCCGCTGACACCGCGTATTTCACAGTTGTTTTCCCATCCGCGCTGCGCAGCAGCTCGGGCACATCCACCCATTCGGCACCGTTACCATCAATTGTCAGATCAGCCGGCGCAGGTGGCGCTTCCTGTGCTGCTCCGCCAGATGAGGATGGCTGCACAGCAACCATAAGTTCACCAAGCTCCGGCAGCATCGCACCATCTGACAACAATCCAACCTTGATCTTGCCAGCAGAATCAGCCGCAGCGAGTGCTGCTAGATCAATCTCGTATTCCGCAACTGTATCACTGTCCTGCAACGACACCTGACCCTTCTGTACCCAATCCCCATTCTCGAAAGCATACACATCGCGCTCTTCAATCTTGTAGTCAATTCCTGCTGAATCCTTCCATCCCGCGATATTTGCTCCTGTCGACGTATCATTATCGGCATTCAAATACAGCGTCTTGGAGCGATCCATTTCTTGCCCGCTAGCCATGACATAGAGCTTGCCATCCCGATTAACCGCCTTAATCCGTTCCATTCGATTCGATGCCTCTGCCTGATTCGTAACTCCGCCATCCCAATCCTCGAAATTACCGTACAAGCTTGCATCAGATGCCGCTGCTGTCACAGTCGGCACTCCTGCTTTTGGCAGCACCCCAATCATCAGCGCCATCGCAGCCAAGGCCGCCTTTCTCCCCACAGTCCAACCATTGCCCATCGTTTCCCCATCCCTTCTTATACCGCTTGCCTTTGAAGTGATACCTGGAATGAACTCCCTTGAACATGAACCCTTTGCTGACACTGCCTCCTTCTTCTGATTAAGCGCGAGGCGCTCTTTGTCACCCATTCTAGTTAATATTTACGCAAAATTCAATATAATTTAGGAAAATATTTAAATATATTTGCGGCAAATTAAATCATTTGATTTCTCTTATCTCTAAAATAATTAGCCTCCTTAATCCTTTTCTTAAATCATTTAGCTTCTAGTAAAAGTCGAAAACTTCTTGTTGTATTCGCTATTACGCTGGATTATAATGGCGTCGTTGGCGTATTGCGTTTGCTTACTATTTGATTATATATACATAAAATTTGCGCCAAATATATTAGACCTTAAGGTGGTGAATATTCGGAATTTTCTGATCTGATTAAGCATTTAATGAGAAAAGGGAGTGACTATTTTGCCTACAGCCTTTCATCGTTTGGCTAGACGAATGCTCGCTGTTTCACTCGTACTTCTGCTTCTATTTCCCGCCTTCAAAGTCCCAGGTCTTACACCAACCGCTCATGCGGCAATAGGAAAAGATCCGCTGTACGGAAAGGTACCTGGACTAAGCGAATACAGCCGGGTTATGATCTGGTACGGCACCAACACCGCCACCCAAACACAGCTGGATTCCTTGAAGACCTATGATCTTGTTATCCTTGAGCCGACAATCCGCATTATTAACGTCGCGAATAATCAGTTCTACTTCGAGACGTTTACTCCCAATCAAGTGAACGAAGTAAAACGAGGTGTAGATGGCATCTTAGGTACCACTGATGACGTGATCGTGCTCGCTTATATGTCAGTCGGGGAACTCGCCACCTCCAGCGTATTCACTGGTTTTACCGGTGACATGACGATCCAGAACGGCAAGGATGTTGGCTTGCTGCCAGCGAATTACAGCGGACCAAGTGGACCTTTGCATGGCCCTAATCCATGGAACTACAACAGCTCCGGCAGCTATATTAACGTCGAGGGCGGAGCAACACCGGATGGGACTGCTAATTCCGGATACAACAGTTATACCGGTATATCTATTGCAAACGATTATTCCTCCACAGGCAATCTGCTCAGTTGGAGTAATAACGGTCTTATGCCCTGGTATCTGGATCAGCAAGGGACGTGGATTAACGATACCCGTTATATGTACGGCGGATATTGGAAGAACGGAGATGGTGTCCCCGACAAGAACAAAACCTACGGAGGCGGCTATATTAACGGTGGAGACCCAACGTGGAAAAAGCTCATTACTTTTATGACCGATAAGCTGGAGCATGACGCCGGATATGACGGCGTATTCCTCGACACCGTTGATACACCTGATCCCATTGGCGGCGCCGGTCCAACAACCTCCTGGGGGCCACGCGGCAACTTTGGTTTTACGGCCAAAGGGATGGTCGAGCTGGTTGAAGCGGTAAAAGCCGTTGACCCGACCAAAATCGTGGCAGCGAACCGCGGCTATTGGTATTTCAACCCGGATGAAGGAACCTCTCAATTCGCCGAACGCTACCGGCATGCGATCAACATTTTTCTGACTGAATCCTGGTATTTTAACCCCTACATTACTTCAGGCTCCAAATTCTATGATGAGAACCCGGCCTTCGCAGACAACTGGAATACCAATTCCGCTTCCCCTACTTACCGCAGCCGCGACAACTTCGGAGGCTTCTGGAAGGACTACATGAACGCTCAGGCGAATCAGGCGGACGGCTTCAACATCATCATTTGCGACTTTACCATCCCCTCAACGAGCACGAACAAATGGATGAACGAAATCGTAAGCAACAGCCACTACATGGGCTATGATGTCAGCGGCGCTACCGCTTTCTCCACTATGTACCACGACGCTAAAAATTGGTTAGATGCCAGCGGCCAGCCTTCCTCCTCCCTCACCGGTATGCACCCAACCGATTTGTACGGCGGCTTCAACATTGACGGCCAGTTCAACGAATGGGCAAGTGAAACACCAATCTATAGCGATCCGGCCGGAAGTAACGCCAAAGGGATTACGAAGGTATATACCAAGTTTGCCGGTGACAAATTCTTGATGAAGATCGATTCGTTATCCGCATTAAATATGCAGGGCGAAATGCTCTATTTCGATTATGACAAAAAAGGAACTACCGGCTGGCAAGGCGTATCCTGGCCAATTACCCCCGACTCCCGCATCTACTTTGAAAATATGAACAAGGTGTATCTTGCCCCGCATGTAAGCGGGCAGGGCGATGTGTTCAAGTTCCCAACTACAACAGTTGGCAACAACGGCTGGCCGGTCATCGCGAAGCAGTCCGGTAACTCGGTAGAGCTGATGTTCGACGCGGATTATATTTTCGGAGGCGCGCTAGCCGGGCAAGAAATATGGATGTGGCTCCGGACAGCCAACTTTGGCGGACAGTCCGTTAAGTTCACCGTTCCTGGCGCACCTGCCGTCCCAAGTACGCCAAGCGGTCTAACTGCATCACCGGGCAATGGGCAGGCCCTTTTAAGCTGGAGCCCAAATTCAGAGACTAATCTCGCAGGCTATAACGTTTACCGGGGTGGAACGAAGATCAACAGCTCACTCGTCACAAGCCCTTCTTACACGGCAACAGGACTGACGAATGGCACCAGCTACAGCTTCCAGGTTGCTGCCGTCAATACGAGCGGCGTGCAGTCGTCACTAAGCACAGCTGTATCTGTGACCCCTGCTGCACCTGTTGCGCCAACAGCGCCAACTGGACTTACGGCCACTGCTGGAAGCGGCCAAGCAGCACTGAACTGGACAACTAGTACAGGCGCCAATATTTCAGGGTATAACGTGTACCGGAATGGTGTGAAGGTTAATGGTGCTTTAATTACCGGAACCTCCTACACCAATACCGGATTAACGAACGGTACAGCTTACAGCTTCCAGGTATCCGCTGTGAACAGTGCCGGTTTGGAATCTTCACTAAGCTCTTCAGTGTCGGTCACCCCAACAGGTACGTCCACAACTGTCATAACGATCGATGGTTCAGCTTCTGATTGGAACGGCGTCACCGCTCTTGCTACCAGTACTTCCGATGTTCAGGCTTTGAAAGCAGCCAATACAACAAGCCAGTTGTATCTGCTTGTCCAAGGCAATAACTTGAACGTCAAGGGACAGCTGTTCCTCGACACGGATAACAATAGATTGACCGGTTACAACGCCGCAGGCTGGACTGCTTCCGGTGCTGAAAGCGGCGCCGAATACATGATCGAGAACAATATTGTGTACCACAATACGGGGGCAGGCTGGTCGTGGACCAACGTCCGTACGCTCAGCACACCTGAATTCCAGCGGAACAACAATGTCGTCGAGCTGTCTATCCCTCTTTCCACGCTGAATCTCACGAATGGCAGCACGATTCGTGCAGGCTATATCAGCAACGACTCGACAGTTAATAGATTGCCTGGTAGCGGAGGCATATTGCCAAGCTATACACTAGGCAGCAGCGGAACAGGTGGAGGCGGAACAACACCGGATACGACGCCACCAGCTGTACCAACGGGACTAACTGCATCCGCAGGGAACAGTCAGGTCACCCTTTCCTGGTCGGCTAATACCGATTCAGACCTGCAGGGCTATAACCTTTACCGAGGTACAACGAAGCTAAATTCGACGCCTATCACAGGAACTACCTACACAGCAGCAGGATTGACTAATGGCACCTCTTATTCGTTCCAGGTTAGTGCCGTTGATACAAGCAGCAATGAATCTGCTAAAACAACTGCCGTCAGCGCCACCCCACAAGCCTCTACCACGATTACCATTGATGGCAGCGCAAGCGATTGGGGAGCAGTATCGGCGTTGAACAGTAGTGCAGGCGGAACGATCACTGCTATGAAAGCGAAGAATGACGGTACTAATCTGTACCTGCTCATTCAAGGCAGCGGTTTGAACACCAAAAGCCAATTTTATTTGAACACAGACAACAACACAGCAACTGGCTATAATCCGGTAAGCTGGACAGCCAGCGGCGTCGATACCATGCTTGAAAATCAAAACTTATACGCCTACAGCGGAACAAACAACGGCTGGACTTGGAGTCTCGCTTCAACAATTACCACGGCCCAGTTCGTCCGCAATGATACGGTTATTGAGCTGGCCATCCCGCTCTCTTCTCTTGGACTAAGCTCCGGAAGCACGATCCGGCTTGGCTTTATTACAAATGATTCAACGGCTAACCGGCTTCCAGCAGCAAACGGTTCATTATTAAGCTTTACGTTGTCTTAAACGCAAATCTCATCCGCCGCTGAAGTATGGCTTGGGAATGGAGGCAACCATCCTAAGTTAGCTAGTATCAATGAGGGGCAGTCCGAGGACTGTCCCTCATTATTGCTCTAATGGGTCGTTAATTCGCACATCTCTACAGGCTTAGGCAATGGATCACGGAATGAATTCCAATCCCGCTTCATCTCAGCGTCGGTCAGCAAACAATCATCAAGAGAGGCTGTCATCCTCTCCTGATCCATCTGAATACCGATGAACACCACTTTGTTAATCCGGTCTCCGAATTCCGGCGACCAGCCCGCTAATAATTCAGGCTCCTCTTGAAGGTACAGCTTCTGTTCATCCGGCGGCAGAGCGGCAATCCAGTAACCTGAAGGTCCAAACTGGATAGACGGACCTGCTTGACTGATACTATGACCGATATCGTTACGCGTAGCGATCCACATAATTCCTTTTGCACGAACCACTTCAATGGGCCAATCCTTAAACCACTTCATCAACCTACTCGGATGGAACGGTCTGCTTTTTTCGTAGACGAATGAAGTAATCCCGTACTCTTCCGTCTCCGGCGTATGTACCGGCTTGTCTAATTCCTTCAGCCATCCCGCAGATTGACTTGCTTCGTCAAAGTTGAACAATCCGGTATTCAAGATTTCTACAGGATCAACCTGACCCTTCACCGTCTTAATCAGCTTCGCGCGAGGCTGCAGCTTCCTAATGACTGCCTCCAACTGCCCAAGCTCATCTGGGGCGATCATGTCGCATTTATTAAGCAGCAGCACATCACAGAATTCAATCTGATCGATGAGCAGATCGGCAACTTCCCGTGTATCGTCTACGCCAACTGCCTGGCTTCTTGCCAGCAGAGAATCCCCCGAAGAGAAGTCATGCCAGAACCGATAAGCGTCAACAACCGTTACCATACAGTCAAGCCTGCACATCCTCGATAAGTCGATGCCCTGCTCTTCGTCGATGTATGTAAAGGTTTGTGCAACAGGAACCGGTTCGCCTACACCTGTGGACTCGATCAGAATATAATCAAACCGGCCATCTTCAGCCAGCCTCTCGACCTCACGAAGCAGATCCTCCCGCAATGTACAGCAGATACAGCCATTAGACATCTCCACTAGCTTCTCATCTGTCCGTGAGAGTCCTCCTCCATCCTTAATAAGCGCCGCATCGATATTAACCTCGCTCAAGTCATTAACGATCACAGCAACCTTCAAGCCCTGCCGATTATTTAACACATGGTTCAGCACCGTTGTTTTACCTGCCCCCAAATAACCGCTCAATACCGTTACCGGAATTTTAGTCATACTCATCTTATTCCCTCGCTTTCCTTAATCGTAATTATTACGTTTAAGAAGCATAACAGAATCTATTTTTTCCGTCAAATCTAAAAACTAAAATTTTTTTTCGGAACCTGTCGATTTCGTTAATTCCCGTTCGTTGTCCTTATAGAGACTGAGTTAACAGTCCAATTCAAGTGATGAGAGGATGTTAGGAAGATGGCTAAACACACTACTTATTTGATTTCAGAGGATGCAAGAGCTCAAGCGGAGTTCTACACAGAGGCGCTCGGCGGGGAGATTTTATCAATTATGACGCATGGACAGCTTCCCGGAGCGAACGAGCAACTGAAGGACAAAGTTGTAAACCTAAGTATGATCGCCGGAGGAGTTACCTTCCTGATGTCCGATGCTGTATTCGAGCCGGTTATCCGGGGGAATGCCATTAATTTGAGTCTAGAATTTGAGACGGAAGCCGTAGCCCGTGATGCTTTCAATAAGCTGGCCGAAGGTGGCGTTGTAAAATGTCCGTTAGAGCCAGCGTTCTGGGGAGCCCTCTTCGGACAAATCGAAGATAAATTCGGCATTATGTGGATGATTACTACTGCTGCTTAGATCACAAAAGTATAAGGGGCTTCCCCATGTAGGGAAGCTCAAGTCAGTTCCTCCCTACATGGACTATCCTGGTAAGATTAGCTATATCCTATAAGACCCTACGAGGGCTTTATACAGGGGTAACCCAGTGAATTTTGTATTCATAAGACCCTGCGAGGGTCTTATTTCTTTAATATTGGTAGAAAAACAAGCTCTCTTGAGCGTTCGGAGGTGCAATAAGACCCTGCGAGGGCTTTATGCAGTGGTTGTTCAGCGAAATTAGTGACGATAAGACCCTGTGAGGGTCTTATCGTCACTACACCACTTACCAAATGAAAAAAGGGGCTAGCTCATCGTCATTTTATTGACTTGAATGAGATAGCCCCTTCGTTTTCGTCAGGACTTTCGTCTTGACCAAATGATGACGGGTATGAGCAATAACGCAAGTGCTCCGCCGCCAAGCGACAGTGTTGCGTAACTGGAAGACGAGACCACAAGGCCGGATAATACTCCGCCTGAAGCGCCGGACAAAGCAACAAGTACATCGATTGTCCCCTGTGTCTTGGCACGAGTGACTGGATCTGCTGAATCGACGATGATCGCCGTTCCGCTGATTAGGCCAAAGTTCCAGCCAAGCCCAAGCAAAGCTAAGGCAATAATTAGTACAACCATCGAATCTGGAGGAGCCGCCGCGGCAACAAGGCCAGCTGAGAGCAGAACTACACCCGAAGCGATGGACATCGCTGTACGACCGATTTTATCCGCAAGAACGCCTGTAATAAGAGAAGGAAAATACATGAATCCGATATGAACGCCAATGACTAATCCTACATCGCCCAAGCTATGTCCATGATGCTTCATATGAATTGGTGTCATCGTCATAATAGCAACCATTACAATTTGAGTCAGAATCATAACGGCCGCACCAACGATCAAGCCTTTATTGCTGCCTTTACGAATCTTATTAGCCTCATCAATAGCCTGACCCTGTGCTACGAATTGGGCATTGTGTATGGCTTTGGCCACTATAAACGGATCCGGACGGAGGAAAATAAAGAAGACCAGCCCTGCAAGAATAAAAGCCGCTGCCCCCAGCATAAATGGACCCGCAAGTGCCGGAACGCCAACGGAAGTTGCAAAATTACCCGTTACATCAACCAGATTAGGACCAGCAACGGCTCCTAAAGTAGTAGAGACCATAGCCGTACTAATCGATTTCGCCCGCTGATCCGGCCTCGCCAAATCGGTTCCCGCATAACGAGCCTGCAGGTTAGTTGCCGTTCCCGCTCCATAAATAACAAAGGAAATAAATAAGAGCCACACATTGTTATTAACTGCAGCCAGTATAACGCCAAGCGCCCCTATTCCTCCTGTAAAAAATCCAGCTGACAATCCAAGCCTGCGCCCGTATTGCTGTGAAAGACGCCCTACCAGCATGGCAGCTGCTGCTGAACCAAGAGTGAACAACGCGGAAGGAAGACCAGCGAGACTCTCTGACCCCAGCATATCCTGCGCCAGAAGAGCTCCGACGGTTACGCCTGCGGCAAGTCCTGCACCACCAAAGATTTGCGACAGGACGACGATAAGAAGCGACCTCTTATACAGCTTTTGCTGCATATCGGGAGAAGCAGTGTATGGACTCACACGACTGTCTGTACTCAATTGCGGTTCATGCGTCATCGCTTAGAACCACCTTTCTCTTTCCATTGTTAATACTTGCACCATAGAACTAAACCATTTTATCATCTGTTGCTAGGTAATGGTTATAGATTTGTTTTACCATGATTTTCACCCTACCGGCTGCGACTAAACCGCACTTGTTTAGTAAGGAGTAAAAGCCCCTGCAAATGAGACCATTCGCAGGGGCTTTCACATCTTAACTCTTACAACTCAATCGTACGCTTCTCCTCACTTGAGCGAATGACCGCATCAAGCACCTCTTGATTGCGGTAGCCGTCCATGAAGCCCGGACGGCTCTCCGCAGCTGTGCCATCAAGCATCGACAAGAAGTCGCCGTACTGGGACACTTTGCACCGCTCCGGGACGTCGATGACTGCTTTCGCCAACTGGCCCGGCGCTTCCTCACGGATCCAAATAATCTGATCCGGATTCAGCGTTGACGCGTGCAGCGTACCGGCATCGCCGTAGATCGATACTTCATGCTGATTGCCTGAGCCGATTGCATTACGGGATGATTGGAAGATACCAACCTCATCGCCAGACATTCTTGCTTGGAAGCTAACGAAATCGTCAACCTCGATCTTCACCATTTGGCCAGTCGCCGGATCCGGACGCTCAGGAACGAGCGTGCGCATTTGTGCCGACAGCTCCTTAAACTCTCCGAAAAGGAACCTCGCCAAATCGATCATATGCGAGCCCAGATCACCAAGCGTACCTGTACCGGTAATGTCTTTATTAAACCGCCAAATATAAGGCGTATGGTTCGATACAGCTCCCCAGCCTTGCAAGTATTGGATCGAGAAGCTTCGCACCATGCCAAGCTTCCCTTCCCGTACAAGCTCCCGAGCATAGCGGAAAGCCGGAGTGTAGCGGTAGCTGAATCCGACCATGCCGGTTACAGGTTGCTGTTCATACAGCCCCAGCAGCTCGGCTGCCTCCTCGAAGACACGTGTAAACGGTTTTTCCGCTAGAAATGGCTTGCCTGCATGCAGGCAGGCGCGAACGATATCCGCGTGGACGTTATTTGGCGTCACCGATACGACTGCGTCTACGTCTGGATCACCGATCAGCTGGACGAAATCACCGTATCTTTTGCCAGCCGGAATACCGAGCTGCTCGCCTCTTTCCGTTAATGCCGCCTCATTCACATCGCTTACCGCAACAATCTCATAACGGCCTTCTTCCGCCATCCACCGGATATGTGAATGCGACATACCACCAAGACCAATCAATCCGATTCGAAACTTTTTCATATATCCCCAACTCTCCCTATGACTCTACTAAGCTCGCTGCCTGTCCCTTATCTTATAGCAGCACCCATCTGCTCAAGCGGCTGCACATTACCGCGAACAGGAAGCTCCCGCTTCACAGGCTGCGCCCACTTCGCTGCGTTTACGATGACGCGCTGAATTGCCGGGTTATGATAGGTTGGATACGTTTCATGGCCTGGTCTGAAATAGAACACCTTGCCGCTGCCACGTGTATACGCACAGCCGCTGCGGAAGATCTCGCCACCCTCGAACCAGCTTGTGAAGATCAGCTCATCCGGCGCAGGAATATCAAAATGCTCGCCGTACATTTCCTCTTCAGGCAGTTCAATATACTCGCCGATTCCTTCAGCAATCGGATGACCTGGCGCAACAACCCAGAGGCGCTCCTTCTCATCGGCTTCACGCCATTTCAAGCTGCAGCTCGTTCCCATCAGAGCTTTGAATATTTTTGAATAATGACCGGAATGAAGGACAATCAGCCCCATGCCGTCCAGCACGCGCTGCTGAACTTTACTGACGATCTCATCCTGCACTTCGTCGTGAGCGAGATGCCCCCACCAGATGAGCACATCCGTACTTGCCAGCTTCTCATCAGTAAGACCATGCTCCGGTTCATCCAATGTCGCCGTTCCTGCATCCATTCCCGCTTCCGTTAAGAAGCGGGCAATGGCTTGATGAATTCCATCCGGATAAATCTCCTTTGCCTTCGGATTCGTCTGCTCATGGCGGTTCTCATTCCATACCGTTACTCGTAAATGGTTATTCATATTTGGTTCCTCCTAGAATCCCATGCTGTTATTGAACGTTCATATAGCGGTTGTACGCGTCATCGTAGATTTTGATCAGCTTCGCAAGGCCCATATCGTTCAGCTTCTTCACATAAGCATCCCACTCTTGGTCGATGCCGCCCTTGGTCACCCATTTGGCGCGTGTGCTCTTAATGTAGCTTTCGATATCTGTAAGGAGTGTCGGTAGCTCGGCATACTCTTCAACCGTATACATCACATCCGGGAATGGCGTTGTGACATATTCCTTGCCTAGGCTGTCGAGCTGCAGCTTCAGACCGTCGCCGCTTGCAGGATCCAGCTTGATACTCTTCTCGAATTCAGGACTTGCGTATTTTGGTCCAAAATCCCGCAGAGAGCCGTCCCAGTACCATGCGTCTGCGCTTGTGCCGTCCGGCGGATCCATAAGGGTATAGGTGCCGTCGGCGTTTTTCTCAATCGTAGTACCAATTGCTCCCCAGAAGTTCTGGATACTCGCTTCGCCGGTGTAGAACTCATCTGCCCAGCGTGCAGCTACCTCAGGATGCTCGTTAGAGGTCGTAATCAGCACTTCATTACGCCGGAAGCTCATGCCATTCGGATCGCCAATTTGATATTTCTTCCCATCCGGTCCGGTAATCGGTGCGATTGTCTCATACTGCTTGCTCCATTGACCAAACACAGCATCCGGTGTCCATTGATACGAGAACCCAATCAGAGCCGCATCTGGATTTTGCCGTTTCGCAGTCAGCATCGTATCATCCTGTGTGAACGTTTCTTTATCGATCAAGCCTTCCGAATACAATTTATTCGTCCATGCGATCCCCGCTTTATATTCTTCCGATGTTGGGAAGTACTCCGGCTTACCGTCCTTCAGCACCATATGGTTGCCGCGGATATCCGTAATGCCGAATGGGGCAAGCAGATTCATATCGATATCCTTCGAATCTGCATACGGAATTTCATCGGCCTTGCCGTTGCCGTTTGGATCTTTTTCCTTGAATGCTTTCAGAACGTTGTACAGCTCATCCAGTGTTTCCGGCGCCTTCAGTCCCAATTTGTCCAGCCACTGTTTGTTAATGACCGGCTGCACAGAGGAGTAAGGACGTGATGGCAGTCTTGCAGGCAGCGAATAGATCTTGCCGTCCGGGAACGTGCTCAGCTTCTTAAGCTCCGGCGTCTCAGCCATAGCCGCCTTCAGATTCGGCATATATTTGTCGATGTAATCGTCCAGCGGACGGAAAATACTAAGGTTGTTCACGATATCAGAATCCCCAAATGCAATGTCACCAATAATCATATCCGGCAGCTTGCCGCTTGCCAGCATAACCGATTTCTGAGCATCCCAATCACTGGAGGAGATGACCTGCCAATTGATCTTCACGTTCGAGTTTTTCTCCAGCTCCTGCAGCCAAGTGTTCTTCGTAAAGGTGTCACCCATGTTGCCCCAACGAATCGTTAAGACGTCCAGCGTCACCGGCTTGTCGACGATCGGCATACCTTCCTGATGGAAGTTGCTGTCTGATGCGGCATTCCCCGTGCTATTAGAAGGTGCATTAGTGTTATCCTTATCACTGCTGCAGCCTGCAAGCACAGCTGTGCCCAATATCGAAACCAAGGCCAGGCTGGACAGCATTTTTCTTGTATAGCTTTTCGAGTTCATATTCATTGTCATGTCTAACTCCCCTTATAACATGATAAGTGCATTAACTTGAAGATCCCACAGCAACAGCTATTCCTTCACGGCGCCGATCATCACCCCCTTATTAAAGTGCTTTTGCACAAACGGGTAGATGCACATGATCGGGACTGTAGCGACGATAATGACGGAATAGCGAAGCAAGTTGGCAAGCCGCAATGCGATTTGAGCAGCTTCCCCCGTCCCAAGCGCGGTCTGCATTTGATTTGTCACCAGTATATCCCTTAGGATCAATTGCAGTGGATACAGATTCTCGTTCTGCAAATAGATAAGCGCATTGAAGTAAGAATTCCATTGGCCAACTGCAAACCATAATGCCAGCACGGCAATAATAGGCTTCGAGAGCGGCAGTACCATTTGAGCATAAAAGCGAAGATTACCGCAGCCATCAATTTGCGCCGCTTCCCATAATTCCGTCGGAATTCCCGTCCGGAAGAACGTACGCGCCACGATAATATCAAACACGGCAACGGAGAATGGCAGTACCATAACCCAAAATGTATCATACATATGGAAATCACGAATGGTCAGGAATGTTGGTACAAGCCCCCCATTGAAGAACATTGTGAAGATGAAGAATAGCGATAAAAACTTACGTCCGACAAGATCTTTCCTCGATAAGGCATAACCGGCAGAAATGTTGACGACAAGCCCGATCAAGGTGCCAACAACCGTATAGATGATCGTGTTTCGGTAGCCGACCCAAATATTCGAATGATTCAGTAATTCCTTATAACCATCGAGTGTAAACCCTTTCGGAATGACCCATACCTGCCCGCTTCCGACAGCCGAAGGATCACTGAAGGATGCGATAATAATAAAGTAAAGCGGATATAACACAATAATAAGTACAAGAATAGCCCAAATGTAGAGCAGCGTCTCCATGATCTTATCGCTGTTGCCTAATTTCTTCGGTTGCAGAATTAATTTCGTTGCAGCCTCCATAGCTGATTGACCTCCCTTTTAAAATGAATTGCGAAGCAATTCAACCTTCGTAAGCATTTGCTTACCAGAGACTGTTCTCGGAATACTTTTTCGATATATAGTTAACCAGAATTAGCAGTGTGAAATTAATAACGGTATTAAATAGATTAATTGCGGCTGAGAAGCTGTATTGGGAGCTGAGCAATCCGATCTTGTACACATAAGTCGAGATAACCTCGCTGCCGGATATATTCAAGTTGTTTTGCAGCAGGTATGCCTTCTCGAAGCCTACGCCAAGCAATCCGCCGATTCGCAGGATCAATAGCGTTACAGCTGTCGGTATAAGCATCGGAATATCGATGTATCGGATTTTCTGCCACCGGCTTGCCCCATCGACTGTTGCTGCTTCATACAAGCTTGGACTTACCGAAGCAAGAGCCGCGAGGTAAATAATGCTGTCCCATCCGGTATGCTGCCAAACATCAGACCATACATACAAACTGCTGAACATGCTGGCCGATCCCATCAGGTTTGGTGCTTCGGCGCCAAATAAGCGGTAGATGCTGCCGATCAACCCGTTCCCAGGCGACAGCAGAATCATCATAAGACCAACGATAACGATGGTAGAAATGAAATGCGGCATATAGGTGACCGTCTGGAACACCCGTTTGAATCGGTTCGCCCGCAGCTGATTCACAAGAATCGCGAATATAATCGGAAGCGGAAACGTTACGAAGCTGTACAAGCTGATAAATATCGTGTTCTTAATGGTGACCGAGAATTGGTAGGAGTGAAAAAACTTCTCGAAGTATTTGAAGCCTACCCATGGACTATCCATAATGCCAAGCGCCGGCTTGAAATCTTTAAACGCGATAATAACCCCGTACATCGGCTTATAAGTAAAACAAAGCAGCAGGACGACAGCCGGCAAGAGGAGCAGGTACAAGCCCCAGTTTCTGCTGATTCGATGCATTTGACGCTGCAAGTTGCTGCTAGATGAACTGTTTATCAAGAATTTGAACCTCCCTAAAAGAATTGTGAAGCAATTCTTGCTTCGTAAGCATTAGCTTAGCTGTATAGTTAATCTTACAGTTCCTTGCTTTCTCTTCTAACGACTTCAGTATACTTGCAGCAAGCGGTGCGATTTGGACATCCTGAATCACACATTCCGGACTTTTCGATTACGAATGTCGGGATTCTCTCCTGATCCAAACTGAAAGACATACAATCCAGACTTTCTGCTGTCACATTCCAGACATTCGGTTTATTAGAGGCATGCAAACGGTTGCATTTTCATATAGCGGCATTATAATTATCAGACATAGATTTCGAATACTAGAGGCTGATAGCGAGGAGTTACGGGGGCATATGGCCAAACAAGCGGAAAACAAGCTCTATCCGATTCAACATTACGTCAAAATCATTCTCGTCATTTCCTTTTCCGCGCTCATTCTGGATTTTATCATCAGCTTCGCGTCCATCACAATCGTCAAGCAGCAGTCTGCAAGGGATTTGCGTGACACCGCTTATTTGTACATTAATCGGATTAACAGTGACTTCTCCTATATCAATCATTTCATGGGCTGGACGCTGGCGAACGACGAGAATGTAAAGATCATGGATATGCATGACACGAACGAGACCGAATTTATGAAAGCGAACGATACCTTATACCGGCGGTTCGTCGAGCTTCAGAAAAGCTACAATCCCAGCTATAATTTCTTCCTCTTCTTTAATAAGAAGAAACTGATGCTTAACATTGCACCTATGGGGGTCACGTACAAGGCATACCAGGAGCTTCAGAAGCAGATTAATGTCTATATTGAAGATAAAGTCATTTATGAGCAGTTCTATTCCCGGTGGTCTACCATCCAGCTGGCCGGAAAATTTTATATCGTTAATATTGTTCCTTACCACGACAGCTACATGATTTGCCTGATCTCGGCAGATGATCTCATCCGCCCGCTTCGTCAAATTAATCTCGGTGAGAACGGCTATGCCTCCTTGCGTGCCGAGGACGGTAGTCTTGTAACAAGTCCGATCTCGAATAAAGGGAAGCTGCTTAATATTGAGCGGGAACAGAACAAATCCTCTCTCTTGAACGCGCTCCAGACGAAAACAACGGTCAACGGAGAGTTCGACAATGCTTCGTTCTTCGTCAAGCTCGTCATTCAATTCGGCGCCTTCGAGAAAATCATGATCGTCCAGCTGCTAATTATGCTGCTAGCCGTCATCGTCGCCGGCAGCCTGAGCTTCATTATGCTTTATTTCAAGAACAAAGTGCTGCAGCCAATCAAGAGCTTCTCCTATAACCTCGCCTTCTGGACGGAGGACGGCGAACCCATTGATAGTACGAGCAGCAAGATTGTGGAGCTTGAGAAGGCCAATAAACAGTTTGCACAGCTGGTAACGCAAATCAAAACCTATAAGATCGATATTTACGAGCGTGAGCTCGAAAAACAGCAAATTCAGCTGGATTATATGAAGCTGCAGATCAAGCCGCATTTCTTCCTGAACTGCCTGACGACCATTCACAGCATGGCACAGATGGATATGACCGAGGAAATCCAGCAAATGGCTTTATCAACATCCGTCTACTTCCGGTATATTTTCCAAAATGGTCAAGACTTCGTACGCATGGAGGACGAAATCGAGCATGTCCGTGTTTATCTCGAGATTCAGAGGAATCGTTATCAGGGATCTTTCCTCTATCGAATTGAGCAAACCGAACTAACGAGGGACACTCCAATTCCGCCGCTTGTGCTCCAAACCTTTATCGAGAACGCAATTAAGTACGCGGTATCACGAGACAATCAAGTGCTGATCGAACTGACTGTCGAAGAGCAGCTTATCGAGGAAGAGAAAATGACTGTTATTCAGATTGCGGATACTGGCCCTGGCTTCCCGCCTGATGTCCTGGAGAAGCTGCAGCGAGGACAACCGCTCGACCAGACGTATGGCACGCAAATTGGGATTATGAATACCGCTTCGCGGCTTGAATATTTGTACGGTGAACGAGCAGTGATCCGCTTCTCTAATCGAGAAAGCGGTGGCGCATGCGTCACCTTATATCTGCCGGAGCTTCCGGTAAGTCCAATCGAGAATGGAGTGCAGAGACGATGAATGTATTGCTCGTAGATGACGACTACTTTGTCGTGACCGCGCTGGAGAAGAAGATCGACTGGATATCGCTTGGCATTGAGTCAGTCTATACCGCACATAATGTCGCCCAAGCGCGCGAAATTCTGATAAACCACAAGGTCCAAATTCTTATATCCGATATCGAAATGCCGCAAGGCAGTGGTTTGGAGTTGCTAGCGTGGATTCGTGAGGAGAATTACAACGTGCAGGCGATCTTCTTAACCAACTACGCAGATTTCAACTATGCACAGAAGGCAATTGAGCTGCGCAGCTTTGAATATTTCCTAAAACCCATTCAGTTCGATAAGCTGATGCTTATTATCCGGAAGGCCGTTGAGCGTGCGAAAGAACAGCAGCAGCAAGAGAAAGCAATTCAGGAGGGCTATTACTGGCAGCGCAATCAAGCGAAAATTCTTGAGCATTTCTGGCGCAAGCTGATCAGCAGCAGCGTCTCCTTCCCTCTTAAGCCTACAGACATCTCGCGTGCTGTCGAGGAACAGCATCTATCGTACGGCATGACTGATCTTATTCAGCCCGTACTGCTTAATCTGTTCCCTCACGACGGCAGCATGGGCATCGAAGAAAAAAATCTGTTCGACTTCGCGCTGCTCAATGTCCTGTATGAGCTGTTTCAGCATCCTCAGTTTACGGTGGAGACTGTGCTTGAATACAGTGTCCATAACTGGATCGCCGTCTTAAAATGGAAAGAAGCGCCTGACTCTCAGACGCTTGATGAGTTATGTGCCGCCTTCATCCAACAGGCGAATCGCTCACTGAAAAGCGATGCGTGCTGTATCGTGGCTATGTCAGGCAAGCTTGAGGGCATCAGCCCCATTATTCGGCAATTGCTGCAGCTGAATCAGGACATCACCAAGCGACGCAATCAAATTTTCTTCGCAGAGCATGGTCTTAAGGCCGCTGATGATTCCTATAGACCACCAGATCTAGCCAGGCTGGAGGAACTTCTGGAGCGGAACCTGCCGGAAGAGTTCTTACGTGAAACGACAGCGTATTTGAATGATTCTGCACAGCAGAACCATTGCTCCACCTCTGTGCTTGGTCTATTCCGTCTCGACCTTATGCAGCTTGTCTACTCCTTCCTTAAGTCGAAAGGCATTCAGGCTCATCAGCTGTACAAAGGAAAGTCCAATGAACGACTGCTCGCCCATTCCTTGCACTCGATTGAGGATATGGAAGCATACCTGCGATACCTGGTACATACGGCCATGTCGTATCGTGATTTCGCCGAGCAGCCCAAATCTGTGGCGGAGGAAATTAAGCAATATATCCATGCGCATTACGGAGAAGACCTCACCCGCCTCAATCTGGCTGAAGTTGTCTATCTCCATCCCGACTATCTGGCCCGGTTGTTCAAGAAAGAAACAGGGGTATCGCTTGGCAACTATGTGATTGGAGCGCGAATCGAGGCTGCTAAGCAGCTTCTCCGATCGACGCAGCTGTCGGTGTTCGCCGTGGCGAAGAAGGTTGGTTACGCTAACTATTCCTACTTCGCAAAAATTTTCAAGCAAGAGGTTGGTATGACACCAAATGAATATAAACAAGGTGAGGCAGCGAATCCAATGTAATGCCATCCTTTAACTTTGAGGCTACACTGGATTATATACAGCATAATTCTGTTCAAGCACCCCTTAGCTCAAGCTACGTTGGATTGATACAGTATAATCAGTTCAGTTGAGCTATACAGCCTAATTTCGAGAAATGTAATGGAAGAAATCCAATATAGCTGCTGCCTCGTCACTTAGTGCCAGATCATACTGGAGAAAATCCAACGTAGACCACCAGCAGCTGCAGCAGCTGCAGCCTAGAATAAAACAGGGGCAGCCCTCATAAGTCATCTTGAATGACTTATGAGGGCTGCCCCTTCTTCTCTTCGAAAGTACTATTCCTTTACGCCTCCAAGCGCTACACCCGCGATAATATAACGGGACAACAGGAAGTAAATCACAAACAGCGGTAATGCCGTCAGGGCCAGCCCCATATAGATCGAGCCGAACTCCGTCTTGTAAATATCACCACGAAGCAAACTTACCATAACCGGCAGCGTATATTTAGATTTATCCGTCAGCAATATCAGCGGCATGAACAGGTTGTTCCAGCTGCCAACAAAAGCAAAGATAGCTTGCGTGGCCACAGCCGGCATCATGATTGGCATGATGATCTTGTTGAAGGTAGCGAACTCACCGGAGCCGTCTACACGAGCTGCCTCTACGATCTCAAGCGAAAGTGTCGCAAGCAGGTATTGGCGCATGAAGAATACAATGGCCGGCGCTGCAATCGAAGGCAGAATCAGCGGCAGGAAGCTGTTCGTCCAGTGCATTTGATACATGAACTGATAGAAGCCAATCGCACTCGCCTGTGCCGGAATTAGCATCACGCACATAATGAAAGTGAAGAATGGCTGACGCCATTTCCAGTTGTACACAACAAGCCCGTACGCTGTTAAAGATGAGAAATAGACCGCGCAGATGGTCGAAGCACCGGAGATGGTCATCGAGTTCAGGAACCCTTTTAAGGGATCGAAACTCTTGCTGACTAGTACGTCCCAGTTGGTCATGAAGTGTGTAGATGGCAGCAAGGATAGACCACTTTGAATTTCCGCCGTAGAACGTGTGGCATTGACGAACATAATCCAGAACGGAAGGATACTAAGCAGCGACAGGCCTATGCAGACGATGTAGATAATCGTCTTGTTTATGCCCCGGGATGTTTTCTCAATATTAATATTCGCCATGAATTACATCCCCCTTGCCGCTGCTTTTGCAGCTTTATTTATCATCTTTTGTTGTTTCTTAAGCTTTGCCTCACTGCGATCACGCATCAGGTAGAACACAACTAGGGACAGAACAGCTGCAATAATGAACATAATCATACTAGCCGCTGCAGCCTTATTGTACATATAACTTCCCTTGAATGCCTGCCCGTAGATGAACACGGAGGTGGTAAGCGTAGCATTGTCCGGTCCTCCCGCTGGAGTGATGAACAGCTGCGGAATATCGAACATTTGCAGACCACCAATCATCGACGTAATCAGTGAGTAAAGTAAGATCGTGCGAAGACTCGGCAGCGTAACGCGGAAAAAGGTTTGAATCCCGTTGGCGCCGTCAATGGAAGCCGCCTCGAAGAGAGCTGGGTTAATACCCATAACACCTGCAATAAGAACAATCATGGTGTTACCGTACCACATCCAGAATTGAATGAACGAAACAATACCCCGCGCGGTATTTTTGTCCTGAAGAAACTGGATCGGTGCATCCGACCACCCCAGCGCGTGAAACAAACTATTCACAGGACCCATCGGATAAGCGAACAAGGTGCTGAAGAGCACGGCTATCGTACTCGCCGTGATTATATTCGGCATATAGAGCAAAACTTTGAACGCGCCTTGTCCTTTTACATTAAGGCGCCGGTTAGTAAACCAGGCGGTGAGCAGAAGCGCAAGCACGATTTGAGGTATAAAGTTGGCAATCCATAGGATTAAGGTATTAATAAGGGACTGTCTAAACGAGACATTCTCCATAATGAGATCTTTAAAGTTCTGAAACGGATTATCCATGATGTGAATCGGTTTCGGTATGACACCCTTCATATCCGTGAACCCAATAACTGCGGTATATAGCGTTGGATATAGGGAGAAAATCAGAAAGATAATGATAAAAGGAATACTAAAAATATAGCCGTATTTCGAGTAGTTGACTCCATTGCGGCGCATGCTCTCACCTCATCAATTGATATAAAGGGGCGGGAAGCTCTCCCACCCCTTCGGCGCCAAATTATTCGCTTTCGATTCCGAGTTGATCTGTAACGGTTTGCTTGAAGTCTTTGAGCGCTTGTTCGCGGCTCTTGCTGCCTGAAGCATATGCACGAACTTGATCACGCCAGATCAGGTTGATCGATTCGTCATATTGGGTCAAGTTTTTGCCTGTAGCGTTAGCGTTAGCCGGAACAAAAGCTTCGAACATGTTTTGTCCGCCAAGCAGTGGAACTTCGCCGTTCGACTTCGACATAACAACAGAGGATGCAACGCTGTCCTTCGTGCCTTGCTCGCCCTCTTTCATCGTGCCGTTAGCCCAGTAATACTGGAGCCCTGTCTCAGACGTATCAAGCGTAACCCACTTAACGAAGTCAGCAACCGCTTGTTTCTTAGCATCGTCCTTCGTAACATCTTTGTTAGCAAGCAGCCAAGTACCGCCCCAGAAGAAGCCGGTTGTTGGCTCTGTAACAGCCCAGTCACCATTCGTGTCTTTCACTTGACCGTTCATTACATAGTTGATCAGCCAAGCTGGACCAAAGAATCCGAAGACTGGTTTTGGACCAGTGCCAGACATATCTGCATACCAAGCTTCCTGCCAGTCTTGTGTTCCATTGCTGTAGCCGTTGTCTGTCAGCTTCTTGGAGAAATCAAGGAATGCTTCACGCTTAGGATCGATATGAAGCTTACCGTCAACGATCCAGCCCTTGTCGGAGCTGTTCTCAATTGCGTGCCAAATATCGCCGTCGCCGGAAACAATCGCATAACCTTTTGCTTTCAGCTTATCAGCTGCAGCGAAGTATTTATCCCAGCCGGGACCAACTTCGTTTTTGATTGCTGCAGGATCATCCGTTCCAAATACATCTTTTGCAATTGAACGACGATAAATGAAGCCGCCTCCTGTTGCTTGATAACCAAGAGCTTTTAGTTGACCGTCTTTGCTGCCGATATCAACCGAATATTGCGCGATGCCCGCGTCCTTCACCAGTTGGTCGTCAAGACCAAGGTCAGCATAGTTTGCTGCATAGCTGGATGCATCACCTTGTGTATACTTAAGTACAAACGCCGCTTCAGCTGCGAAGATGTCCGGGGCGTCCTTGCCGCCGCCGGCCAGAGCTTGGTCAAGAGCTGGCTGATAAGCACCGTCTGTCGTAGCGATTACTGTCGTTTTAAACTCTACATTTGCATCAGGATGAGTTTCCAAATACTTTTTCGTCATGTTCGGAATTTCATCAGTGAAGCTCCAGAGATTGATCGTGACTTTCTTGCCATCATTTGTTGCCGGCGCCTCTGATGCAGTAGCAGTAGATGTTGTTGGGCTTGGGCTAGATGAGTTTGAGTTCGAATTCGAGTTGTTGTTCGAGTTCCCACACGCTGCAAGAGCCGTCGTCATTACAAGCATTGCAGAGATCCCCGTTAAAGCACGTTTCATTCGTTTCATACTTTGCCTCCCTTTTAATTAAACCTTGTTTTTGTGTGCGTTATCTTGTAACCGCATTCATAATTATATGTCCAATAATTGTCAGCCGTAAGGATACCATTGTTGGTAAAAATTCCACTTTTATTGGTTTATTGTTCCAAAGTCACAAGTGAATGGAACTCTATCTAAGTCTTTCGCCTCAAACTACGAATAGTTCGCTTGGTACCTTAACATTTGACCTCATAAATAGGTAACGCAAAAAAAGGTACCCGTCGTCAACTAATAACGATAGATACCTTTTTCAATATGAACTATTAAAGCCACCAAATGAGTGGTATGCAAAATATAGGCGTCAATATGCTTGAAAGCCCCATTGCGAAAGCGCTGATGCCGCCTTGGATTTCGGAATCACGCATGATGCGCGCTGTACCAATACCATGTGAGGCCGTACCCATGGCCGCTCCAATGGCTATATCACTACGAAACTTGCACAATTTAAGAATACCGGGTCCAATCATACTGCCTAGCAGCCCTGTCAGTACAGCGAATACACCAGCCAGTTCAGGTGTGCCGCCTAATAGATCAGCTATTTCGATCGCAATTGGCGTTGTTACCGATTTGGGCAGCATGGTGAGCATGATCTGTTCTGAGCCATGAAGAAGACTACTTATTCCCCAAACGGCCAGCAGACCGCAAATCAAACCTGCACTGACTGCTGTAACGATAGGGACAAGCTGATCTCTTAGCTTTTGAAAGTTCTTATAAAATGGAACCGCGAGGGCAACCGTAGCAGGCCCAAGGAAAAAAGTAATGACATCCCCTCCTGCGCGATAAGCCTCATAAGGAATACCGCTGAGCAGCAGCAGTACAATAATTCCTCCTGATGTTACAAACAAGGGATTTAACCAGCGGTATCGACTGTTAAGGAGTTGAGCCCCCATATAAAAGACGACAGTAATCGTAATTCCAAAGAGCGGCTGCTCAAACCATGCTTCATTCATAGGTACGTTCCTTCACCTTTCCAGACTGCCTTGCCGCAACTCCAGCAGTAACGAGTAGAACAATAATAGTTGCAACAATTAAAGTAACCAACACTACTAACCACTGATCTCCAATGACTCCAAAGAACATCATTGTTCCAACGATGACAGGTGCGAAAAAAATCATCATATGCTTTAAAAAAAATTGCGCGGTCTCCTCAATCCAAGTGAGCTTAATCCATCCTGCAAACAAGCTGATCACAAGCAGCACCAACCCTATGACGTTCCCCGAGATTGGTACGGACAGTAAGGTGTGAATGGCATTCCCCAATAGCGTATACCCAAGTAATATGGCTAATCCTCTCATAAGCTGGTCATCTCCTTTATATATGAGAATAATATCCCTTACCAGGAGAAAAGCGCAATTGTTGAATGTATAAGTTAATATCATGAATAGGTAACGTCAAGCGTAAACGGCTGCACCGTCCTTAGGAGGAGCAGCATACGTTTCGCGGGTGAAATATAAGCCCAGTATAGAGTGAATTTATACTTTCTTATATTTGCAAAAAGGCACCTACCGTTAACCAACGATAGGTGCCTTTATTAAGTTGTGATCAACTCTAGCAAAAAATTATCTCAGCTTAACAGGCAGTCCCGTTCTCGCTGATTCATTAGCCGCCATGGTTACTCGATGAGTCTCCCATGCATCCTCATAGGTGGACAGAATTCTGCTGCTGTCTCCTGTTCTAACGGCATGAAGGAAGGCTTCATTTTCTCTCACGTATGGATTGTTCGATGTTTTGTACTCGGTCTTCTGGTCGGTTTCAATATCAACAAGAGCATCTCCCGTAATCTGAAGCACCCCTGTATTCGTATAGATCTGCAGACCTGCAGAACCACCGGCTGGAATCGCACACGTATTGCTGATTGTAGCAACCGCACCGCTCGCCAGCTTCATCGTCACTGTCCCTACATCAGGAGCTGTAACTCCTTCTTCCTTGCTTGACATGTACCGATCTCCGTAAGCTGCATAAACTTCATTCACGTCACCAAGCAAGTAGCGCATCAAATCCACAATATGTGTCGTCTGCTCAACAAACTGTCCACCGGAGGTCTCCATATTGCGCCACCAATATACACCTGGCATCGAGCCCATCCATTGTCCGAGTGCCATGAGTGGTGTCCGGTTAGCAAGAAGCTCCTTAGCATGATTGGTGCTGTCCATGTACCGGAAGTGATAGCCAACCGAAGTCAGCAGCCCTTTCTCCCTAACGGCCTGACGGATCCGATTTGGCGTAGCTTCATCAACACCAATCGGTTTTTCAACCAAGAATGGAATTCCCCGCTCCACAAGTGCAAGCTCAATCTCACCATGTGCAAAAGGAGGCGTACAAATATACACAGCATCCAGCTTGCTAGCCTCTAGCATAGCTTCAATAGAATCGAAACCACGTGCATCACGATAAGGCTTTGCCGCCGTTTCTGCCTTCTCAAGACTTGTCCCGCAGAACGCGCTGACGCTGATATCCTCCATCGCAGCAAGCTTTTCCGCATGCATCCGTCCAAACCAACCTGTACCTGCTATACCAATTCGAAGAGTCACTTAATCTACCACCTTACGTATGGGTTATTAATACTCCTCCCCATTGTTTACCTGCGGTCCGAAGGATGTCAAGTAAAACCCTGCTTAACCCCATCTAGACCACCGTAATGGTCCCATGGTACATATACATATCGCAGTCGAATTGATAGGTTCCCGGCTTAAGATCCTCTAAAGTTGTGAAATTATCACCCTTCTTCAAATAGACATCAAATCCCAAACCTTCTGAATCCACAGCTCTTATACAGGTCAGGCTGGTTGTTTTGATAAAGTTAATCTTTGTTGGAACTCCTGCCTTAATCTCCACATGATCAGGGTAGAAGCCATCTCCTTTTGCCTGAATAGTAACAACTTGATAACCGTCTAGCTCAGTTACTGCAGCAGGTGCTTCTACAGACGACTGGCCATTCGGATCATAAAATAAGACGAAGAATAAAACACATATAATAAATATGACTGAAATTAACCATGTTGTTTTCGATTTGATTATGCTTTTCATCATAAACTGTACCCCTTCCATGCCAACTACTTCAAAGTGTGACTAGGTTGATTATACACCTTATCATGTTATTAGTTTGGCCTGCCATATGGCTGTTCATTGAAGGAATGGTGAAAGTTTATTTACATTTATGAAAATAAAAAAGCTCGCTGATCAACAGCGAGCTTTAATTTTATTTATATATATGATTGCTCTTTCCTTACTCGACCGTTACCGATTTTGCAAGGTTACGCGGCTTATCAACGTCATGCTCAAGTGCAAGGGATGCATAGTACGAGATCAGCTGCAGCGGGATAACTGACAGAGCTGGTGACAGAAGTGGCAATGTCTTCGGAATCGCGAATAATTCGTCAACGGATTTAGCTACTTCAACTTCGTTGCCTGCGTTTACGATACCCAGTACATGAGCGCCGCGGGCCTTTACTTCTTTGATGTTACTCAGTGTTTTCTCATACAGCTCTTCTTGGGTTACCAAAGCAATAACCGGAATACCTTCCTCGATCAGAGCTAGTGTACCGTGCTTCAACTCACCTGCTGCATATGCTTCCGAGTGAATGTACGAGATTTCTTTCAGCTTCAGCGAGCCTTCTTGTGCGACTGCATAGTCGACACCGCGGCCGATAAAGAACAAGTTTTTATGATGAGAGATCGACTCAGCTACTTGCTTCAGCACTGGAGCATTCTCAAGGATGCTCTCCACTTGTTCAGGAAGCTCACCCAGCGCAGTGATAATACCAGCAACTGTTGCTTCGTCTTTCGTACCCAGAATGCCAGCAAGGTGCAGACCAAACAGGTAGAATGCAATCAGCTGCGAAGTGTAAGCTTTTGTCGATGCTACCGCGATTTCTGGACCTGCCCAAGTTACGAGCACATCATCCGCTTCACGAGCAACCGAGCTGCCTACAACGTTAGTGATTGCCAGAACACGAGCGCCATTACGTTTCGCTTCACGAAGCGCTGCAAGTGTATCTGCTGTTTCGCCCGATTGGCTAACAACGATAACCAGCGTATCAGGTGTAATGATTGGTGAGCGGTAACGATATTCCGATGCTACGTCCGTCTCAACCGGGATGCGTGCGAGCGATTCAATAACGGTTTTACCAACCATACCTGCATGGTAAGCCGTACCACAAGCAACGATATGCACTTTGCGAATCGACTTCACATAATCAGCTGTCATCGAAAGCTCAGTCAGGTTAACCGACTTGCCGTCATCCGCGATACGGCCAAGCATTGTATCACGATATGCCTTCGGCTGCTCGTGAATCTCTTTCAGCATAAAATGATCAAATCCGGCTTTCTCCGCTGTCACAAGATCCCAATCGACATGGTATATTTCCTTGGAAATAAATTCGCCCTCTGTCGTCATGAGTTCGACACCATCACGTGTCAATACAGCCATTTCGCCGTCGTTCAAGATGTACACATTTCGAGTATGCTCCAAAATTGCCGGAATATCCGAGCCAATGAAGTTCTCGCCTTCGCCAACGCCAATAACAAGCGGGCTTGCAAAACGAACTGCAACCAGACGCTCTGGTTCGAATTCTGTTAATACGCCAAGCGCAAATGCGCCGCGCATACGTTTTACAGCACGTTGTACTGCTTCGACAATGTTGCCATCATATTCGTCAGCAACCAGGTGCGAGATAACTTCAGTGTCAGTCTCCGACACAAAACGATGGCCTTTAATCGTTAATTCCTCTTTCAGATCCAGGTAGTTTTCGACAATGCCGTTATGCACGACCGAGAACTTCGCCGAGTTATCTGTATGAGGATGCGAGTTAACGTCAGATGGCTTACCATGAGTTGCCCAACGTGTATGACCGATACCAACCGAACCTTGCAGCGGCTCATCACGCAGCTTATCCTCAAGCACAGCCAGACGGCCTTTGGATTTCTTAATCTCCAGTCCGTTCGTTGTGAATACCGCAATACCAGCGGAGTCATAACCCCGGTATTCCAGCTTCTTCAACCCTTCGATCAAAATATCCTGAGAATCACGTTTACCAATATATCCTACAATACCACACATATAATAAAGACCTCCGTTTAATCGATAGTTGTCTCCCAACTATGAATACGGATGCCAGCCGATATGTGGCACAGGCGTATTACCCCTCTGCCCGTGCCAACCTATCAGGCGGCACCATAGACATACGGGAGCATGTTTAATTCCTCGAATGAATGCAAATAAATCAAAACAACAAGTGCAGCCTGCCGTACGTTTGTAAGATCGGTCGCCCAATCCCTTTGCGTATCGGCTTTCGGTTGGCTTTAATAACCGGAAGGTCCCCGCCGAATAATTCGAACACCTTCACCTCGTCAGCTTCCCGTATGATCCCTCATGCTCATAACTCCATAAGGCAAATCATCACGCAAGCTCTGGCGCTTATATTACTAGTTACAACCACTATCCTCGCTTTCCTGCTGGAATCATACTTTCTATCATATTCACTTTCGACTGGTTTCGCAACCTGAACTTTAGGCGCAGGACGAACAACTCCGGTAATTTCTCCTAATAATATCCGCCTTCTCGTCCAAAATGCCCAAGCCCCGCCATACATTTGCCCCAACTTTTGAAGCAAATAAAATCCCTTACATTACCTATATATTCAAATCGCCTAGCCGCAAATACAAAAGTCTCCACGGAATCGTGGAGACTTTTGTATTTGTCGGCAATTAGTCGGCAGTAGACTTAAACCCGCTAACCTTTAGCCTAATTGCTGTTTCACCACATCAACGATTCGAGCCACATAATCCTCAATCTGGTCTTTCTCTGGGCCTTCGGCCATAACACGGATCAGCGATTCTGTTCCGGATGGGCGAACGAGTACGCGGCCGTTATCGCCAAGCTCCTGCTCAACTTCCTCAACCGCTTTAACGATAGCCTCATTACCCGCATATAAGCTCTTATCCTCTACACGAACGTTCACCAGCACTTGCGGATATTTGCTCATCAGGTTTTTCAGATCACTCAGCTTGCGGCCCGAAGCTACCAGCGTATCAACCAGTTGTAGAGCCGTCAGAATACCATCACCTGTTGTATTGTAATCGAGGAAAATAACATGACCGGACTGTTCACCGCCAAGGTTATATCCGCCCTTACGCATTTCTTCCATCACGTAACGGTCTCCAACAGCCGTCTGAGCCGTTTGCAGACCAATACGCTGCGTTGCTTTGAAGAAACCAATGTTCGCCATTACAGTCGTTACAACGGTATCATTCTTGAGCTTGCCAGCCCGCTTCATCGCATCCCCGCAAATGCAAAGGATATAGTCGCCATCGACTTCATCGCCTTTGTCATCAATAGCAATCAGACGGTCAGCATCGCCATCGAACGAAAGACCCAGGTCTGCACCATGCGCTAACACTTGCTCACGCAAGTATTCCGGATGCGTCGAACCCACGCCAGCATTAATGTTGCGGCCGTCCGGCTCCGCTCCAACTGTAATAATCTCCGCACCAAGCTCGCGGAATACTTTTGGTGCCAGCTCGTATGCCGAGCCATGTGCACAGTCGAGTACGATCTTAAGGCCCTTGAAATCACCATTAATTGTCGTTTTCAAATAATCAAGGAAACGATATTTCGCATTATCATCATTCGTTACGGTACCGATCTCGCCGCCGATTGGACGAGGAAGTTCATCGACCTCAGCATCAATTAGACGCTCGATCTCAAGCTCTGTTTCATCAGACAGCTTGAAGCCGTCCCCGCCAAAGAACTTAATGCCGTTATCCTGAACCGGATTATGGGAAGCAGAAATCATAACACCTGCATCTGCTTTTAATTCACGTGTAATATAAGCAACTGCTGGAGTCGATACGACGCCAAGTCGAATAACGCTCGCACCAATCGACAGAAGACCTGCAATCAGCGCAGCCTCCAGCATTGGACCCGAGATCCGTGTGTCCAGACCGATAACTACCTTCGGCTTATCCGCCTGGCCTGTTAAGACATAACCGCCGCAACGGCCGATTTTATAAGCTAGCTCCGGAGTCAGCTCTAGATTAGCTACACCGCGCACGCCATCCGTACCAAAATATTTCCCCATATTTTCTCATGCCCCTTTTGTCGTTAAATCTGCTGCTGCAATGGCCTATTCCTAATCCTACTCGATCTGAGGCCGCTTTTGAACTACTTTTAACTACCGCTTTTCCCGCCTCCACTCACATTCCGTCATGGAGTAGTACTTGGTTCCTCAGCGGGATCTTCATCTGAATCAGGATCGGTACTAGAACCGGAATCAGTTCCCGTGCCTGAGCCAGTACCATTACCTGCACCCGTTCCTGTATTTGTATTCTTATCAGGAGGAGGGTCGGTTGCATTACCGGATGAATTTGAATCGGTAGGCTGGCCGCCAGCCGGAACATCCCCGGCTCCTTCCGAGTTGCTGTTGCTGTCGCTTGCTGCATTTTTATCCGTGATATCAAGCTTAATAGTTGGTTTTTCCTCTGCCAGATCAATAAATCGCGGCAGTTTAACAAGGAGCGGAACGGTTGTCGTTCCAACCTTGGCATCACTCAAATCCGCTGACAGCTTCACATCGTCGTTCTGCAGAGCTGCAAGCATATTAGGCGCACCACGAACCGTTATCGATACATGACCATTGTCAGGGTCCTTGAACGACGCCGTGAGTCCTTCCGGCAGATCGTTTAATTTAACGGTACGGTCAAGCGTTAACGTCTGGGAAGCCACTACCTTAACCTCTACATCAATTTCAGACGGTTCTACCATCTTCACGTCACCGACAGCTGTAACCTTCGCTTTCACAGTACCGGATTCCTTAATCTTCGATAGGTCGATGGTTACGCCGCCCGTGTAGGTTTCCATCGAATCCAGCAGCTTCTGATCACCGTACACGGCGACTTTATCGATATCCGCCTTCACCGAGCTGACACTTAAACCATCCGGCAGGCTTCCCGTAAATCCAAGCTGCAACGGCATTGTCTTCAGCGGCGGTGTGACTGGAACCTCAACTTCTACTGTGGAAGGACGAACAATTGCATGCTCCATCGCTTCCCCTTCGGTATCGTACACAATAACCTGTGCTTTCTTGTTCACAACTGACTTTTCTGCACCTTCGATATCAACGGTTGTACGAACTGCTCCTACAAGAGCCATCTCGTCCTTCGGCAGTGTAATGTTCACGATTGTACCTGATTTCACGGATGGAGTACCGGCAATATAACCATTCGCAGGTGTCCCTTCCGTTGCGACCCCAAGATCAAATGTCTTCGTCTCAATCTCTACAATATCCACCGTAATGGAACGTGGCGAACTTTCCACAAGGGTAATACCTTTAGGCAAATCATAAGTCAGCGGCACCACATGCTCACCAGCTGTAATATTGCTTAAGTCTGCATGTACAACATAATCCTCCTCATTCAGCGTCAACAGGCTTGCTTTCCGCCCTTCAACGACCAGCCGAACGACAGTAGGCTCTACTTTTACAAGTGCATATTTCGTTTCATCTAGATTTGTCGGAATAACCGAGGCCGCCTCAATGACTTTTGTATTCAAAGAGGAGGTCACGGTAGCCGGAGTCGATTCCGGATCAAAATGAACCATTGCCCACAAGAGCAGCGCAATCGCAACAGAAAGGATCTTGAGTATCGTCGGATGACTTAACCACTTATCCATCGCGGCCTCCTTTCCGCTTCCAGAACGAGAACGAGGATACGGTTGCTCGCTCCTTACTACTCGTCTGTTTTGGCGTCAGCTCTTCGAACAGCTTGGAGATCAGCGATTCTTCCTTAATATCACGAACAATCATCCCGTTAATAGCAAGGGAAACTTGTCCTGTTTCTTCCGATACAATAACAGCAACAGCATCACTAACTTCGCTGACCCCAATAGCAGCACGGTGACGGGTCCCAAGCTCTTTGCTGATAAATGGATTCTCCGAAAGCGGCAAATAACAGCCAGCGGCCATGATCTGATTACCCCGGATAATAACCGCCCCGTCATGCAGCGGTGTATTAGGTGTAAAAATGTTCATGATCAGCTCGGACGTAATCCGTGACTCCATCTGAATCCCGGATTCAATCAGCTCGGTTACTCCTGTAGTTCGTTCAAAGACGATCAATGCCCCGATGCTTCGCTGAGCCATATGCTGAACAGCCTTCATGACACTTTCAATCTGTTCGGCAACAATATCGCGCTCCAGCGTTGAGGTACGAGCAAACAGCTTGCCGCGACCCAATTGCTCCAGCGCACGACGAAGCTCCGGTTGGAAAATAATAAGTACCGCCAAGACGCCAAATGTGAACATCTGATTCATCAGCCACTTCAGCGTATAGAGATTAAACCAGGTGCTGATCGCCCAGGTGCCGACCAAGACCAATATCCCCTTAAGCAATTGAACTGCCCTTGTGCCACGCACGAGCAAAATCAATTTATAAATAATATAGCTAACGATGCCAATATCAATAATGTCCTTAATCCAGCCATTCCAAGTCAAATCATTGAAATAATTCACAGATCAACCCCCAAACTGCCGACGACAATTATCTTTAAAATATAAGAATGTATATGATCTTTCTATTCTGTGCTTATATTTCATCCGCGAAACGTATGCCGCTATTTATAATAACGGTTCCGCCGTTTACACTTTATCTGGTCTTAACTTTATTGTTTTCTAGAATTGCACTTGGAAACCCTTTTTTTCAGAAAAAAATAACTGCCTCTCTGCAAGAGAGGCAGTTCGTCCTAAGAAGCCAATCCGCTGAACGTTTCCGTCACTTTGTACCAGAACCAGTCTAGCGCCTGATCAATGGTCCGGCTTTGTCCTGTAATGTAACCAGTCGATGCAAGATTCAGATTGCCGTCGATGACCGTTACATTGCCATCCACTTCACCTTTCACATCGGCAGTTCCATTCTCAATAACCAAATTACCCTTCACGTGGGCACCTTCAGGAACCGTGACCGTATTTCCGTTAATGACAACCTGCTGCAGATCTTCACCGGATACAATCAGCTTTGAATCCTGATCCCACATCGAGGTGAAGCTTCCAAGCATAACAAGCACGAACAAAGCAGCAGCTGTAAGGCCCGGATACTTATAAATGTACCGCAGCAAGCCACGACGCTCTTTCGATTTTGCTGGCTTAGGCAGCTCAGCCATAATACGATTGGTCAAAGCTGATTTATCATAATCGGGAATGGAAACGGTATGCTCTAACGTGCTCAGCATCATCGCTTCCGTCTTCTCCAGCTGTTCAAAGCGGGCTAGGCAAGCGGGACATGAGCTCAAATGAGTCTGTAATTCTCGTGCATCTTCACGCGGCAGATCGCCGTCTAAATAATCATGCATCCATACGCCCGCGACGTTGCAATTCATAGCAGCCAGTCCTTTCTTTCGTTTGCTCGCATAAGCTCTCCTCATTTATAGAGTACGTACAGCTCGCACATGATGTTTCACTTTTTTGCGAAAATTGAACTACAGTTTATGCTCGAGTTTTTTTCGTAAAAACTCCCTGCCTCGGTGAACACGAGTCTTAATCGTCGTTACCGGCATATCGAGTACATCGCTGATCTCCTGCAGAGACATCTCCTGAATATATCGAAGCATCATAATCGTCTTATACTTCGGAGGCAGCGAGTCAATCGATTCATGAATAATACGCTGGGTCTCTGTAAGTAAGAGCTCTGACTCTGGCGTACGGTTATCGCTTGGAATCATGGAGTAGCCATCAAGCCCCTCATGATCTGTTGATTCCGCATCCAGAGAGTACGAAGGCTTCCGTTTCCTAAGCCGATCGATACATAAGTTTGTCGCAATCCGGTAAATCCACGTGGAGAATTTAAGCGATTCGTCATATCGCTCCAGATTTTTATAGACCCGCAGGAAGGTTTCCTGAACGACGTCCTCCGCCTCTTGGCGGTTATATAACATTCGGTAGGCCATATGGAACAGCTTATCCTGATACAGTCCTACAAGCTCAGCAAATGCCCGCTGGTCGCCTTTAAGTGCTAATCGAGCTAGGCGGGCTTCCAATACATTCACTATTCATCCTCCCAAAAAGAATTATCACATGATTTTTGTGATAATTCTTACTTCGTAAGCATGGTTCAGTCACATGATTTTTGTGATAATTCTTACTTCGTAAGCATGGTTCAGTCACATGATTTTTGTGATAATTCTTACTTCGTAAGCATGGTTCAGTCACATGATTTTTATGATAATTCTTACTTCGTAAGCATGGTACAGTCACGTGATTTTCGTGATAATTCTTACTTCGTAAGCATGGTTCTACGTTTGAATGGTTGACTGACGTAAGCGTGAACCATACTCAGCTAGCACAATGCCGCCTAGAATAAGCACGATGCCGCCAATACCGCCAAGCGATATCGGTTCGCCTAGAATCAGCCAGGCACTAACGACCGCGAAAGGCAGCTCCATCGATCCAAGCATGGACGCAAGCCCGCTTCCGATTCTCGGAATACCGGCTGTAAAAAAGACCGTCGGCAGAACCTGTCCGATTAGTCCAAGCGCAATTCCCCAGCCGATAAGGCCCCATTCTCCTTCAAGGCCGCCATCAAACGCCTTATATCCATACATAATTGCAATAACAACAAAGCCAAATGACATCATAATTGCAGATTTATAAACGGGATCATAACCCGGCGCCACTCTGCCTGTCAGGAGCAGGAATAAGCTATAAGTTACCGCAGAGCCAAGGCCAAACCATACACCTGCCCAATCCATATCGGTGAGCTTATTCTCAAACAGTCCGGCCGCGAGCACCGTCCCTGCCATCGCCATCACAATCGCTGCCCATTGCCATTTCGTGGGCCATTTACGTTTCCACAAACTTTCTAGCAAAATCGTAATCCACATGAACTGAAAAAGCAAGACAATTGAGAAAGAAGCATCGAGTCTCTCCAAAGTCTGATTATATAAGACAGTCGTCATACTTAATCCAAAAATACCGGTAAAAGCTAAAGCCCCCCAGTGCTTCCAGCTGAAAGCGAGCTTACTCCATGCTCCTGGTCTTATGAGGACCAGCAGCCAAAGTAATATCGCACCGGCCCCTACTTGATGAACTGTAATTTGCTGAAAGGTATAAGCTTTCTCATAAGCGAGCTTTAGAACGGATGACATAATTCCGTAGCAAGCCGCAGCTATAAGGACCATAACAACCGCTGTCCAATAGCCAGATGATCTTTCCATACTACAAAAATCCTCCATTCACACCTGGTCTATTATATCGGTTCTGTCCTTATATAGCAAAGCGGAAAGGCACGTCAGTCCTCTTCGATTCTGCCCTTATTATAGAAGAAGCGGAGAGGCCCGCATGCCTCTCCGCTTTAGATAATTTATCAAATAATGGCTTTATACATTATGACCAACTAGCTGTTTAAGTGTCTCTTGAATCGTACTTGTCGGAATAGCGAAACCAATACCTTGCGCCTCAGAATTCACAGCAGTGTTGATACCAATCACTTGGCCACTTGCATTCAGCAGCGGACCACCGGAGTTACCTGGATTAATCGAAGCGTCCGTTTGCAGCAAATGCTCATACACATGATCGCCGTCTTCGTCACTGATTGTGATTGGACGCTCCTTCGCGCTTAGTACCCCAACCGTCATGGTATGATCGAAGCCATATGGGTTACCAATTGCGATCACCCAGTCGCCAATAGCCGTTTGATTCGAGTCACCGATTGCGAGTGTCGGGAATGCCTCTGTTCCACTGATTTTGAGAACGGCCAAATCCTGATCCGCATTCTCCCCTACTACCTCTGCAATGAACGGCTCATCATAGCCTTCTACTTGAACCTTCACCTGCGACGCATCTGCGACAACATGCTGGTTAGTTAGGATATAGCCTGATGATTCGAAAAAGAACCCTGTGCCCGTTCCTGCCAGTTCAAGCTGTGAGCTGTCTGTCGAACCAGACTGACCACTGTCCTCTTGTGTCTGCGGCATCTCTCCAAATCCTTGGAATCCGCCTCTTCCTCCATAACCTCTGCCGTTGCTTTGCACCGGCTGCGTGTAGTTCTCAATCTTTACTACTGCTGGAGATGCTGCTTTATAGACATCTGCGATAGTTGCATCAACACTAACTGATGCTGTTGTTACACCGGCTGCTTGCTGCGCCGAGTTACTTGCGGTCGTTGTTGCTACTGTGGAAGCTTGCTCGTTACCAGTGAACAAGTTTGTCCGGTCCGATGCATACATGAAACCACTGATGACCACGGCGCCAACTAGAAAAGCGGCCACCATCGCTTTTGCCTGCGACTTCTTCTTGCCTGGTTTCTTGCTTCCCCATCCTGAATTCCCTAGTTCCCCGCCTTCATCTGTCATCTTCATTAGCTGATTCTCGTAGGCTGTCCGAAGACTAGATGCAGAACGATTTGGTCCGTAAGTATAAGTGTAAGGTTTATGTTCCGCTGTGGATTCCGGCTTATCTGTATCATTTACGTTATTGTGGTTATTTTCATATTCATTGTTCATCTTTATCGCTCCTTTTCATTACGACCGCGATTTGCGATTCATGTCCCTTGCTTGATTCCTATCATGAGGCATGTACCTTAAATCAAACTTAAGTGAATTTAAAAGGAGGATAAAGAAATAGACAAATACACAAAAAACCGGACATTCGACTGTAATAAGCCAAATGTCCGGTTTTATCCATATTTCTATTAGCCTGTATTTCTCAGACCAGCTGCAATTCCGTTAATCGTAAGAAGAACTTCACGGAGCAGTTCAGGATCATCTTCATCCTTCGCACGAAGCTCTCTCAGCTCTGTGAGGAGCTGAACTTGCATGTAGCTGAGTGGATCAACGTACGGATTACGCAGACGAATCGATTCTTGGATGACTGGTACGTTATCCAGAATCTCATCTTGTCCTGTAATGCTCAGAATCATATCCGAAGTCAGCTTATACTCGTTCTCGATTTGAGTAAAGATACGGTCACGAATCGTGCTATCGGAGATCATATCCGCATATTCCTTCGCAATCGTCAAATCTGCTTTAGCAAGTGCCATTTGCAGGTTGTCGATCAGCGAACGGAAGAACGGGAATTTCTCATACATCGTCTTCAGTGTTGTCAGACGCTGTTCATCATCACCCGTGTACTGCTTAAGCGCAGTACCCGCTGCATACCATGCAGGCAGCAAGTAACGGCTTTGCGTCCAAGCGAATACCCAAGGAATCGCACGCAGATCCTCAAAGCGATCGCTGTTCTTCCGTTTCGAAGGACGGGAACCAATGTTCAGTTCGCCTACCTCAGGAAGTGGAGTCGACTCTTTGAAGTAAGTCAGGAAGTCTGGATCGCGGAAGATCAGATCCTGGTACTTGTTCAATGCAGTCTCGGAGATGGAACGTGAAATCTCTTCCCACTCTTTCAACACGGCATCATCCTGAGCTTGTGGATATTTCGCAAGACGTGCCGCTGTAATAAGCGCCCATGATGCTTGCTCAAGACTGCGGTATGCAATGCCCTGCATCGAGTAACGCGAAGACAATACTTCGCCTTGCTCTGTAATCTTAATGCCGCCGCCAACGGTATGTGGAGGCTGTGCAAGAATACTGCGGTTAAGCGGCATGCCGCCACGGCCGAGTGCACCGCCGCGTCCATGGAAGAACTTCAGCTTAACGCCGTGTTCACCAGCAGTTGCTGTAATATCATTCAGGGCTACGCGCAGTTCCCAGTTCGCCGTTACCGCGCCGCCGTCTTTGTTACTATCGGAGTAACCAAGCATGATTTCATGCAGGTCGCCTCTTGCTGCTACGGCTTGACGATAGATTGGCAGTTCGAAGAGCAGCTTCATGATACCAGGAGCAGCATGCAGGTCATCAATTGTCTCGAAGAGAGGTACCGATTGCAGTGTACAGCGAACGCTGCCGTCTGCTTCTTTACGGAATAATCCTACCTCTTTCGCGAATACCATAACCTCCAGCATGTCGCTTGCACCTTGCGTCATACTAATCAGATAAGTCGAAATACATTCTGGTCCAAACTCCTGCTGTGCTTTGTAGACCGTTTGATATACGTCCAGGCACTCACGAGTCGATGGAGAATAATCCAGATGCGACGAAGTAAGTGGACGAGGGTCCTCCAGCAATTTGCTGAGAAGAGCAATCTTCTCTTCTTCGGAAAGCGAGCCGTAGTTCGCTACAACATTCATCTTCGCCAAAATTTCCGACATCGCATTCTCATGCTCTTGGCTATGCTGGCGGATATCCAAAGCAAGCATATGGAATCCAAACAGCTCAACTTGACGGACAAGCTTACCGATATGTGTATCGGCTACGTAATCTGCAAAATGGCCGCGTAAGCTGCGGTCGATGATATGCAGTTCATCAAGCAGTTCGCTTGCACTGTTGTAACGCATAGCAGAGCCTTTGAGGGACTCATCACGAGTGTTAGCCAGCTTCTCAAGCATAAAGCCGAGCTTAATGCGGTATGGCTCTTTCGCATTACGCCACAGGTCGATACATTTCAGTTCGACATGCTCACGATCTTTCTTGATGGAGCTAATCAGCTCTTCCGATACCTCAACAAGGTTTGTGCTGAAGCTCAGAATGCTGACAAGCTCATGTAATTTCTCTTCGTATTTCTTAATAGCAAGCTGGCGGTTAAGCGTCAGCGTCTCCCATGTTACCTTCGCAGTTACCGACGGGTTACCGTCGCGGTCTCCGCCGATCCATGAGCCGAAGCGCAGATAGCTTGGTACATGCCATTTCTCGCCTGGATAGTATTTAGTAAGATTGCGTTCCAGTTCTTCATATACGTTAGGAAGCACTTCGAACAATGTCTCGTCGAAATAATACAAGCCATTGCGTACTTCATCAATAACAGTTGGCTTACGGTCACGAAGCTCATCAGTTTGCCATAGAATAAGCACTTCATTCAGCAGCTTGTCCCGAAGAATCTCGCGTTCACGGTAAGTCAGAGTCGGATTATCAAGTTCCATTACATCTTCAGCAATCCGCTTATGAATATCAAGCACGGCACGACGCGTCGCTTCCGTTGGATGCGCAGTCATAACGAGCTCTAGTGAAATATTGCTCAAGATCTCTTGAACACCTTCAATATCGATATTACGCTCTTTCAAATCCGAAATAGCGCTCTCGATGGAACCGCGTTGTACACTTTCCCCAGCCGAACGCTCATAATCACGTTTGCGGCGAATACGATGATTCTGCTCTGCAATGTTGACCAATTGGAAATAGATCGCAAAGGCACGGATCACCTGATGGCGAATTTCCGGGCTTAACGATGAAACCGTCGTCTTAAACTGTTCAAAAAGCTCAGGCACAAATTCTGCGCGCAAGGCTTTACTTGTTTCACGAATTTGTTCAACAATATCCAGCAGCTCACGGCCACCTTGATGGACGAGCACTTCCCCGAGTATGTTGCCTAGGAAACGGACGTCTCTGCGCAGCAAATTGTTAGCCTGCGGCCGGTGTTGTGCCGATAAAGTCGATGTTACTTGGTCCGACATACTGATCCTCCTGTACTTTAACGCATTTTCATCTTCTTTTCATCATACTACAAAATGACGCTCGGTTGAAGCCCGAAGCGCCCACTTTCTTTTTAGAACGCAGGAAAGGCAGCCCCCGCAAGGGCTGCCAATGTTAGGATATAAAATATAAAAACTCCTTCCGAAGAAGGAGATTGTTTGAAAATCTGGAGCGGGTGATGGGAATCGAACCCACGCTATTAGCTTGGAAGGCTAAAGTTCTACCATTGAACTACACCCGCGTATAAATGGTCGGGATGACACGATTTGAACATGCGACCCCCTGGTCCCAAACCAGGTGCTCTACCAAGCTGAGCTACATCCCGACAAGTATAAGTAAGTATTTAAGAAAAATTGGCGCGGCCTAAGAGATTCGAACTCCTGACCTTTTGATTCGTAGTCAAACGCTCTATCCAGCTGAGCTAAGGCCGCACAATATGGAGCGGAAGACGGGAATCGAACCCGCGACCCTCGCCTTGGCAAGGCGATGCTCTACCGCTGAGCCACTTCCGCATGTTACTTTCGCTGTCGTCCGTTTTGTTTATCATCGCGGCGACAAGTAATAATATATCACCTTCAAAAACAAAATGCAACTGTTTTATAAAAGTTTTTTTAAGATTATTTTAGAGGACCTAGAAAAGTAAAAGCCGTGCTTACTTAGCACGGCTTTTTAAAGCTAATCATTATGCCCCTGCTGCAGTCAGAATACGTTCAGGCTGTGCTGTTACCAACACTTTATCAGCAGCCGGTTCACCAGCCAATGCATAAGGTAAGCATAAAGGTACACCAGTACGCGGGTCCGGTACAATGTCTGCCTCGATGTTGAACACCTCACGTAAAATATCCGGTGTCATAACTTCGGCTGGCGTACCTTCACCTACAACTGTACCCTTCTTAATCGCAACCATATGGTGAGCGTAACGAGAAGCATGGTTCAAATCATGCACAACCATGACAACCGTACGATTATTCATCTCATTAAGCTTCTGCAGCAAATGCAGAACTTCAAGCTGATGGGCCATATCCAAGAACGTTGTTGGCTCATCAAGGAACAATATATCTGTCTCTTGCGCGAGAGCCATCGCAATCCATGCACGTTGACGTTGGCCGCCCGATAATTGATCTACTGGACGATCTGTAAATTCACCCATCCCGGTAGCTTCAATTGCCCATTGAATAATGCGGCGGTCTTCCTTGGTCAGCGAGCCAAAGCCCTTCTGATAGGGAAAACGTCCATAAGATACGAGCTCTGCAACGGTAAGACCGTCTGGGGCCGTCGGATTTTGCGGCAAAATAGCCAGCTGCTTCGCCACTTCCTTCGTTGACTGCTTATGAATTGATCTACCGTCCAGCAGTACACTGCCTCCTGATGGATGCATCAAACGCGCCATCGTCTTCAGGATGGTCGATTTGCCCGATCCATTGGATCCTACAAGGGCTGTAATCTTACCTTGAGGAATAGCAATATTTAAATTTTGAACGATGAGACGATCATCATAAGCAATGTCGAGATTCGAAGTCGTAAGACGAATCATGTGACCTGCACGCTCCTTCCGATGCCGTAAAGCGGCCCGTTTCAGTTATTATGCGCTAACTGCGCATCCGTGATAACAATTATCAATTAACTAGGTATAATGATAATCGTTCTCAGATGAGATGTCAATGACAGAAATGTGATACTTGTCCACATGCATTGACAGTCAGTTTTCGGTTCACGATAGGCACATAAACTTATTCGAGCTCGAATCCTTGCTTCTGTAGGAAGGAGCGCATATGCATACGTACTGGCCCTGCCTTGGCTGCCATAGCCTGCGACCAGGTTGTGCCTGCCTTTCCATTTGACCTAGCCTTCATATAATTGCTCATCGTCTCGTCATAAGCATCAATATTTGAATCTATAGTACTCGTATTATAGCTATTCTCGTAATAAACAGCTGAAAGTGGCAACCGTGGTCGATCAAGCGGAGATTGATCTGGAACACCAATACACATGCCAAACACCGGATACACATGCTGAGGAAGCTCTAAGAGCTCAGATATTTGTTCTGGTTGATTACGTATGCCGCCAATATACACGATACCGAGCCCAAGTGACTCCGCGGCAACAGCAGCATTCTGAGCGGCCAGAGCAGCATCTACTGTTCCAATAATGAAGTTTTCTGTTGTACTAAGTATTTCCCCATCATAATGCCGCTTAGCCGCTTGTTCCCAGCGGTATAGATCCGCACACCAGACGAGGAAAACAGAACTCTCTTCTATATAAGCTTGATTGCCTGCAAGCTTTGCCAGCTCACTGCGAAGTTCCTTATCAGTAATACCAATAACCGAATATGCCTGCATATTGCTTGAGGTCGACGCCTGTTGTGCTGCCGTTAATATCGCATCCAATTGTTCAGCAGTAACCGGATCCTTCGTGAACTTCCGAATGGAGCGATGCTGCTTCAGTAAACCTATCATTTCATTCATCATTATTCTCCCTCATTCCTTAAGTCGTATGGCTACAATGTAGCACAAAAAAACCTTCAGGACATCTCCTGAAGGTTGAGTGTTAAGTATGGTGCGCGTAGAGGGACTTGAACCCCCACGGTTGCCCGCCAGATCCTAAGTCTGGTGCGTCTGCCAATTCCGCCATACGCGCATGGGTGAAACTTATTAAGAAAAGTGAGCCATGAAGGACTCGAACCTTCGACACCCTGATTAAAAGTCAGGTGCTCTACCAACTGAGCTAATGGCTCGTAATAAATGGCTGGGGATCAAGGATTCGAACCTTGGAATGACGGAGTCAAAGTCCGTTGCCTTACCGCTTGGCTAATCCCCAAAGCTGTAATGGTGGAGGCTGAGGGGATCGAACCCCCGACCCTCTGCTTGTAAGGCAGATGCTCTCCCAGCTGAGCTAAGCCTCCACAGGCAATTTACTTCCACCAACACAAAAGAAATTATGGTGACCCGTAGGGGACTCGAACCCCTGTTACCTCCGTGAAAGGGAGGTGTCTTAACCACTTGACCAACGGGCCTTACAAAAACTTCTACTGGAGCTCTCAACCGGGATCGAACCGGTGACCTCATCCTTACCATGGATGCACTCTACCTACTGAGCTATGAGAGCAAATGGCTCCCCGAACAGGACTCGAACCTGTGACAACTCGATTAACAGTCGAGTGCTCTACCAACTGAGCTATCAGGGAATACATTCAAAGCTTGAGCCTTGAAAACTGGATGCGAAAGTTTAAAACTCCTTAAGTCTTTTTAGGATAAGCCCTCGACCGATTAGTATTCGTCAGCTCCACACATTGCTGTGCTTCCACCCCGAACCTATCAACCTCGTCGTCTTCAAGGGGTCTTACTAATTGGGAAA